>WRKI01000292.1 GCA_009778155.1 Spirochaetota bacterium
GGCGCACCCGCTTGTGCCCCCCCCCCAGCATGGCCAGCTTGTGGCTTGACATACAGATCGAGTCCGAGACAACCTTTGCAAGAATCTCATCGTCGCGTATTTCCGGCAGCTCGAACTCTTCCAGCCGCAAATCATTCACCCCGTACAAACGGATAGCCTTCGTCTTCATTTGTTTTTTCCTCCATGTTATCTATGTTATATGGAAACTTTCGTGCGGAAAGCCTCGACTTCCCAATTGTTGATAAAATCGATCTTGTCCCGCGTCATAAAAAGCCCCCCCCCGAAAGACTCGGAAAAAACGGCCACCTTGACGCTGTCCAAAAAAAGCTCCAAGGCAAGCCCGGCCGCCTTTTCGCTCGTCCCCGCGCCGAAAACCCCAAGGCCCTGCACGGCCACAATTTTAGCCGGGCGGCCTGTTTTTTCGATATGCGCCTTCCATGCAAGCTCAATCCCTTCTTTCGTGCCGGCCGCCGTAAACAGCGGATCGCTTCCGGCATAGACGATGTGATCGGGCGTAAAGGCCGAGGCCACCGGCGCAAAAGAAGCCTCGCTTTCCACAAGGCGGGCGACTTCCCGGTTGCGGACAAAGGCCGCCCCCCCCGCAAGCTGTGCCAAAACTTGCAACACCTCCGCCGAGCCGCCCGAACCTTCCGCGCCCCCTCCGCTGAAGTCGGGCTTGCGCTTGACTTCGTTTTGCAGCCGGCCAATCATCTCCTCATAAATTTTCCTTATTTCGCCCGCGCTGTCCGCGCCGACAAAGACCCCGTGGTTTTGCAGGAAGATAACCTGCGCCTCCCCCCCCGTCCTCGTCTTGAATTCCGCGAGTGCCTTTTTCACCTCCAGCGCGAGAATATAGCCGGGATTTATGGAAGGAATCCACACCGCCTGCGGGAAAAGTCGCTCTGCCGCCGCCTGCCCCTGTCGCGAGCAGGTTACGCCGTTGACTAGCGCCGGGTGCAGGTGCACGACAAAGGCAAAGGGCAAAAGGCCATGCAGGGTTGTCTCCACGCTGGGGCGTTTTGCCTCCTCCCCCGGCAGGCGGGCGGCCATTAAATCGGCCAGAACTTCCCGCTCGCGCGCTTCGCTGTCCGCCGAATACTGCCTGTCCCAGATTTTGTCCAGCGCGCGCCGCCCGACGCGCACAAAGGCCCCGGCGCTCGCATCTGCCAAGGCCGCGCCCGAAGCCTTGACATACATGGTGTCTCCGTCTTTGAAGGAGGTGTTGCCCCCCCCCGCGATAACATAGTCGCTATCTGCCCCGTAATGCCGGGAAATTTCCGCAAGTTCTTCTACGCTCATACTGCTCTTCGCCTCCTTTGCCTCTTTCATTAGTGCAAGAATAAGGATATTATAACACATGGTACATTATATTGAAAGCGGGCAAACTGACCCGCGTTGGAATTTGGCTTTGGAGCAGTTTGTTTTTGACGCGCTGCCACGGGAAAACAGCTACTTTATGTTATGGCAAAACCACAATTCGATTATCATAGGCAAGCATCAGAACACGAGCGAAGAGATAAACGCGGCCTTTGTCAAGGAGAGGGAGATTTCCGTTGTGCGCAGGCTTTCCGGCGGGGGGGCGGTTTATCACGATCTTGGCAATATAAACTTTACGTTCATAAGCGATGTCGCCGGCGGTCATGCGGCTCTTGACTTTGAGTTTTTTTGCAGGCCTGTAAGCGAGGCTTTGCGTTCCTTCGGGGTGCCGGTTGAGCTTTCCGGGCGCAACGATATGACTGTCGAGGGGAAGAAGTTTTCGGGTAACGCTCAGTATGTCAAGCAAAATCGTGTGATGCATCACGGCACGATTTTGTACGATTCCGATTTGAGTGTGCTTTCCCAGGCGTTAAAGCCGGGGGATGACAAGATTCTGTCGCGTGGGATAAAGTCGGTGCAGAGTCGTGTTACGAATATTCGTCCTTACATGAAGTCCGATATTGCGATGTCCGACTTTTGGGCCGCGCTTAAGGGGCAGATTGGCGCGGCTCTGGGCATGGTGGATTTTCAGCTAACGGCGGCGCACCGGGATGCTGTCGGTGTGTTATGCGAAGAGCGTTATTCGCGGTGGAGTTGGAACTACGGGGGTTCCCCGCCGCACTCTTTGCGCAAGGCGCGGCGTATCGAGGGTTGTGGCAAGATCGAGGTGCTTCTTGACATTGCCGGCGAGGGCAGGATTAACGGTCTTGCTTTTTACGGTGATTTTTTTTCAAACCGCGACCCTGCCGATCTTGCGGCGCGGCTTACCGGCCGTTATCTGAATCGCGACGACATAATGGCCGCGCTTGCCGGCGAGGATATAGGCCAGTATTTCCACGCGCTGGACACGGAGGGTTTCCTGAGCCTGCTTTTGGAGTGAGGGATTGGGGGAATTTTCACCACGGAGGGCGCATCGAATTTTAGCCTCACACAAAGGCACAAAGGCACGAAGTTTTGCTTCGGGAGCGGCTGCCCGGCGAGCAAGCTTCTGCCGGCGACCAAGCGGGAGAATTTTCCACCACGGAGGGCTGGCAAGCTGCGCTTGCCTAGGAGTTTCACGGAGGGGGCTTTGCACTGGCCTTCCCCGGCAGCCGCCCGCGAAGCAAAGCTCTTCGCCTCCTTGGTGAAAACTTCCCCCTGCGGGCAGATTTTTTCTGTTGACTTTGCGTAAAAGCCGCTGTATCATAGACTTAGGGGGGGTTGCCCTTCAGATATGTTTTTTAATAGGAGAAAAAAATGAGTAATTCCGTGCTTAAAGGCGCGTCTTATGTTCTAGTCCATACGCCGGATATGATTTTGCATAACGGCACTACACAGACCACAGAGCGGATAGTCAACCCGGATTCAGAGTACTTGAAAAAAATCGCTGGGCATATCCGCCCCTTTGACAAGGTTGTCGAATACCCGCCAAATCAGGCTTACATAGGGCAGATAACGCCAGAGGCACTTAAAGGCTACGAGTTCCCTTGGTACGACAAAGCCGTGGCAGGCGCAGGCCGCTTCGGCCGGCTGGGCGAAATTATGCCGCAGGACGAGTTTATCGCCCTGCTTAAAATCGTGGATTCATTCGATCTGGTCGTGCTGGAAAGCGCCTTTGCCGCCGGCGTCACGCCCAAAATCGCCGCGCATCCCGCTCTTAAAGGGCTGGAGGGCAAAATCGGCGCAGGGGCGGCCATTGGCGAAATCGAAACGCAGGTGGCAGAGCACCATGCGGAGCCGGTGTACAACGAGGGCAAACTTGTCGCTTGCGTAAACCGCGCCCACGACATAGACGTAAACCTTAACGCCCATGTAATATTCGAAAACCTTGTGGCAAAGGCATCCGGGGTTTTGGCGCTTAACAACCTTGCGCTAAAACACGGCATTGACCTGTCCTGCATCGATTATGTCATAGAATGTTCAGAGGAAGCCTGCGGGGACATGAACCAGCGCGGCGGCGGCAACTTTGCAAAGGCCATCGCCGAGGTTTCCGGGGCCGTCAACGCCTCTGGTTCGGACACACGCGGCTTTTGCGCCGCGCCCGCCCACGCGCTTGTGGAAGCGGCCAGCCTTGTCCGGGCGGGCACGTTCAAAAACGTGGCTGTCGTGGCAGGCGGGGCGACCGCCAAACTGGGCATGAACGGGAAGGACCATGTGAAAAAAGGCCTGCCCATTCTGGAAGACGTGATCGGCGGCTTTGCCGTGCTTGTAAGCGAGGATGATTTTAAGTCGCCGGTGTTCAACACCGATTTGGTCGGCACGCACAAAGTGGGAACCGGCTCCGCACCGCAGGCTGTCATGACAGCTCTTGTCGCCTCTCCTTTGGAAAAGGCAGGGCTTAAACTTTCCGACATTGACAAGTATTCTGTAGAGATGCAGAATCCGGACATAACAAAACCTGCCGGGGCTGGCGATGTGCCAGAGGCGAACTACAAGATGATAGCCGCGCTGGCCGTTATGCGAAAAGAAATCGAGCGGGGCGATATACAGACCTTTATCGACAAACACGGCATGACCGGCTGGGCTCCCACGCAGGGGCATATTCCCTCCGGGGTTCCCTATCTTGGCTTCGCTTTTGACGAGCTTACGTCCGGCACTCTTAACAAGGTGATGATAGTCGGCAAGGGAAGCCTTTTCCTTGGCCGCATGACGAATCTTTTCGACGGGGTGTCCATCGTGCTTCAGCGTAACACGGGCGGCAAGGCGGCGGTCGGGCTTCAAGCCGGGCTTGAAGCCTCGCAAAAGGCGCGGATTAAGGTTGCGGTAACGACTCTTGGCAGCGAGCACGGTGTGGAAAACATTGTAAGGGGGGCGGAGGCCGCCGCAAAGACCGGCGCTTTCGATGTGGTGCTGATCGGCCCCAAAACGGATTCCCGGCTTGAAACAATCGAGGCGGCGGACGAAAAGCAGATGTACGCCAAAATGGAAGAGCTTTTGGACTCTGGATACATTAAGGGCTGTGTTACCATGCACTACAATTTCCCGATTGGCGTGTCTACAGTGGGCTGTGTTACAACCCCGGCGGCTGGGCGCGATCTTTATCTTGCCACCACGACCGGCACTTCGGACACCGACCGTGTCGGGGCGATGTTGAAAAACGCTGTGAACGGGGTGATTGCCGCCAAAGCGATGGGTATAGCGAACCCCAGCGTGGGCATTCTCAACTTGGACGGCGCCCGGGCGGTGGAACGCGCTCTTGGCGAGCTTGCCAAAAAGGGTTACAAGGTGAACTTGGCGCAGTCGGTTCGCTCGGATGGCGGCTCTGTCATGCGGGGCAACGATCTTTTGAACCCCGGTTTTGACGTTATGGTAACGGACACTCTTACCGGCAATATTCTAATGAAGATGTTCTCGGCTTATTCTACGGGCGGGAACTACGAGGCTACTGGCTATGGTTACGGCCCTGGTATTGGCGACGGGTACAAGCGGCTGGTGTTGATTCTCTCCCGCGCTTCAGGTTCGCCGGTTGTGGCCAACGCCTTAACCTACGCGGCTAGGCTTGCCGAGGGCAATGTCATGGGTATTGCTCAAGAGGAGTATGCCAAGGCGAAGAATGCCGGGCTTCTGGGTCTTATCGCCGCGGGTGCTCAGGACAAGGCGGCGGCGGCCGGGCCGGCGGCCGCGGCGGGGCCGGCCAAGGAAGTGGTTACGGAGGAGATTGCCGGCATCGAAATTTTCGATTTGGACAAGGCTGTCGATCTGTTAAAATCCAAGGGGATTTATGCGGAAAGCGGCATGGGTTGTACCGGCCCTGTGGTGCTTGTAAACGACAAAAAGCATCACGACGCGCTGGCCGCTCTTAAACAGGGCGGTTTTATCGGGGAGTAAACGCAAACCGGGGGCTGTCTGCCCCCGGCTCCCGCTCCGTTAGGGTGTCCAAGGCGGTCTTGAGTAGCTTCTTTCGATGTTGAACTGTCCCACGCTGCCCATCCAAATTGCATCGTCCGTGTTGGGGATGTCGTTGAAATGCCACCATTCGGCGGAAAGCGGGGTAAAGCCGGCCTTGTCCATGTAATCGACCAAAAGGCGCGTCCCTTCGGTTACGATGTCCCGGAACACGCCCGCCCGCCATGCGTCCAAGTTGTGGGAGACTACCGGAACCACGAATATGGCGGAGGCGACGCTAAGTTCGTGCATGGGCGACTGCATCTGGTATTCCTCGTATTCGCTTATGTGCAGGAACATAAAATCGCCTGTGCTTCTGATTTCGTGCCTTACGATTCTGCCAAGGGTTAAATCCACGGCCGTGCCCCTTTGGTGGTTGTAGGGGGATGGAGCCAGAAACCGGATAAAGGTGTAGCCCCCGGTTTCAATATTCGCGCGGACATCGGGGTTTGTGTCAAAGAGATAGCGAAAGCTGTCGTAAACCTTGTTGTGCGCGTCATGGGGGCGGAAGGCCTCGTAAAGGACAAGGGTGCGCCCGTCGGCAAGGGCTAGCTGCTGGGCTATCATTAGCTTTTGCGCCGTCCCGTACAAAATCGGCATGATAAACTCGTAGCGGCCGAAACGCTCGTTAAAATCCAGCCCGTAGTACAAGGCCTCCCCGGTGATGCCCGGAATCTCCAGCCCAGAGGTACGGAACAGGGAGGAAAGCGTGTTCGTGTTGTTAAAAACAATGGAAGGAATTACGTCCGGCAGGTTTATCATTGTGAACCTTTTTATCGCCCAGCCGGCCATGAGCCAGCCGTCGCTGTTGACAATCTCTATCTGCCACCATTCGTCGTATTCGTCCAAAATGACAAAGGGCTGGCCTGGCTCCATTGTGTAAACAATGCTTGCGTCATGGTTGGGCATAGACCACAGGTGAAGTCTTATCGCGGTAAAGCCGGTAGCCCCCACGGCAGGAAGCTCGAAGCGGCCGCCTTCCATAAGGTAGTTGCGGTAGTCCAAGGCCGGCATGAAGCGGTTCAGTATGTCAGGCTGAATCTGCACGATGACAGGCTCTTCTTCTTCCGGCTCTTCGGGCAGGATGTAAAGCTCTTCTTCCGGCTCAGGCTCCGGGTCAGGAAGCTCGATGACGAAATAGCCCGGGTCCGGCTCAGGCGGCTGTTGCCGGCAGGATGTAGCAAACAAAACAAGCAAAGCGAAAAAAATTATCGGGAAAGCCCGCAGCATTAAAAGTCCCTTGTAAAGCGAAATATTTTGCCCCAAAATCGGCAAAATTCAGTTTGAAAGACTGCGTCTTACGACTGCAAGTCCGGCGGCTGTGAGGAGTCTTGCTTGCTAAAAAAATCCATTTTCATAAAACGCAATCCGCCCGCTCCCCTCTGCCCCCGTATCCGGGGCGGCATCGCCTATATATAGATAACATCAGAGTACCGCAAAAATTACGAAAGTTCAAGTCTTTTTCGCATTGCCGGCGCATTGTTCTAAAAAAATCGCCAGCCGGCAAAATTTTATCGAAAAAAGCTCACACAAAGGCACAAAGGCACAAAGGCACAAAGGCACAAAGGCACAAAGGCACAAAGGCACAAAGGTTAGGGCTAATTTTGATAAGGCCGCGCTTCTCTCTTGCATCCTTTATAGAAGAAAAGAGAGGCAAAGTAGGGATGAAGCGTAGCTTTCTAAACAGTGCTCCGTGCCCCCGTGCCTCCGTATGAATTTTTCCACAGGGGGCAGGGGCAAGGAGCCGCCGGCGGGCGGGTTACCAAGGCGGCCTTGAATACGTTCTTTCAATGTTGAAACGCCCGACGCTGCCCATCCAGACAGCGTCGTCCGTGTTGGGGATGTCGTTGAAATGCCACCATTCCGAGGAAAGCGGGGTAAAGCCGGCCCTGTCCATGTAATCGATCAAAAGACGCGTCCCTTCGGTTACCGTGTCCCGGAACACACCCGCACGCCATGCGTCAAGATCGTGGGAAACCACAGGTTCCACGAATATGGCCGATGCCAGACTGAGTTCGTGCATGGGCGACTGCATTTGGTACTCGATGTACTCGGTTACATGAATGTAGGAAAAGTTGCCCGCGATTCTTATGTCGTGGTTCAAAATCCGGGCAAGGGTTACATCCACGGCCGTCCCCCTTTGGTGCGTGTAGGGCGAGGGGGCAAGGAACCGGATAAGCGAAAAACCGTCGCGTTGAATATTCTCGCGGACTGTGGCGTTTGTGTTAAATAATTGAAGAAAGTTTGCAAAAACGATTTCGTGCGCATCATGCGGCCGGAAGGCCTCGTAAATGACAAGGGTGCGCCCGTCGGCAAGGGCGGCTTGCTGGGCGGCCATCACTTTGTGGGCTGTCGCGTACAAAACGGGCATAATAAACTCGTAGCGTTCAAAGCGCCCGTTAAAATCCCAGCCGTGGTACAGCGCCATTCCCGTAATGCCCGGCACGTCGAAGCCGGAGGATCGGAACAGGGAGTAAAAGGTGTTCGTGTTGTTAAAAACGAGGGAAGGGATGATGTCCGGCAGGTTGATCATCGTGAACCTTTTCATTACCCAGCCGGAAACAGGCCAGCCGTCGCTTAGGGGAAACTCCACGCGCCACCATTCGCCGTTTTCTTCCAATATTACAAAGGGCTGGCCTGCGTCCATTGTAAAAAGAAGTTCCGAGGTGATGCTTGCCGACTCGCGCAGGTTGAGTCTTACGGCGGCAAAGGCCGTCGCCCCGATTACCGGAAGCTCAAAGAGGCCGCCTTCCAGAAGATAGTTGCGGTGTATTACCGCCGGCAGGTCTGGCAGAACCGGCTCGACGGGCGGCGGCGGGTCAACCACAAAAGGCGGCGGCGGCACTGGCAGAGGCTCTATTGTTATAATGCCCGGCGGCTCCGCCTGCGGCCGGCAGCCTATCAAAATCAAGGTAAACAAAGCGAAAAGAACAGGCGCGATGACAGGCCTCATTAAAAAATCTCCCATAAAAATAAACCGCGCCGCCAAACGGCAAGGCGCAAGTTGGCGGCGGCTAACCCTGTTATGAATTTCGGAACAATTTGAGGAAAAAATAACCACGGAATGCGAAGAGTTTCGCTTTGGAAGAGAAGCTCACACAAAGGCACAAAGGCACAAAGGTTTGCTTTGCAGGCGGGCAGCCGGGAAGCAAGCCCCTGCCGGCCACAGAGCGAGGAATTTTTCACCACGGAGGATTTATTTGTTGCCGGCAGGCGGGCGGGGGCTAAACAAAGCCGGCGTTTTATGTTAAACTTGACATTCTTGAACCCAAAATATGCGGCATTCACAGGGAAAACCAGCAATAAGAAACGGTAAAAAAACAGAGCAGGAGGTGATTTAATGAACAAAAAGCAAGAGCGTTGGCTTAATCGGCTTAATCGGCTTGATTGGTATAGGAGAGACGATGAGACAGAGCGGCTGTTTGAGAAAATACCCAAAGAACTGCTGACGGAAGAATTTTTGCTGGCGGCAGTTCAGGTATATGGCCAGCCTCTCTTCCCTCTCCCGAAGGTTTTTCCGGCTAGAAAAACGTTTGAAAAGCCGATACTATAGAAGAGTGCCGGCAAAGCCGGACTTTTTACGGAGAAGCCATGTTGATTTTTTTCTTTCTTTTCGCAAGTCTTAATCTGGCGGCGGCGCAGGACATAGAGCGCCCCCTGCGCAGCATCAATCTGAATATTCCCATGCCCGCAAACGGCGAAGCCTCTTCCAACGGCTATTTCCCCCTGCTTACCCCAGAGGCACTGGCCGAGCCTTTAGTCCAGTCTTATATCGCCCGTTTTTCCAGCCGCGCCGGCATAGCCTCGCTTAAAGCCTCCCTTGAAAGGGGCAGCTTGTATATTCCGTTTATAAGGGCGGAAATCGAGGCGCGCGGCCTGCCCCACGAGCTTTTGTACCTGCCCATTGTCGAGTCGAACTTTGTAAGCACGGCGCGAAGCAGGGTCGGGGCTACCGGGCTTTGGCAGTTTATGATGAACAGCATAGGCGGACGCGGAATGGTCGTAAACGAGTTCGTAGACGAGCGCATGAAGTTTATCAACTCCACCCCCGGGGCGCTGTCCAAACTGCAGTTCAACTACGACTCGCTGGGTAGCTGGCCCCTGGCCTTGGCCGCCTACAACGCCGGGCTTGGCAGGGTCGGGCGGACGGTGGCCGCCACGGGCATAAACGATTACTGGGAACTTAGCCGCAGGCGGGAGCTTCCCCAGGAGACCGTGCACTTTGTGCCGCGCCTTTTGGCAATTTCCTACATACTTTCCCAGCCCAGGCGTTTCGGCGTGGATTTTTGGCCGCAGGCCGAAGAATGGGTGGTTATCCCTCTGGAGCGGCAGGTGTCGATTTCCGCGCTGGCGGAAGAGGCCGGGGCGGATTTGCCCCTGCTTAGGCGCATGAACGCGCATCTTCTTTTGGGCGTAACCCCGCCTGTGCCGGGCTACAGGCTTATCGTTCCGGCGGCGGACGCGCAGAACATTGCCGCCGCGCTTGCCAACCCGGAAAACGAGCTTATGCGTTTCCACCGCCATGTTATAAACTACGGCGACACGCTTTCTGCCATAGGCCTGCATTACGGGGTGCCGGTAAGGCTTATCGAGGAGCACAACCCCGGCATTCGCGCCAATTTTTTAAGGGTGGGGCAGGCGATTATTATCCCGGCTTTTACCGACAGGCCGGCTTTCGCGCAGAGTCGCGCGGTGGCCACGGGGGGGCAGTCTTTTGACGGCAGGCATACGGTCGCTCGCGGCGACACTTTGTGGTCGCTGGCGATTTATCATCAGGTTAGCCCGCAGGCTCTGGCCGAGGCGAACAATATGACGCTAAATCAAATTTTGCGCGAAGGCCGGGTGCTGAATGTTCCGATAATCGAGAGGGGGCGTTAAAAAGGAATGAAACGGGTTATTGGGGTGTTGTTGTCTCTTTTTTTTCTTGCGGTTTCCGCCAGCGCGAATGTGCGCTCCGGCATTTCAGGAAATGTAAACTGGGGGGCCTCGCAAATTAGTGCGGAGGTTTCGCTGGATTTAGGTTCTGCCGGCATTAGCGCGCCGGGCAGCAGGGTGCGGGCGGAGCGGCTTGTAAGCAGTGAATTTTTCAGGCTTATGCGGCCGCACATTCTCTCTCTTCAAGTGGATTCTTCCACTACTGTCGCAGACCTTGTCTTGCGGGGGCTTTTAAGCCTTTCCGATGTCGAAGAGATTGTCCTTAGCGCGACCCGGGTTCCCCCGTCTCTTTCGCCGAACTTGATGAATATGCTGGCTTTCCACACGATCTCTCTTGATACCATAAGCGCGGCGCTTTTGCGTCATACCCTCCCCTTGGAGCCTATGCGCACCTTGCAGGGGGTGGCGGCTCCCAATTTTACCGGCATTATTATTATCGCCACGGACAGCTTGCCCATGCACGGGATGATTGGCTCGGCTCAGCCGGTTCCCAGTTTGTTTCCAAGGATTTGGGACACGGATATGAACTTGATTTTCGAGCGGAATATGCTGAACATTGGCGTTCCCGCGATGGTGCGCTATGCGCCTTCCGAAAGCATTTTCCGCGACACTCCTTCGGGGCTTTCGCCGGAGCTGGCCGAGCTTGTGGGGGACTGGCCTTTGCGCATTATCGCCAGGGGGGTGTTCGGCACTAGCCCCACGGACATTATTATCGACCAGGGCGACGCTCTGCAGATTATTTCGACGGACAACAACCGCCGGCTTCTTGCCCAGGGCAGGGTGGCGATAATTCTGCCCGACTCCGCCTTAACCTCAGGTTTTTCCGGCAACTGACCGGGGGCGCGGGGCTGCCTCCGTGGTTAATTATTTGGGGATGATGCGCGGCCGGCCTATTGACAAAAGGCGAAAGTTTATTTTCACTGTATTTAAGGGGCTTTTGCATAGCGGGGGGCGTGCAAGAAGCCCTGCGGCAAGTCGCATTGTAGATGGAGATACGAATATGAAAAATAACGATGAAATTGTTTTTGATGAAAAATCGGGCATTTCTATGGAAGATCAGCAGGAGATTCTTTCCAAAATTAACGGCATAACCGAAACTCAGCGGCTTTCCCTTGCTCAAAACAGCGTCGCGAAAACGGGGGGCAGACCGCCGTTTAAGGCGAAGAAGAGGGGCGGCTCCTTTCCGCTTGCTGTCAACGCGGCGGCGCTTGCCTTGCTTGCCGCCGGCATACTCGCCCTTTTTTCTTTCCAAGGGGGCAGGGATGCCGACATAAGGGAAAGTTCGGTGCTTTTCGACAGCGCGGAACGGGCTTTAATCGACGAGATACGCCGGGAAACCGCGCTTCTTTTGGCCGCCCAAGATATGGAGATTATGCGGGTTTCCCTGCGTCTGCAAGAGATTGAGGCGGAGCTTTACAGGTTCCAGCAAGGGGGGATGGAGTTGACCGGCGAACAGGCGGTCGCTCAAAGCTGGCTGTTTTTGGAGCTTCAACAGTACAGTTTTGCGCACGTTAGTTTGCAAAATGAGCGTGCTCAAATTCTGGAGGATTCACGGGTTGCTCAGGCCAGGCTTAGGGGGGAAGATGCGGACGACAATATGGCGACGCTTGCGGCGCTGGAGCTTTCCGGGCTGGCCGGCGATCTTCAAACGGAGCAGGCTGTGGAGGCGCACATGAATGGCGGTATCGCTTTCGCCCGCGATCTGATTCAGGAAGGCCGTTTTGCCGAGGCTGGCGAGGCGGTAAACAATTTGCGGCTTTTTATCAATTCTCCGGCTTTTCAGGGGCTTCGTTCCCTGGCCGCAAGGCAGGAGCTTTACAATTTGACTTTCGCCTCGCTTGACGAGCTTATTGCCGCCGGGGTTGCCGCCGCCGGGGCGGGCGCGGGTGGTGTCCCCTCTTTTGATCTTCCGGCAGGGGGAGCCACGGATGGTGTTCTTGAGGATTTGCAGGTGAGGAATGCTCAACTGGAAGAGGCTATTATCGAGATGAACAGGACGATAACCGCCTTGAGTACTGACGGCGCGGGGCAGGCTCAGCATCTTATGGAGCTTGAAAGTTCGCTGTCCGAGGTCCGCAGTCAAAACATGGTTTTGCAGACAAACATGGCGGCGTTACAGTCGAGTATAACGGAAAGGGAGCAGTCGATTGCCGCTCTGGAGACTGACAGGGCGAGTTTGAACAGTGCGCTGGCCGCCCGCGAAAGCACGATTAACGATCAGGCGGCTGAGATTGCAAGTCTTAGCACTCAGCTTACGCAAATCCGCGACGCAATGCAGACGATTTTAAACACGAACTGAGTCGCCGAGCGCCGGCGTTTTTTGGATATGCTCACACTAAGGGAAACGCTGATTAGCGTCAAGTTAATCAGCGTTTCCCTAAAAATATCCCTGTACTAATTCGATGACAAATCTTCTAACCGCAAGCTTGTGTCTAAAGCCGGTAACCACGGGCATAGGGCAGAACCGGCATCTTCGGTGTGGTTTTCAGTAACAATATTACTTAATACTCATTAATATTACAAAAAACCTAAGAATACTACTTATTACCTATCAATATTACTTGAAAAATAATTTTTATACAAAATACGAAAAATGTCTTGCAATTTTCCTGCCAGTATACTATACTTAATCTAGGGGCGCTGATTAGTCGTCCCTCAAAATTCAAACACGTTTATATGGAGGATTAGGATTATCGTGGAAAAAGCGAAGCGAGCTAGTATTTGGTTGTTGCCGGTTATTTTGTTGAGCTATTTTGTTGTCGGGTTTCCTGACGGATCGTTTACTGTTTCATGGCTGGGGATAGCTTATGATATACCGGGCATGACTACGGCTCACACGGGCTGGATTCTTGTCGGTTACTCTGTTACTTATACTCTTGCCGGTGTTATTTTATCTTGGGTAAATCGTTTTCTAAAATTGCAGACGATTTATTTCTGGGGGCTGATTATTATGGGGTTGGGTTTTATCGGTCTTGCTTTGTCTCCAAATTTCGCGGCGGTTGTCGCCTTTATATCTTTGTACGGGTTCGGCACGGGCGCTATGGCTTCCAGTATGAACTCGTACATGGCCAAACATTTTACCGCCAGGCACAATAACTGGATGCATTTTTTCTGGGGGGCGGGGGCCGCGATAAGTCCTATCATTATGGGGCAGTCGATGCTTGCCCACAGTTGGCGGACGGGCTATTTTGTCATAACGGCTGTTTTGGGGTTGGTGGCTGTCATGTTGTTTATCAGTATGTACAAAAAGGTATGGATTGATGATGCTGCGGCAACACTCGAAGCGGATGCTGTCAAAAAAAGCAAGAAGTTTCTTACAAAAAAATGGCATCAGAATGTGCAGGTGTTGACGTTTTTCTTTTTGGGCGGTACGGATTATACTCTTGTGTTTTTTACCGGGGCGGCTTTAATCGCTCGCGGTTACTATAATGTTACGATTTTTTCTGCCGTGTACTATTTGTTTATGACGCTTGGCCGCATGGTTACGGGCTGGGTTGCAAGGTGGCTTAAAGAGGTTTCTATTATTCGTATTTCCGTTCTGGTATCGGTAACCGGGATAGGGGTTTTGTATTTTACAAGCAGTGTTATAGGTATGGCTGTTGTGGGTTTCGGGCTTGGGCCTTTGCTGCCGACTTTGGTTAGCGACACTTCAAATTGTTTTAAGCCTAACATTTTGCCAAAAATCGTAGGTTATGAACTGGCGGCTTTTGGCGCGGGTATTGCTGTGCTGTTTTTTATAACGAGCCAAATTTTGCATTTTATTTCGTACGAGGCTTTGTTTTACTTAGGGTTGTCATTTATCGTGCTTGTCTTTGTATGCAACGAAGTTTTGGAAAAGGCTCACAGCAAAGTTAGCTGATTGTCGCCTGTGGGCTTTCCGCATTTGCTAAACGGGCGCTACCGTTTTAAGGCACGGAGGTTAAGCCTTGGCAATGCCGCGCCTGCCGGCAGTCCAAGCTGACGGCAGGCTGTTGGCGGCTTCGCTAGGGGCGCACTAGACGGAAGCCGGTGAAAGGCCAACTGACAAATGGCGCTCTGCCATTCCTAGACGCGGAACGGTTAAATCTCTCCCCGTCCACCAGCGTCTGAGCCGCCATCTCGTTGCCGCGTATTGCCCGGCTGGGATTATTCCCCGTCGGAGACGCGCCTGTGGGATCGGTCTCCGCTATTGAGGGGTATTGCCCCAGCCAGTCCCAGACCCATTCCTCCACGTTTCCGTGCATATCGTACAAGCCCCAGGGATTGGGCTGCTTCCGGCCGACCTCCCGCGTCGTGTTCCACTCTCCCCGGTTAAAGGGAAACCAACCAATCGGGTCAAGGGCGGCGTGGTCTCTGTGGTCTTGAACGCGGTTGCTAAAGGCCTCGATTGTCCCGGCGCGGGCGGCGTACTCCCACTGGGCCTCGGTGGGCAGCCGCCAGCCGTCTGCGTCTTCCACCACGACAACGGCATTCCACAGGGCGTTATGGCTTGTCGGCACCGGGC
>WRKI01000293.1 GCA_009778155.1 Spirochaetota bacterium
GGGGCTTCATGTGTACGAGCTTGCGGCGAAAAACGGCAAGCGGGTGCAGGCGTTATGCGAAGCGAAGAACCACGCGCTGGTGCTGGAAGACGCGCCAATCGACCGCACCGCCGCAGGGATTATCAACTCCGCCTTCGGCTGCGCGGGCGAGCGTTGCATGGCGCTTCCGGTAATCGTCGTGCAGGAAAGCGTTGCGGACAAACTTGTCGCGTCTATCGTAGAAAAGGCGAAAAAGCTGAAAGTGGGGCCGGCTTATGAAAAAGATTCCGGCATGGGGCCTGTGGTAAACGCCGGCCACAAAAAGTTTGTGGAGGACTGGATACAGAAGGGCGTTGACGAAGGGGCAAAAGTCGTGCTTGACGGCAGGAATTACAAAGTTCCCGGTTACGAGGGCGGCTTTTACATTGGCCCGACAATCCTTGACCATGTCAAAGCCGGCATGACGGTGGGGGACAGCGAAATCTTCGGCCCCGTTTTGTGCATAAAAAGGGTGAAGGACTTTAACGAAGGGCTTGCGATTATGAATGCCAGCCCCTTTGCCAACGGCTCTGTTATTTTCACGCAGAACGGCTACTACGCGCGCGAGTTTTCGCGCAAGACCCACGGCGGCATGGTGGGGATCAATGTCGGCATCCCGGTTCCCGTTGGAATGTTCCCCTTCACTGGCCACAAGGATTCTTTCTTCGGCGACTTGCACTGCCTTGGCAAAGACGGCTACCGGTTCTTTACCGAGACGAAGGCCGTTACAACACGCTGGTTCGACGAGGAAGACATGAAGGCGGAAAAGGTCAGCACCTGGGACGGCACAATATAAAAAAACCACCCGCACAATCACCGTTAGGTGATTCAATCACCGTTAGGTGATTCGATCTCCGTTAGGTGATTGTGCGTAGCTTACAAGCCGGCTTGCTTGCAAGCACTACTCCCCTCCCCCATCTTCGGTTTGGCCAAACTTCTTGCGCTCGAAATGGGCGATAACATTTTCGGCCATTTCCATAATAACCGCGACAATGGGAATCGCCACAATCATGCCGAAGATGCCGGCGGCCGCGCCGCCTATGCTTATGCTTACGATAACCAAAAGCGGGCTAAGGGCGAAAGAGCCGCTCATAAGCCGGGGCTGGATAACGTTTGCGTCGATTTGCTGGATAACAAAAAGCACCGCCGCCGCGATCAGCCCAAGCGTGAAGGTTTGCGTAAACATAACCACAAGAACCGCCAGAAGCGTGCCAAAAATCGAGCCAAAGTACGGAATGTAGTTTACCACCCCAAGCGTTATGCCAAGAACCAATGCGTAAGGGGAACCCATAATAGACAACACCACCCCGACAATCGTGCCGAGAATAAGCCCGTCGATAGTCTGCGTGTTAATATACTGGCGAAACTTCCTGTTAAGACTGCGCGAATACATTAACGTATTGTTATAAACCGCATCCGATGCGAACACCTTCAAAAGCCTGCAAAGAAACCCCTTGAACTTTTCTTTTTCCAGAATAATGTAAATCGCCGAAATAATGGCGATAAGCGCGGTAAAAACATTTGTGAAAATCGCCGCCGAAAAGTTTAACAGCGCGTTAAGCGGGTCGGCCAGGTTTTCCAAACTAAAGTTCGCAATCCAGCTTTGGAGAAACTCCAATACCGGCTCCGCGCTTATTTGAAACCCCATTGGAAGCTCGAAAGGAATCCAATTCTCAATACGGCGGGATACATCGTCAATAAAATACGAGACATCTTCCATATTTGCCGGAAAACTTGCGATGAAAAGAGATACACTGCTTACAATCTGCGGAATAATCAGATTCAGCGTAAGCGTCAAAATGAAAAGAAAAATGGCCGCCACAATGAGAATGCTCAAGCCCTTCTTTTTTTTAAGCAGGAAGGAGTTTTTAGACTTGCCAAGAAGCCGCTGTATACCGCTGCACGGAATGTTGGCAATGTAGGCGATCACAAGGCCGTAAAAAAAGGGAGTCATAATCCCAAGCAGTATCGAAACAATGTTTGCGAAATAGCCAAACTCGCTAACAAACCTATGCGCGACAATTACCGCCAGAGCCAGCAAAAAATACGGGAAAAGCCTTTTGAAAGTTTTTGACGCAAAGATTTTTTCCATTAGAGTATTTGCAAGCTGTCCTTGCTACGCCATCCGACAGAGACAAGCCTTTCCAAATCGTAAAAATCGCGCGCGCTTTTATTCATAAGATGCACAACCGCCTGGCCTAAGTCGATAATCCGCCAGCCGTCTTCAACCTTTACGTTTTTGCCCGACTTGCGCAAAATCTCTATGCCGTTTTCGTCGCAAAACTCTTTCGCGTACCTTTCAAGACCGTCAAGATGGGCAAAACTAGTAGCGCCGGCAATGATAAAAAAATCAGTCCAGTCAATCTGCGCCCTTACATCGATAACGGCCACATCCTGACCGTTATGCGCTTTAAGCACCTCGCCCAACTTGTACACCCACCCGGCAGCGGCTGCCCCCGTCGTGCCCTTCGTGTCCGTCGTGCCCGCGGTGCCCGCGGTGCCCGGTTCAGTTTCCGACAACAAATCTTCCATTAAAATCCCTTCCCAGAATCAGGGTAAAATCCGCCCTGTAGTTAAACTCCTGCAAGCCGAACTCCACCTCTTCGGGAACACCCTCTGCAAGAGGCTGCCGCCTTATATTGTTGCCGCGAATAATGTCGGCAAAAGCCCTGCCCATTTCCGCGTCAATATAGCGGTCGATAATTTCCGTCTGCTCAATATTGTTTCGGTAAGCGTTGCCGGTAGCGATAACGTCATAGCCGAAACTCCTTAAAAGGTCGGCCGTCCTTGCGGCAAGACCTGTTACAGTCGTCCCGTTAAGCACCTCCACCGTCAAAGTCCGCTCGGTCAAAGCCCCTTCAACCTGCCGGGTGAGCATCCCCTGGGCTTGGCGCACAATCTGCCTTACAAGAGTGCCGTCCCAGTGCGGAATAAGCAGCATTTGGTCCTGCACCACGCGAAAGTTGCCCCCCACAGCCTGCACCGCAATACGGTCTGTGTTAATCTGGCTAAACTCGTCAAAAAGCCGCATCCTAGTGCGCGCGCTCATGTCGGTACGAAGAAAAGAATGGTAAAGCCGCGCCACATCCCGGTTACGCAACATTTCGTTCATCTCCCCCTGCCGCCTTAAAAAGCTCAAAAAGAAACGCTGCCGGCGCAGCATGATTTGCTCCCGCTCTTCTTCTGGAAGCTCGAAAGAAGCGAAAAGGCTCGCCTTATCGCCGTCAAGCAAAACCATGCCAGAGGGAAAAAGAATAGTCTGGGATTCGTTAACTATGTTGACAGGCGCCGGGATAAAAACCTCGACACCGCCCAAAAGATCAACCAACTTGCCCAAATTTTCCAAAGTCATGACAACGGAAAAACTAAGATTGATGCCAAGAAGCCTTTCAACCTCGTTTTCAAAGGCGGAAAGCCGCTGGGGATTGTAAATGGAGTCGATCCTGTTTACTTGATTAACCCCCGCCAGCAAAAGCCCGGTCTCGCTGGGAATGTCGAAAATCGCGGCGCGCCTAGTAAGCGGGTAATACATAAGGACGAAAGAACTCAAGGGTTTGTCGTCTTTTTCGATCACATAAAGAACACTGATAACCCCGTCCCGCGCGCTTGCCTCTGCGACAGCGTCGCTTTGCAGGGCAAAAACGGCGGCGGCAACCCCCGTAGCGAAAAAAATCACAATAATCGCAAGCAAAAGCCCCGAAGCTTCAATCTTGAACCTTGACCTTCTCATTTTTACCCCCTTACCTCTACTCTTTGCCCCTTGCCCCTTGCCGCGCTAGCCAGCCCCCCGGCCGTCTAGGAATACTTCGCTTTCAAAACTTCCAGCAGACGCAACGACTCGTCGGACAACTCGTGTTTTTTTGAATGCAGCTTGGAAGCCACGGAACTCAAAGCCGCGAAAAAAAGCCTGTCCAAATCTGCCTCCTCCCTGCACATCCTTCTAAGAGCCGCCGCATCACTTTCGCGGGAAACCTCGGCCTTGTCGGCAATGTAAACAACCTTGGCCAAAGCGCCCATAGAAGAGCCGCCGGTAGTGTGAAAAGCCACCGCATCCAGAATATCCTTATTATAGATGCAAAAACGCTCCTTTAGCAATACCGCCGCAGCCCTTCCGTGCAAAAGCCGGCCGGGCTTGTCCCTTTCCAGCTTGGAAATACCCCGCCCGTCGGACTGGGCAAGCTCGATAACCTCTTTATCCTTAAAACCCTTGCACAAATCGTGGGCAATGCCGGCAAGATACCCCGCCGCCGGCTCCAAAGCGAAACGACGGCAAAGATCATAAGCCAGAAGCGCCGTATTGCGGGAATGAATAAAACGGTAAATCCCAAGAGTTTCCCGCGCCAAAGCCTCAATGCAAAAAATCTCCCGCCTAAAAGCCCCGCCCTCCGCCGCGCCGCTAACCGCGCCGCCGTCAAGACCGTAAAGCCGCTTCTCTTCGATAACAGCCCTTGCCCCCTCCGGCACAAGAGCGCGCCAATTTTCCCCCGAACCGACCCTTTCCCTGACCATAGCCGATGACACATTGATAAAATCGTTGTCCAGCCGGATATTCGGAAAAGGGAAAACCGTCTGCCCGCAGTCCTGCCGGCGGGCGATAACAATGTCGGCAAGCTCAAGAATCTTTTCGTTTTCGCGCCACTTGGGAAACTCCGCCGCCAAATCATCGCCGATAACAAGGACTGGCTTGCCCGTGGGCATATAACGGAAAATAATGTCTTTAAGAGTGTCAACCGTGTAAGAAATACCCTCCCGCCGGATTTCGCAGTCGTCAAAAGTAAGACGCGGGTCTGCCGCGATAGAAGCGGCCAGCATCTCCATGCGGTCTTTCGCCGTCTCTTCCATACCCTTGGCCGAAAGCTTAAAAGGGGAACGATAAGCCGGAACCATAACCACCCTATCGCACTGCAAGGAGGAAATAACCGTCTGCGCCACAAAAAGATGCCCAATATGTACCGGGTTAAAACTGCCCCCCAGCACTGCAAGTTTCATAAATCATCCTCGCCAAAAGCAAAATCACTGTCTTCTATATATATATCGGCATCTTGCGCCGTATAATGCCCCGCTTCTTGCCCCGCTTCTTGCCCCGCAAGAAGCGCCGCTTCCTGCTCCCCCTCTTCCGTAAGCCGGGCAAACTCGTAAGCCAAATCCGCTATCCCGTCCCCGGAAAACACGCTGATTCCGATAAAGACCTCTTGCGGGTATTTTTCCTTAAGCTGGCGGAGCCTCTGCCCGTCTTCGTCCAAGTCCGTCTTTGTCCCCACAAGAAGCCGCTTTTTTTCCGCAAGCCGGGGGGAGAATGATTCAAGCTCCTTTTGCAAAACATCGAAAGCGTCAAGAAAGCCCTCGTCGCCCAAGTCAACAAGAAAGGCCAGCGCGGCAGTCCTTGAAATATGCTTTAGAAAACGGATGCCAAGCCCCGCCCCCGAAGAGGCCCCCTCGATAAGGCCGGGGATGTCGGCGATGACAATGTCCCTGCCCTGCCCTCTTTCCTTCGCGCCCACAGTAAGAATGCCCAGATTGGGGATTTTTGTGGTAAAGGGATAGGGGGCGATTTTGGGGCGGGCGTTTGTAAAGCGGTCGAGCAGGCTGGATTTACCGGCGTTGGGAAAGCCCACAAGCCCTATGTCGGCCATGATCTCAAGCTCCACCTTTAGCCGAGCAGTCTTTCCCGGCTTGCCCGCAAGAGCCTTGCTCGGGGCGCGGTTTACGGAGGACTTAAAATGAAGGTTGCCCCAGCCGCCGTTGCCGCCTTTGAGAAAAACAAAGTCGCCGCTTTGGCTGGAAAAGTCGCGGATAAGATCGCCGCTGGCCGCATCGCGGATAACCGAGCCGGGCGGCAGGGGGATTACAATGTCCTGCCCCTTGCGCCCGTAACGCGCACTGCCCTCGCCGTCCCTGCCGTTTTCCGCCTTGAAGCACTGCCTGTGGCACAGGTGCACAAGAGTACGCAGATTGCGCCGCACGGTAAAAACCACGTCCCCTCCCCTGCCGCCGTCGCCGCCGGCCGG
Organism: Spirochaetota bacterium; assembly: GCA_009778155.1. Lineage (GTDB taxonomy): Bacteria > Spirochaetota > Spirochaetia > Treponematales > Breznakiellaceae > WQXQ01. The sequence continues at coordinate 6,027 of WRKI01000293.1, forward strand.
GCCGCCCTTGGGCACATACTTTTCACGCCGGAAAGCGGCGCAGCCGTTGCCGCCCGCGCCGGAGGAAACTTCGATAAAGGCTTCGTCGGCAAACTTATTCACGGTAAAAAAACGCCCTTAAAAAACGCCGCAAATTGCGGTCGCAAATTGCTGTGCAAACTGCAACCGCAAAAGCGCCCGGTTCAGTCAGCCGCCGCCTGAGTTACCGAGGCAAGCTTGCGCCCGCGCCGGGTGTGGAAACAGACAGTGCCTTCGGCAAGCGCGAAAAGCGTGTAGTCGCCGCCGCAACCCACGTTGGCGCCGGGATGAATCTTCGTCCCGCGCTGGCGGACAATGATAGCCCCCGCTTTGACGGCCTGCCCGCCGTAAACCTTAATGCCTAAATACTTGGGATTCGAGTCCCTTCCGTTTTTTGCGCCGCTGCCGCCGCGTTTCCTTGCCATATTACGACCTCCGTTCTGTGCGAACAATTAATTTGCAATTTTCAGGGAATTCTTCCGCTACGGAGGCAAGCCCTTCCAAAAGAAAAGCCCCCGATGCAAAAAGAAATTCCTTCCCTTCTGCCGAATAATCGGCTTCCAGCCAAAAAAGCCCCGGCTGGGGGGCATCCGCGCGCAAAGTTATCCCCTTTCTGCCCGAAAGAGTTCTGTGCGCGCCGCGCATTAAGACCGAGACTGCCGCGCAGACAATATCCGAGCCGGCGTTTCCCCGGCCGCCGTGCCCAACGGCCTTGCAAAACCGCAAAACCCCGGCATCGTCAACAAGCGCCTCTATCCGTATCAAAGTGCCCCCGGAAATTAAGAGGCCGCGATTCCTTCGATTTTTATAATCGAGTACTGCTGCCGGTGTCCCTGCTTGCGCCTGTAGTCTTTTTTCGGCTTGTACTTGAAAACCACGATTTTTTTGTCTTTCCCGTGCGATTCCACCGTAGCGGAAACCTTCGCGCCCTTCACATAGGGCGAGCCGATTTTAAGTGTGCCGTCGGACAGCAAAAGCACAGTGTCAATGTCAATGGCCGTTCCCGGCTCTGCATCCAGCTTGCTAACCTTTAACAGTGCCCCTTTTTCGGCCTTGTATTGCTTTCCTTTGAATTCAACCAGTGCGTACATTTGTTTCTCCACATTCCTTGAAAATAACGCGCCGCCCGCCTTGGCCAGCCGGCAGCAACTATACAAAGATTTTAACCGAAAACCGTTTTTAGGTCAATAGCCCTGTTGAATAATTTCCGAAAAAACCACACAAAAGACGCATCGAATTTTAGCCTCACACGGAGGCACAAAAGGGGTTAAGGCCTGAGCCTCGGACTTTACTCCCATTTTAATCACACAAAGGCACATCGAACCTACGGTTCGCGGCACGAAGGCACAAAGGTTAGGATTGAGCTACGGTAAGCCCACGCCTTCCTTTTGCATCATTACCGAACATAAGAGCGGAAAGAAGAAGTAGGAATGAAGCAGGGCTTTCTAATCAGTGCTTTGTGCCGCGAACCTTTGGTTCGATGTGCCTTTGTGTGAGATACTTCCGAGGCTCGAGCATTCATGCGTTTGTCGTGTAACCCCGCCGGCGCACTCTTCCCACAACCGCGTAATAAGTGTATTCTTAATATGCTGAAAAAAGCCGCACCGGCAGAAAAAGGGCCATGTAAGGGCGCCCCGGCTTTAGGCGCGGCTTTCAAAACTATTTTTAAGGAGACTTCAATGTCGGACGAAAAAAAGCCCTCAACCGAAGACGCGCATATAGCGCGCTTTCAAAATCAAAGCCTTGGGCAGCCGCCCGAGGGAGCAAATATTTTAAAATTTGCAGGAATCTCGCTTGTCGGGGTGTTTTTATTCCTTACCCCCCTGCCCCACGGGCAGGCCTTCAACATCCCCCTGGGGATAGCCATCGACTGGCTCAGAGGCGTTTTTAGCCAAATCGAGGTTGGCCAATACAACCTGGGCAGCATGGGGCTGCACTACCTTCTGGCTCTGATCGCCATTACCGCCTCGCTTTTGGGAAGCGTGCTCGCTTACACAGTAAAGCCGGGGTTTCTCGTGAACAACCCCAAAGTGCGCGAGATTTTCCAATGTTCGCCCGTATACTTTGCCAGCAAAGCTATAGGCTTTGCCGTTATATGGATGATTTTTTTGGATGTCGGCCCTGATTTTGTAATACGAAGCTGGACTGGCGATTTAATGTTAAGCCTTGTCGCCGGGCTTGTGGTCATTTTCATTTTTCTAGCTCCAGCCATGCCCCTTGTTACCGACTTCGGGCTTATGGAGTTTATCGGCGTTTCGATTAAAAAGGCGGTGCGCTTTCTGTTCACCCTGCCGGGCCGCGCTTCGGTAGACCTTATGGCTTCGTGGTTCGGCTCTTCGGCGGCTTCGGTCATAATCACCCGTGGACAGCACGAGCGGGGCTTTTACACAGGGCGGGAGGCGGCGGTTATCGCCACGAACTTTTCTTTCGTGTCCCTGCCTTTTTCCTTTGTCATTGCAAGCACGATAGGGCTTCAGGCGTATTTTCTTCTTTTCTATCTTATTGTCTGCATAACCTGCGTGATTCTGGCTCTCATTATGCCGCGCATTTGGCCTCTGCGGAGCCTGCCGGACACTTATCTTGAGGGGGTGGGCAAGCAGATTGAGGAAGACGTGCCGCAAAATGTTTCCACCGGGCAATGGGCGCTGAGGCTTGCCTGCGAAAGGGCGCGGCGTTCTACGGCGGCCGGCGTGGCGCGGGCGGGGGCGATGAACTATCTGAATATTTTCATGGACCTTATCCCGATAATTCTGTCATGGGGCACGCTTGCCCTTATTGTCGTGGAGTTCACCGAAATTTTTGACACGATTTCCCTGCCTATGGGGGGCTTTTTGCATATTCTGGGGGTGGAGGGCGCTTTCGAGTTTGCCACGGCCACTCTTGTCGGCTTTATCGATATGTACATTCCGGCGCTTTTAATCGTGGACGCGCCTTTCCAAACCCGCGTGATTCTGGGCGCTCTTTCTATCGTGCAGATTATCTACATGGCGGAAACCGGGGTGCTTATTGTAAAGTCGAAGATGCCGCTTAATGTATGGAAGCTTTTGGTTCTGTTTTTAATGCGGACGGTTCTTGCCCTGCCCGTGATTGTGCTTTTGACCCGTCTGTTTTTTTAACGGGGGAGTTTTGCATACCAGTCTGGCGGTTCCGGCGCCCTGAAGGAGCACCGGCCGGTATGCGCCGCATCTCCGCGCCGCCTCAAGCTACACCCCCAACCTGCTCCGGCGAAGCAAGTCGCCGGTGGACTGCACAGTCGCGGGGCTGTAGCCCGGAAGCGGCAGAATCCGCTTGGCGAAAAGAATTACACTGTGGCGGCGATGACTTTTTCCTGCACAATTTCTTCGATAATCTGGGCGGGACTTTTTTTGTCAGATGCCGCCTTAGTCAAAAGGTAATCAATCGTCATAGCCGATAGCCCCAAAAGACGCATTTCCCGCTGTGCAAACCAATCGCTGCCATTAGGTCCCAACTTGGGAATGTTGCGAGTCAACTCTTCATCAAGAGCATCGTATTCTTCATCAGTCATGTCAGCATAGCGCATCAGTTTCTCCTAAAGCTCCATTTGAGCAAATATACCGTGCCGGCAACCGCTCCCAAGATAAAACCTCCGTTTGCGGCCGGCAGGGGCTTCCTCCCCGGACAGCCGCCCGCAAGCAACCCCTCGTGCCTTTGCACGACAAACGCATGAACGACACGAGCCTCGGAAGTATCTCACACAAAGGCACGAAGGCACAAAGCTTTGCTTAGAAAGTGCCGCTTAATCCCTACATTATCCCCTATTGCTCTATTGTGAGGCAAAAGGAAGGCTTTATCATAACCCCTCCTTTGTGCCTTTGTGTCTTTGCGCCTTTGTGTGATTAAAATGGGAGTAAATTCACAGCCACTGACCTTTCGTGCGTTTGTCGTGCGTGCCTTTGCCCCGTTACACCCCCAGCCTGCTCCGGCGTAGCAAATCGCCGGCGGACTGCACAGTCGCGGGGCTGTAGCCCGGAAGCGGCAGAACCCGCTCGTGAATCGCGTCCAAGAGCCAGTCAGCCTGCGGGAAATAAAGCTCTTCAAGCTCCGCCGCGGGAGTAATCCAATTGCGACTACCCACCACGGCAACCGGCGCGTCAAGATAATCGAAAGCAAGAGTCTGGACATTGCTCGCCACCGTGTGTAGGAAAGAAGCCCGCTCGGCCGCATCGCTTGCTAAAAGCAACCTGCCCGTCTTTTTGACAGACTCCACAATCATCTCGTAGTTAAGAGGATTGATAAAACGCAAATCGATCACCTCGGCAGAAAGACCGAACCTATCTTCCAAAAGCCGCGCCGCATCCATCGCCCGGTAAAGCGTCGCCCCCAAAGTGGCAATCGTTATGTCGCTCCCCATCTTGCGGAGAGCAGGCTCGCCCTCAGGCGTTTCGTAGTAACCCTGCGGCACCCCTCCCTTTTCAAACTGCTCGCTAATGTCGTACAAAAGCTGACTCTCGTAGAAAATCACAGGGTCGGTGCCGGCAAGAGCCAAGTTCAGCATCCCCTTGGCATCGTAGGGAGTCGCGGGAAAGTAGGACTTAAGCCCCGGAATGTGCGCCGTTATCGCCGACCAGTCCTGACTGTGCTGCGCCCCGTACTTGTTGCCAACAGAGACCCTGACAACAAGCGGCATCTTCAAAAGCCCCGCCGACATGGACTGCCACTTGGAGGCCTGATTGAAAATCTCGTCGCCCGCCCGCCCCATAAAGTCGCAGTACATAAGCTCGACAACCGCCCGTCCGCCGGAAAGCGCGTAACCCACACCCGCGCCCACGACGGCCCCCTCGGAAATCGGGCTGTTGAAAAGCCTGTGGTAGGGCAAAAGCTCAGTAAGCCCCCGGTAGACAGCAAAGGCGCCGCCCCAGTCGCGGTTTTCCTCGCCCCAGGCCGCCATAGTCGGGTCGGTCGCAAAACGGTGCGCCAACGCTTCAAAGAGGCCGTCCCGGTACTGATAGGCCTTGTTTTTGGAAACAGGCTTGCCCTCGCCGTCAAAACCGTAGCGTTCCTTGCTCGCCAAAGCCTTGACCCGCGCGTTTTCGGCCAAGGGCTGGGAAAGCTCCGCCTCGCCCTCGTCCAGCTTTTCCGCCTTGCCGCCAGAGAACATGACCGACTCGATAAAAGCCCCGCCTATCCGGGGGGAAACCTCGTCGCTTACCGCAAGCCTTACCACCTCGGACAGCTTCGCCCTGACACCCTCGCGAATCAAGTCCAGATAGGCGCGGCTGGCCGCCTTGTTTTCCACAAGATAGGCCGCGTAAGTTTCGATAGAGTCGGCGGCCTGCCAGAGCTTTACCTCGTCGCCGGTGCGGTAGCTGGAAGCGTCCGAGGGGGAGTGCCCAGAAATACGGTAAGTCAGCGTGTCCAAGAGAACAGGCCCCCCGCCTTCCAAGAGAACCGCCTTTTTGCGGGCGATAGCGTCGGCGACAGCCAGCGGATTGTAGCCGTCCACACGCTCGGCGTGCATATTTTCCGGGTTGACACCTGCGCCCACACGCGCCATGATGCCGTAGCCCATCGTTTCGCCGGAAGTCTGCCCGCCCATGCCGTAAAAATTATTGAAGAAATTGAAGAGCACCGGCGGCGCGCCCTCCAAGGCCGCCCCCTCGGTGTTTTTGCGGCTGCGCTGCCAGAGGCTTCGGTACTGATCCATCGCCGCCATCATCATGCCCTCCCAGACGGGGCCGCAGCCCATCGACGCGTCCCCGATGTTGGCGATGACGATGCCGGGCTTTGCGTTGATGCGCTTGAAAAGAGCCGCGCCGACCGCGATGTCGCCCGACCCGCCCACGATGGCGTTGTTCGGCATCGAGCCGAAGGGGGTGAAGAAGGCGTGCATGGAGCCGCCCAGCCCCCGGTTAAAGCCCGCCTTTCGCGCGAAGATTTCGGCCAAGGTTCCGTAAAGGACAAAGTTTTCGGCCAAATCCTGCACGCTTTTGTAAGGGGCTTTTTCGGCGATGGCCAGCGTTTCGCCGTCAAGAAAGCCCTTCATTATGGATTCCAGCCTTTGCTCGCCGCCCGCGCCGGCTGCGATACTGCGGATCGCGCTGTAGCACTTGGCAAGAATCTCCCCGTGGCTTCGGTGGCTGCCGAAGATGTAGTCGTCCGCGCTTAAGTTCACGGCCTGCCCCACAGCGGAGGCCTCCTGCCCTATGGAAAGATGGGCAGGCCCCTTGTGGTTGTACTCGATGCCGTCCCAGACCCCCTTGGTTTTGTACTCGTTGAGCATGGACTCGAACTCCCGGATTGTTACCATGTCGTGCCAAATTTGCACAAGCCTTTCCTTGCCGTAGAGGGCAAGCTCTTTTTGGAAGTCGCCCTTGTACTGATTGACGGGGATATCCTTGATTTTCAAAACCTGCGGCTTTCGCACTTCTGCCGGGTCTACCATGATTGATTTAGGCATTTTCGCCTCCTTTGTTTGTTGGTTCGATTGGTTCTATCGCCCACACCGCTTCACGGATAAGTTCGCTCACCGTGGGGTGCGGGAAAATAAGCTCTTTCACATCTTTTACTCGCATTTCCTGCTCGATAAGGGCCGCCGCGCCCCAGATAAACTCGCTTGCGTATGCGCCCACCGCGTGAACGCCCAGAATGCGCCCGTCCTTCGCGCCCGCGACAACCTTTACCGCGCCAAGGCCGGCAAAGCCGTTTTCGGCGGCAAAACGCCCGGAAACCTTCATTGGAAGGCTCGCCTTGGCGATTTCTATGCCGGCGGCCGCCGCCTGCTGTTCGGTAAGCCCCGCGCCCGCCGCCTCGGTGAGGCCGTAAAGCGCCCAGGGAACCGCATCGTAGCGCATACGCGCGTTGCCCTCGCCGAGAATGTCCGCGACGGCGACCTCGGCCATGCGGTAAGCGGAGTGGGCAAGCAGACTGCGCCCCGTTACATCGCCGGCCGCCCAGATGCCGGGGATGTTCGTGCGCATACGCTCGTCAACGGCCACCCCCTGGCGGTCTGTGCCTATGCCGGCGGCCTCCGCGCCCCAGCCCTCCAAAACAGGCCTGCGCCCGGCGGCCATGAGGATTACCTCCGCCTCCAGCGTCTCGGCCTTTCCGTCTTTGCCGGAATAAAAAACCGCCCCGCCCTCGATTTTTTCGACCCTGCAACCCAGGGCGAACCTTACGTCCTTCATCGCCCGGCGCAAGATGGGCGCGTGCTCCCTGTCCATGAAGGGCACGATTTCATCTTGCGCCTCGATTACCGTTACCTGTGCACCGAATGCCGAAAAAAGCCCGGCGAACTCAAGGCCGATCACCCCGCCGCCGATTACAGCAAGGCTTGCGGGAACATAAGGGAGATCAAGAAGCCCGGTCGAATTCACGATGAGGGGGCTTTCCGCCGCGCCGGGAATGGGGAGCATGACAGGGCTTGAGCCTGTGCAGACCAAGACGCTCGCACCCTCGTGCTCTGCCGTCTTCCCTTCCTGGGAAACCGAGCGCACTGTGGCAGGCCTTCCCCCGGCGGGGCGGCTGGTAATTTCTCCCCGGCCCTTTATCACTTCCACGCCGTAGCGTTTCATCTGGCCTTCCACCCCGGCGCAGAGCTTGCTCACCACCTCGTTTTTCCAGCCTTGGATCGCGCCCCAGTCGTAGGAAAGGTTTTCGGCCTTCACCCCGAACTTTTCCGCCTCTTTCGCGTGGACGTAGAGCTTTGCAGAGTTCAAAAGCGTCTTGGTGGGGATACAGCCGATGTTGAGGCAGGTTCCGCCCAGCCGGTTTTCTTCTGTTAATAGCACCTTCTTGCCGCGATGCCCCAGTCGCTCGGCCGCAAGGTAGCCGGCAGGGCCGCCGCCGATTATGATTGTGTCGTACATAAGCCCCCCTAACCGGCCGCCAAGAGCAGGTCGATGTTGGCCACCGCCTCGCAAAACGCCTTCAAAAACCGCGCCGCCGGTGCTCCGTCCACGGCCTGGTGGTTTATCGTCAGGCTGAAGCCGATGTGCGGCTCAAATCGCACGCCGCAACAGCCACCCTCTTCTTCGCCGCCGGCAAGCTGGATCGGTTTCATCTCGATATTGCACACGCCGAGGATTGCAACTTCCGGCGTGTTGAGCACCGGCGTAAAGCTCGTAACGCCCGCGCTGCCAAGGTTGCTCACGGTGAAGGTGGAGCCGGTAAGTTCGTCGGGTTTTGCCGCCCCGCTTTGGCAGTCGCCGGCCAGCCTTTTCGCCTGCGCGGAAATTTGGGCAAGGGAGAGAAGATTGGCGTTGCGGATTACCGGAACCATAAGCCCCTTGGCTGTGTCCACGGCCAAGGCCAAGTGAACCCGTTCAAACGCGCGTATTGTGTCGCCGACCTTGTGCGCGTTCATAAAGGGGAACTGCGGCAGTGTCCGGGAAAGGGCAAAAAGGACAAGATCGTTCACGGTGATTTTTCCAAGGCCAAGGTTTTCGGCAAAATGCCCCCCGGCCTTTATCCGCGCGCGGACTTCTTGCAGTTTGGCCGCCGGCGCGCTGGCGTTCAAGGTAAACTGCGCGGTTTCGGCAAGGGATGCGTGCATCCGGTCGGCTATGATTTTTCGCACGCCCTTTACCGGGGTCTCCGTGATTGCGCCCTCCGGCGAATGCGCCAAGCCTTGGCTTGCTGCCGGGCTTGCGGCGGCCGGCGCGGCGGCCAAGTCGGCAAGCCTTACCCGACCGCCTATGCCGGTGCCGGCCAGCGGCACTTCCCCTGCGCCGGCGGCTTTCGCGGCGGCCGTCATCGC
>WRKI01000294.1 GCA_009778155.1 Spirochaetota bacterium
CCCGCCAGCCACAGCCGCAAAACGGAGCGGCTCCCCTTGCCGCCGGCGCATGGACGCAGGCCGCTGTTACCGTCGCCGGCTTTCCTGCCCTGGGGGTGGCGCACGGGCTTGACGGCAATGCCGGGCAAGTTGCGCCAGGCAACATAGGCGGCGTAAGCTGGGCTTCCCTGGCGGCTGGCGATAGGCATACCGTGGCAATAACTGCAAACGGCGAGCTGTGGGTTTGGGGAAGCAACAGTGACCACGGACAGCTTGGGCTTGGACTCGGTTGGGGTATGCATCGCAACACGCCTACCCGCGTGGGCAATGCCAGCAATTGGGCTTCCGTGGCCGCAACCGATGAACATACTTTTGCCATAACGACAAACGGCGAATTGTGGGCTTGGGGAAGTAATGTAGGCGGCCAGCTTGGGCTTGGCGACAGCGGCTGGGATACAAATCGCAACACGCCAACCCGTGTAGGTGGCAGGAGCGACTGGCGTTCTGTGGCAACAGGCGTTTGGGGGTATACTAACGATGAGTTTCTTTACCAGGCTGTTGCTCTGGCTATAACGACAAACGGTGAATTGTGGGCTTGGGGAGGCAACTGGGCAGGCCAGCTTGGGCTTGGCGATGATGTCGCTCGCAGTGTGCCTGCCCGTGTAGGCAGTGCGAATAACTGGGCTTCCGTATCTACAAACGGAGGAAGTTCTTTTGCTATAACGACAAATGGCGAATTGTTTGCTTGGGGAAATAACTGGGATAGTCATCTTGGGTTTGGCGATAACATCGCTCGCAGTGTTCCCACCCGTGTGGGCACTGCCAACAACTGGGCTTCGGTAACTACAGGTGAAAGACATACCGTGGCAATAACGACAAACGGTGAATTGTGGGTTTGGGGAAGCAACGATGCAGGTGGGCTTGGGCTTGGCGACAGTGGCTGGAATACACGTCGCAACACGCCAACCCGCGTAGGCAACGCGAACAATTGGGTTTCTGCGGTAGCAGGCACGACTAATAGAACTATGGCGATAACGGCAAACGGCGAGTTGTGGGCTTGGGGAAACAACGAGACAGGCGGGCTTGGGCTTGGCGACAGCGGCTGGGATACGAATCGCAACACGCCAACTCGCGTAGGCAATGCAAGCAATTGGGTTTCTGTGTCTATAACAAACGGCGGGATCGGCGGAATGAGGCATATTCCAGATTTTACTGTTGCAGTAACGACAAACGGCGAACTGTGGGCTTGGGGAGACAATAGCTCGGAGCATCTTGGGTTAGGCGACAACGTAAGTCGAAACACGCCCACCCGTGTAGGTGGGGCTAGCAACTAAGCCAGACAATCCTTGCGCTGGAGTATAATTCCCCGGCGCATAGGCAAAAAAAACTTGGAGGATTCTTATGAAAAATTACAAAATGCGCACAGCCGCACTCGCTCTCATCTTGTTCGCGCTCTGCATTCCAAAAACAGCCTTCGCCCAAACTTCTTCCATGACACTGCCGGACAGACGGCTTACAGAAGCGGAAAGAAACGCGTGGATTGCAGACTACCGGGCAAGAGGCGGCGCTACGGCAGTAGAATTGGAAGTTGTAAGGCTAATCAACATTGAAAGGGCAAACCTCAACCTAAGCCCTGTAGCCGTTGACGAAACCTTGATGATGGTTGCCCGATTTTTCGCGCAACAAGCCAATGATTTAAGAGCGCAGCCCTGGTCGACTAATTTTGGCCCTTATGCTGACAACCGGGCCGGACAACGCAACGCGGCCGACAATGTGGCCGCAGCCTTTGGCGCAAGTTTTAGTTGGGGCGGCAGCCACAGTTGGTTCAGTAGCGGAAGTATGACCGCCCAAGCTCTCGTAACAGGTTGGATGAATTCAGGGACTAGAGAAGTTATTTTATCCCCAGAGTATAGATTTGTTGGAGTGGGGCAGTTCCCAGGGGGAATTTCTTATCTACAGTTTAGCTATCAAAGCAGTCAAAACTCGCCTGTATCTTCCATAACTCTGCCGAACCGGCGGCTTACAGAAGCGGAAAGAAATGAGTGGATTGCAGACTATCTGGCAAACGGCGGCCCTACGGCAGTGGAACTGGAAGTTGTAAGGCTAATCAACATTGAAAGGGCAAACCTCAACCTAAGCCCGGTAGTCGTTGACGATACCTTGATGATGGCGGCGCGGTTTTTCGCGCAACAAGCCAACGATTTAAGGGAGTTCCACACCGTGGGGTCGTTTTCAGGCACGCATAATTTTGGTCCTTATACTGACAACCCGGCCGCACAACACGGCGCGTCCGCCAATGTTGCCGCCGCCTTTGGCGGACGTTTGCGTTGGGGCGGTGGCAATTGGTTCAGCGGCGGAAGTATGTCTGCCCAAGCTCTCGTAACAGGCTGGATGAACTCACCTGGGCACAGGGCATATATTGTATCCCCTGAACATAGGTTTATGGGAGCGGGACAGTTTCCGGGCGGAATTTCTTATATGTTTATGAGCGATCAAAGCAGTCAACCCATACCTATATCTTCTATTGGGCAACCCGCGCAGGCCACCGCCGCGCCGCCAGCCGCCGCCCAGACCGTGCAAAGGGTAACCTCGTCCATCGGCATTGCCACCTTGCGCATACACGCCGGGACATTCACAATGGGTAGCCCGGCGAATGAAGTCGGCAGGAACGCCAATGAAGGCCCGCAACGGCAGGTAACGATAAGCGAAGGTTTCTGGATGGGAGTATACCCCGTAACGCAGGAAGAGTGGACGCGGGTAATGGGAAGCAACCCCAGCGGTAATCAAGCGAGCAACCCGATGAGTCCTGTGGTTGGGGATGTAGAGGGCAGACGGCCTGTTGTAAATGTAAATTGGTATGACGCAATCGTGTTTGCCAATCGGTTAAGCATAATGGAAGGTCTTAGCCCCGCGTACCGTATAAACGGCAGCACGAACCCCGACCATTGGGGAGCCGTGCCGACAAACAGCAACGCTGTATGGAATGCCGTGGAAATAGTTCCCGGTTCCAACGGGTGGCGGTTGCCTACGGAGGCGCAGTGGGAATACTCCGTGCGAGCGGGAACCCCTACGGCGTTCAGCAACGGAATGAATAACTGGCAAAGCGAAGCCGCCTTTGCTAATATAGGCTGGTTTAGTTCCAATAGCGGAAACAGGGCAAGAGAAGTGGGGCGCACGCAGGCGAACCCCTGGGGACTGCACGATATGCACGGTAACGTGTGGGAGTGGGTGTGGGACTGGTTCGGAACGTACCCAAACCAAGCGCAGACCGACCCGTCAGGTGAGTCTTCGGGGACTGAGCGCGTCCTTCGTGGTGGTCGCTTCAACGCTCCCGCGCAGGATGCCCGCTCGGCGGCTCGCTTCAACATCAACCCGTCCCTCCGTATCCCCAACGTAGGCTTCCGGCTTGTCCGCCCATAGTTTCAAGGAGATTTGTCATGAAAAAACGTTTTATGTTTTTTGCTTTGTTTTTTTGCAGTATATTGTTTGCCTTCGGGCAATCCGTATATCACATCAGCGGTATTGCCTACGGCAACGGAAGGTTTGTTGCTGTTGCCGGTAGCCTATGGAATAATCAGCCCTCAGGCAGAATAGCGCATTCTGTAGACGGCATAAGCTGGACGGCGGTAACGGCAAATATTGGTTTTGGCGGCCACCGTATCACCAGCATCGTTTACGGTGGCGGGCGTTTTGTCGCTGTAGGAGAAGGCGGCAGAATTGCGATCTCCACAGACGGCATAAGCTGGCTGGCAGTAACAAACAGCACTTTTGGAAATGACGAAGCAATCGGAAGCGTAGCCTACGGAGGCGGGCGTTTTGTCGCCGTTAGCCAGAGCGGAAGGATAGCGCACTCTGCAGACGGCATAAGCTGGACACAGTCGTCTAACAGCGCGTTTGCCGGCAGAGCAAATCTAAGTGTGGGAGGGGTAACCTATAACGACGGTAACAGGCGTTTTATTGTCCGAGGATTGGAAGGAGATAACTGGATGAACATGGAGATAGTAATGGCACACTCCGCAGACGGCATAAATTGGAGTCCGCTGTCCAACAGTACATTTGGCGCAAATACCAGCGTAAATGATATCAGCTATGGCAACGGTCGCTTTGTCGCTATCATCTATAACCGGACAAACTATCAGTTTTCGACAATGGTTTCCACAGACGGTGCAAACTGGATGCCTCAAACAAACGTTCCTTCCATAGTATTTTATTGGGAAGAACATTTATTTCAAATTGTTTATGGAGGCGGGCGCTTTGTCGCTGTCGGCAGGGGCGGCGCAGCTGGAAGCCGTTGGGAGGTTAGGTTGCATTCCAGCGACGGCGTAAATTGGACAAGGGTAAGGGACGATATTTTCCCGATGGATGCTGGACCTGAGATTGATGGATTTTCTAGCGTAGTTTATGGCAATGGACGTTTTATCGCTGTTGGTGGTATAATAGCATTATCAACAGACGGCATAAACTGGATGGCAATAAACACCAGCGTATTCCGGTAAACATTGGGGTAGCCCCCATAATAGGCAAAAAAAACTTGGAGGATTCTTATGAAAAATTACAAAATGCGCACAGCCGCATTCGCTCTCATCTTGTTCGCGCTCTGCATTCCAAAAACAGCCTTCGCGCAACCCTCTTCCAGCGCGGCAGACGGCTGGAATGTCGCGCTGTTGGACACAGCAAGAAATGTCGATTTTCTTACGGAAGAAGAAAAAAACGTCATACTTGAACAAAACAAAGCAAGATACAACCCCAGAAAATATGCGGAACTGTACATCGTGCCACGGCTCGCTTGGTTCATCGACGAAAACCGCTTTATCAGACCGGGCGAATCGATCTTGATAACAAACCCGTTCGGCAGAGCCGGCGTTGCGGCGACAATCAACGCAATGGCAAACCTTCCCTCCCTGCCGCCTTTAGCCCCCTCCCGGGGGATGTCTTTGGCCGCAAGGGAGCACACATTGGACATCGGTTCAAGGGGAATCTTAGCGCATACAGGCAGCGACGGCAGTTCCCCTCAACAGCGTCTTAGCCGCCATGTCCGGGTGGACGGCACTTCCGGCGAAAATTTGGACTTTGGCAACAACAGGGCAAGGGAAATCATTGTCTCCCTCCTCATTAGCCCCGGCCACAGGGGCAACATTATGTATGCCACCTACAGATTTGCCGGCGTTTCAATAGGCAGACATTCTAGTTACAATTATATGTGTACGATAAAGTACTCAAGCGACTTTACCGACCGTAACGCGAATTATCTTGACACGCTTAATTTAAGCGCGGGTACGCCCGGCGCGGCGACATTATCGGCAAGCGGCCTTACCCAGGCGCAATTCAACCAAATTAGAGATTCCGCCGCCGGCGGTTTTGTGGGCTGGACAGTAGAAGGCGGCGCGTTGGTTATGGCATGGACAGGGCGAAATTTGACTAACTTTAACGCCCTGGCAGATACGCTAATCCCCATTCTCGGCGCGGGAAATAGGGGAATGGACGGCGGTTTCCACGAGGCTTTTAACAACAACTATGACGTAACCTTTTTTCCTGCGTTCTTTTCTGCCGCTTACGGCATTCATGTCAACGCGGGGACTATGCTGATTAGACTTAGATTGCGGTAAAAAATACGCGCTTTTCAAAGCGCGTTTTCCCAAGCTCATTACAAGTTTATCTTGTAAACATATTTCGGCCTGCCCTTTGAAGTGCTTTGCATTTGCTCTACAACATGGGCAAGGCCGGAAAGTTTTAACGCGCTTAGAAAACGGTTCGCGCTGCGCCTCGTAATGGACAAATTGTAAGACAAAAGCTCGGCGGTAATACCGTCCGCCGGCAAGGCCTTGGCAGCGGAAACAATTTTTTGAATAGTCATGCAGGAAAGCCCGGAGAGTTTTGACAACTCCTTGACAGCATCCGAATGGCTGCGCGAAAAAACAAGCTGTTTTTCGGCATCAAGCGGGGATACAACCCGATCGTTTTCGTCAATAAGAGCGCTTGCCGGACACGGCAGGCCAGAGACAAGCGAATGCGCGTCAACCGCGTTAATACGCGCTTGGGGCAGACTGTTTCCTATCCCGTAGCCGGCATAAACGTCCAGACCGCCGTCCACCAAAAAGCCACGCATTTTGCATAAGGTAAAATTGCCGGTAAGGCTTTTAACAGCTTCTTTGTTTGTGATAATTTCAAAACCAGCCCTCGACTGCTTTAACTCGTAATTAAAACCCGCGCGAGTGCCAAAACATTTAAGAGCCTGCTGCAAACGTTTCATTTTTTTTTGCGCCGCCTTTTCGTCTTTTCCCGGCTTTACCGTAACAAAGATCGAAGCCGCCAAATTCCCGCTAAACTCGTTAATCGCCACCGCCTGAAGGCAGGAGAGAAGAATATCCCGTGTGTAAAACTTGTCCGGATAAGCAAAAAGCGCATTCACGCCCGCCCGCGCAAGCCTTCCCATAATGCTGCTGAACCTGGTAATCGAAACATCGGTTTTTTTCCCATTCCACAATTCGATATGCTTGGCGGCAAAACGTTCCTCGCTTTCCAGCAACTCCTGCATACTTTTTCTAGAGATACATTCATGCTGCAAATCCGCAAGACTCACCTGGCGCGAGCCTAAAAGATATTCCTTGTATTGCCCCCGTTCAATGCCCGCAATGTCAAAAACATCGACATATACACGGTCAAAGTCAAACGCCCGGTCTTTGTCCAGCAGTTCCAGAAACATTTTGCAAATACCGGCATCGTCATTGTTAAAGGCTTTGACAATCCTTTTCGTTTCCGGAAAAGCCAACTCCAAAACCCGGCAGGGGAAGGAGCCGCTTGTAACAATCCCTTTGATGTTTTTGGGAAGGCTTTCGTAAAGGCCGGGAAGGCTTTTGTAATCCGTGTAGCAATAGACCTCGAACTCCCCGGCCACCGGCGGCTCCAGAAGGCTTAAAACATCGCGTATGTACCCTTTTAGAAACGCCGACGTGATAACGGCAATTTTTGCACCCATACCCCATTATACCACGCGCCCCCCAATTGGCAAGCCCTCTTTCGCGGAAGAAAGGCTCGCGCCAAGGCGCGAAGGTTTTGGCGGAGCTATGATAAACCCGAAAAAGACAAATTCTGCAAAAAAAGTGTTGACGGCTTGTATCAAAAAGATGTATATTGAAAGCGTCCTTATGTTGTCTCAAAATGCCCGGTGTTGCGCGGGCGGTTTTTTCAAGCGAAAGCAGAAATTGGAGGGTATTTATGCAAATGACGTTTATTTTGGCCTTCGCCATAATCGTATGCCTGCAAGGGCTGGGCGACGTTGTTTCCGCCAAGACAAAAGGAAAGGTTCCGTCAATTTTTGTCGCCTGTGTTTTGTTCTTGGCCGGGTTCTGGACAATTATCCCGACGCAGATCGCCGGGCCGTCAGGGGCGACAGTTACATTGACGCAAATGGCCGGCATAAGCGGCAGTTTGTTTTCCGTAATGCTAGCCCTTCTTGTTACAAACATGGGAACGCTAATGTCGGTAAAAGAACTTTTCGCGCAGTGGAAAACAATCGTCATAGGCGTTGTCGCCGTAATAGCCGCTGTCGCCGCAGTTTACTGGCTTGGCGCATTTTTGTTTGAACCCATACACGGAATCGTAGTCGCGCCTTCCCTTGTCGGCGGGCTTGCCGCTGTCAACATGATGATGCAGGCAAGCGGCGAGGCAGGGCGGCCAGACCTTGCGACAATCGCCATTTTGATTTTCTCCATGCAGGGGCTTGTCGGCTACCCGCTCATGAACTTTTTTTTGCGAAGGCAGGCGAAGAACGTGCTGGACGATTACAAGGCCGGAAAAATCGCTCTAAAGGGCGCGGCCGCCGGCGATGCGACAGTCCCGCCGTGGAAAATAATTCCCGACACGCCTTCAAAATACCAGACACCGATTGTTTTGATAAGCAAACTTGTATTGGTTACGTTTATCGCCGATTCCGTTTCAACGCTTACCGGCGGGGCTGTGAACACGCTGGTTCTCTGCCTTGTATTTGGCATAACGGCGACAGAGCTTGGTTTTTTAGAAAAAAAACTTCTTGCAAAAGCCGAGACTATGGGAATTATGATGATTGTTCTTATGGGCTTTGTCTTTGGCGGCCTTGCCAACGCAACGCCTTCGGTGTTAATGGAAGTATTCGCGCCTCTTGTAACATTGTTCTTCTTGGGAACAGGGATGCTCGTCTTTGTCGGCATCGCCATAGGCAAGATGTTTTTCAAGGAAACCTGGGCGATGTCCGGCGCAATCGTGCTTAATTGTTTGTGCGGCTTTCCGCCTAACTTTGTGCTTACAAACGAGACCAGCAAAAATATGTCAGCTAACGACAGCGAATACGAAATACTGATGCAGGAGATGCTGCCCAAAGTGCTGGTGGGCGGTTTTGCAACCGTTACGGTAACATCCGTAATCATAGCGGATATTTTTACGCGCTTCATTTGAACCGCAATTTGTTCAAGGGGGATTTTATGTTAAAGCAAAAAACTGCCGAGTGGGTGGACAGGAACGCCGACGATTTGACCGACATGGCAAGGCAAATTTGGGAAAACCCGGAAGAGGTTCTAAAAGAAACCTTCGCCTGCGAGCTTCAAAAAGAATATCTTAAAAGACAGGGTTTCGACATAACGGTAAATGACAAAATACCGACAGCCTTCGTCGCATCTTTCGGCCGTGGCAAACCGGTCTTGGGATTGCTCGGCGAATACGACGCGCTAAAAAAACTTTCCCAAGCCGTTTCCGCAGAAAGACAGCCGCTAAAAGAAGGCGGGCACGGCCACGCCTGCGGGCACAACCTGCTGGGGGTGGGGTGTCTTGGGGCTGTAGTCGCCGTGAAGGAACTTATCGAAAAAGGCGAGCTGGCAGGCACGGTTCGCTATTACGGCTGCCCGGCGGAAGAACTGCTTGTTGGGAAAACCCTCATGGCGCGCGAGGGAATGTTTGACGGATTGGACGCCGCCCTTTCGTGGCACCCCTCCCCCATGACCATGCCTTGGGCTGGCAGCCTGCTCGCCCTGTATTCTGCGGAGTTTACCTTTGCCGGAAAATCCGCCCATGCCGGTTCCGCGCCGCACGCCGGCCGCAGCGCTCTTGACGCGGTGGAGCTTATGAATGTCGGCGCGAACTATATGCGCGAGCACGTTCTGGATCAAAACAGGATTCACTATATTGTTACTAATGGCGGCATTGAACCCAACACTGTCCCGGCGGAGGCTTCCGTTTGGTATAACGTGCGCGCTCCCAAAAAAACGATAGCGCAGGACACTTTCCGCTGGCTTGTTCAAATAGCGCAAGGGGCGGCGATGATGACACAGACGACGCTGTCGGATGTTAAGATAATATCGGGCTGTTACGAGGTTTTGCCTAACCAGACTTTGGTAAAGGTTCTGGAAAAAAATATGCACGAAACGGGCGCGCCCAAGTTTACTTACAACGACAGGGAGTTTGCAAAAAAAATAAGCGGCGGCTACGACCGGGGCGCGAAAGAAAAAGGGCTGGAAAGCAACTTTGTGCCGCTCTCTTTCATGGATTCTTTCCTGCACGAGGGGATAGAGCCGGCGCACGACTTTGGCAAATCGCTAAAGGCCTCCAGCGATGCCGGCGATGTCAGTTGGATTGCCCCCTTCGCGATGTTCGGGGCGGCGGCTTTCCCCCTTGGCACGTCCCCGCACACATGGCAGGCGACGGCTTCCAGCGGCTCAGGGATAGGTTTTCACGCGATGCACTTTGCCGCCAAGGTGCTGGCCGGCGCCCTTGTCGATCTGTACTGCGACCCCGGCATTTTGCAAAAAGCGAAAGAAGAGTTTGAAAGCGCGACCGGCGGCAAGAGGTACGTCTCCGTGTTCGACGAGAAAATCGTGTAGGTTTTGCCGGCTTCTCGAAAAGCGCACACAAAGAAACTATGGAAGCGCTGATTAGGGAAACGCTGATTAACCCGACGCTAATCAGCGTTGCCCTAATTTTTGCATAAAACGGCTGTTTTCTATTATAAAGCGGCCGTGGGTACCTTCCCCTATTTTTCCCGCCTTGTCATAAGCGGTTATGCTAAAATTAAGCCGCCGGCCGTCCACTTCCAAAAGCTCGGCCTCGCAACGCACCTCCATGCCGACAGCGGTTGCGGCAAGGTGCTTTACATTAAGCTCGGTCCCCACTGTAGACCAGCCTTCCGGCAGCAAGGGATCGACAGCCGCTCGGGAAGTCTGTTCCATAAAAGCAATCATTGACGGCGTGGAGAAAACCTCAAGCCCGCCGGACCCCAAGGCCTGGGCTGTAAGCTGATCGGTTACAAGGCGCGATTTTTCCGCCCGCAAGCCTTTTTTCAATTTTTCACTAAAATCCATACAAACCTCCGAAACAAACTTGTTCAACACTACCCGGTTTTACAAGCAATGTCAAGCCGTAGCGGAGTTTAGGAATTGCAAAACTCCGTGGCTGACGGCTTGATCTTTTCGTCAAAATGTGTTAAACTGTCATAAAGTAGTCTTGTCAAATAAGCATTGGCAGGGCTGGCTTAAAAGGAGCCTCAGACTATGAAAACTAATACCAACGGCTTGTCCATTGTCAAAAAACTGCGACTTTTGTTCGCGATCATCCTCGCCGTGCTTGTATTTTTAGTGGTGGACGACGCTATCTTTATGACAGATTTGAGAAATCAAACCGAATATCTTTCAGATTATGTGGTGGAGCGCAATATTCTTTTGTCAAATATGCAGAGCTACATACGGGAAATTTCCTCCCGCGTGCTGACCACTTTTAACAGCAGCGCATGGCGGAACGCTGCCAGCGAAGATGCTGTAGCCGCGCTCCACGCGGAAATGGACAGCAGGGTGCAGGGGATTTTGGCCATAGGCCGCGAATATTTGCAGGCTATAAGCGAAGATACTTTTCTAGATGAACGTTTCGGCTTGGAAAAAAGGGAAAGCATAATTCTGCTTATGCATTCCGCTTTGGAGCATATAAACGAGCTTCACCAGTACTATAGAATTGATTTTGCGACCCTGCAAGACGCCTATTTTACAAACATTATGGCGGAGTATGCGATGCCGGCGATTGCATATATAGAAGAAATAAGGATGCTAAACCTTGCCGTAATAATCGCGGTGGGTGAAACCCTGAATTCGACACAAAACAGTCATTTCTGGAAAAACCTTGTAACCTTTTCCCTTACAACGGCCTTCGTTTTCGGCGTATTTTGGCTCATAATCGACAACATAAGAAAACGCATGAACCTGTTTGAAGCAAGGGCAGAGCAAATCATGCAGGGCAACTTCCATGTTGACATGAAGGACGGCGGCAACGACGAGTTAAGCCGGCTCTCCAACGTGATGGGCGACGTGGTGGACGTGTTCAGCGGAATGATTGCCCAGGTTACCAAGGTCGCCGGCGACATAAGCGCTGGCAAAGTGGATTCCCGCCTGGAAGAATCGCAGTTTCAAGGCAGCTTCCACGATGCGGCCTGTTCCATAAACCTGCTGGCGGAAAAGGTCATGGATGCCGCCGCTGTAAAAGCCGAAGAAGAATACTACGGCTATGTAACGTATCTAATGGACACCGTGCCCATCGTTATCGCCTTTTTCGACGAAGACTTCAAGCTGATCGGTTGTAATGACGAGGCCGTCCGGCGTTACGGCCTGGACAGCAAGCAGGAATACATCGACAACTTTACCAGCTTTTCCCCGCCCCTGCAGCCGAACGGGCGGGACTCGGAGCTAATGGCAAAGCACTATCTTCACCAAGCGCTGACAGAGGGCTACGCCAAGTTTGAGTGGATACACCTCCACAAAAACGGCGAGCATATCCCCACGGAAATACAGTGCTACCGGGGGGAGTTCATGGGGCAGACGGCAATCTACACCTACGCCCTAGACCTGCGCGATCTTTACAAGGCTATCGAAGAAACCAAACGCTCGGCCAGCGCGGAAGAAAGTTCCAAGGCAAAAAGCCGCTTTCTTGCCCGGATGAGCCACGAGATTCGCACGCCCATAAGCGCGGTCTTGGGCATCTCGGAAATTCAGCTTCAAAATCCCTCACTGCCAATGTCGGTGGAGGAATCCTTTGCGAAAATTTACAATTCTTCGCAAACTCTTTTGGGCATCATAAACGACATTTTAGACTTGTCCAAAATCGAGTCGGAAAAAATGGAAATCCTAAACGAGGACTACGAAGCGGCCAGTCTTATGAACGACATTGTTCAGCTTAACGTTTTCCGGCTGGGGAGCAAAAAGATCAAGTTTGAGGTGGAGATAGACCCGAACATTCCTGTCCTTCTTACAGGCGACGAGCTTCGCATAAAACAGGTAATGAACAATCTGCTTTCCAACGCTTTCAAATATACGGAATCCGGCACGGTGTCCTTTACTGCAAAGTTTTTGCAGAGGGACGAGGAGAGTTTGCTTTTCTTTAAGGTGGCCGACACCGGCTGCGGCATGAGCGAAGAAGACTTAAAACAGCTTTTTACGGAGTTTGCCCGGTTTAACGAAAAAGAACACCGTAATATAGAAGGAATCGGGCTGGGGATGGCGATTGTTGACAACTTGGTGCGTTTGATGGGCGCAAAAATGCAGGTGGAAAGCAAGTTTGGAGCCGGCACGGTGATAACGCTGGAGTTGCCGCAAAAAAGGGCGTCTGACGAAGTGCTTGGGGAAGAGTTGGCTGACAATCTTCAAAATTTCAAGATGTCCGGCCGCTATAATTCCAAAAGCATGATGTTTACTCCCGATCCTATGCCTTACGGCAAGGTGCTTGTGGTGGACGATGTTGACACGAATTTGTATGTGGCCAAGGGGCTTATGTCTTTTTACAATCTTAACGTGGAAACTTGCGACAGCGGCTACAAGGCTATAGAGCTGGTAAAAAGGGGCAAGGTTTACGACATTATTTTTATGGATCAAATGATGCCCGGCATGGACGGTATAGAGGCAAACAAGATTATACGAGAGTCCGGGTACAAACACCCCGTGGTGGCTCTTACGGCAAACGCCCTCATTGGCCAGTCGGATATGTTCATGGAAAACAGTTTTGACGGTTTTATTTCCAAGCCTATCGACACGTCGCACTTGAACTCTATTCTGAACAAGTTCATTCGCGACAGGCATCCGCTGGAGGTTGTGGAGGCTGCCCGGCAAGAGGCGCAGCAGCGGGCGCAGCAGACGCTTACGCATGATGACGGCAGCGAAATGAGGCAGTTGGAAAAATCGATACGCCGGGAGTTTGCCAAAAGCCAGAAAAACGCCGCAAAGGATATTCGCGCCGCGCTGGCGGCTTCGGACGGCGCGTCGTGCAGGCGTTTTGCACACACGCTGAAGGGTCTTGCGCTGACGATTAAAGAAGGCGCGTTGGCGGATAGTGCCGGCAAGCTGGAGCATATTTTCGAGAAGAGCGGTATAAGCGACGACACGGCTGAGGTGGTTGGCGAGCTTTTGGACAGGTTGGAAGGTCAGCTTGCCGCTGTACTGGAAGGTATCCCGGTCGAGGGAGGTCTGTCTTTGGCGGCGGCCGGCGGGCAGGGCCTTGACTTGCCAAAGATACTGGCCGAGTTGGAGCCGCTTTTGCATGAACACAGCGCGGACGCGTTGGAAACGGCGAAGTCCTTGCGGGCAGTTCCGCAGGCGGCTATTCTGGCCAGGCAAATAGAAGAGTACGATTTCGAGGGGGCTTTAACGAGCCTGCCTGTTTTATTGAAGGAGGTAAACGGATGAGCGCAACGGAAAAAAAACACAGCATTTTAATCGTGGACGATACGCCCATGCAGATAACGGTACTGAGTCAAATTTTGTCGCCATTGTACGCAATAAAGGTGGCAACAAGCGGGAAAAAGGGGCTGGAGCTTGCCGGCAAGCACGACTTGGACTTGATTCTTTTGGATATTCTAATGGAAGATATGTCCGGCTTTGAAGTGCTGGAAGCGCTTAAAAGCGCGGAAAAAACCAAGGGTGTGCCTGTAATTTTCATATCGTCAATGGACGGCCCGGAGCACGAGGAAAAAGGCCTTGCGGCGGGCGCGACCGGCTACATAATCAAGCCCTTTGAAGACAGTGTCGTGCGAAAAAAAGTGGCGGACGCCTTGGGGTAAACCCTGGGATAAACCCTGGGGTAAACCGGGCACGCTTCCCGAAAAACGCGTGAAAGGTCAGTGGCTGTGATTTACTCCCCATTAATCTCACACAAAGGCACGGAGGCAGGCACAAAGGAGGGAGGGATTATGATAAGGCCAAAGCCTTCCTTTTGCTTCACAATAGAGCATAATAGAGGGCAATGTAGGGATTAAGCGGCACTTTCTAAGAAAACCTTTGTGCCTTTGTGTGAGTTTTTCTTCCTAAAAAAATGGTTAAACTGAGAATTGCTGAATCTGTACTTCGTGCCTTTGTGTGAGATACTTCCGAGGTTTGTGTGGTTCATGAGTTTGTCGTGCCCCCGGCGCTCTTTAGTCGAACCATTCGGAAATTTCCCTTTGCGACTGCTTCCATTCTATGCCGACTTCGATCTCGCGCATCTTGCAGTAGCGGCAAAAGGAGATGGGCTTGCACAAAAAGGCGTATATTTCTTCTATAGACTGGGCTTTGTGGATGTCGATAAAGTCGCTTTCGGACACCGCAATATTTTTTCCAAAATAAGCGTTAAAACTGCTGATCAGAGAGGGCTGGCAGCAGGTTGAAAGTTTGCCGTCCCGCAGAAATACGCAGAAATTCGCAAGCAGGCACAGTCTCATGTTGTCATCGATATTTTGCCGGCCTTCCATGTCCTTGGGGTTGCGGCACCACACATGGTTGTCCATAAACTGTTTGCGCATATAAAGTTTTACCGAATGTTCCCGGGCAAGCCGTTTTATTTTCTGCCTGTCCAGCTTTATGGGGTAGCTTGTTACCTTGACGCGGATTTTGTTTTTCCTGCAAGCGTCCCAAAAGCTGCCGTCCATTTTTTCCAAAAGCAGCCCGTTTGTTACAATGTTGACAGGCCCGTCAAAGTATTTTCTGGCTATTTCGAGGATTTTGAGAAGCTGGGGGTGCAACAGCGGCTCCCCGCCCATAATATCGATGTTTTCATTGTCCCGCCCGGCGAGCTGAGAAAGGCGGGCGAAGTCTTTTTCAAAGGTTTCCGGCTTGACAAAGTATTCCTTGACAAGGGGAGAGAAATGGGCGCAGCAGTTGCAGTTCAAGTTGCAGTGGCCTACGATGTCTGTCTCAAAACGCAGGCGTTTTCTGGGTTTTAGCCGGTTTTTTGCGGTCATTTTCAGATACAGAAAGAAAACCTTCTTGAAGAAAAACTGCTTGAATCTTGCGAGCGCAGTTTTCCCCCCGCGAAAATTTATCGAGGATGTTGCATCATCAGCCGAAGCCGCTAAAAGGCCGCCCTGCCTAAATTGGG
>WRKI01000295.1 GCA_009778155.1 Spirochaetota bacterium
ACCGCTTGCGGTCAAAGAAATACCCACGATGTTTGATGAATAGCCCTAATTACCCTGCGAAACAGAGAAATAAAGGGCTCATTTCTACTGAACGCTGCATGGTCGCTGGGCTTGATTGACAAAACTGCCGTGCCGTGGTAGAATGCACAGACAATGCGTCAATTTGAAGTAGTATCGCCATTTAAGCCCGCAGGAGACCAAAGCGAGGCAATCGCCGCGCTTGCCGGGGGAATAAACGCCGGGGATAAATACCAAGTGTTGCAGGGCGTAACAGGCTCCGGCAAAACATTTACAATGGCTAAAATCATCGAGGCAGTGCAAATGCCAACCCTGGTGTTGAGCCACAACAAAACACTCGCGGCGCAACTGTACCGGGAATTCAAGGGCTTTTTCCCGCACAACGCCGTGGAATACTTCGTTTCGTACTACGACTACTACCAGCCCGAAGCCTACGTCGCCAGCCGCGACCTATATATAGAAAAAGACGCATCGATAAACGATGAAATCGAGCGGATGCGACTTTCGGCGGCACGCAACCTAATGGAGCGCGAGGACGTAATCATCGTGGCCACAGTCTCGTGCATTTACGGCATGGTAACGCCGGAAGTCTACCGAAAAATGACCGCGACCTTTTCCAAGGGAGAAACCGTCAACGTGGACACACTCATGCGGCGTTTTGTCGAGCTTCAGTACGAGCGCAACGACGCAGTGCTTGAACGCGGCCGCTTCCGCCGCCGGGGAGACACCCTGGAAATTTACCCCGCATACATGGAAGAAGCCTACCGAGTCGATTTAGATTGGGACGTAGTCGAAAAAATACGACGCTTCAACCCCGTTTCCGGCGAAGTACTGGAAGAAATCGACCGCGCCTTAATTTATCCCGCCAAACAATTCGTCATGCCGGCAGAAATGGTGCGTAACGCAATGGACTCAATCAAACAGGAACTTGCCGACAGACTGGAACAGTTCAGAAGCGAAGGCAAAATAATGGAAGCCGAAAGGCTCAAGACCCGTGTCGAGTATGACATCGAAATGTTGACCGAAATGGGCTACTGCCCCGGCATAGAAAACTACTCCGCGCTTTTGGCGGGGCGCAAACCGGGCGAATCGCCGGACACAATGGTAGACTACATCCCCAAAAAGCACCTAACGTTCATCGACGAAAGCCATGTAACCCTCCCCCAGTTAGGCGCAATGTATGCGGGCGACCGTAGCCGCAAACAGAACCTTGTAGATTACGGCTTTCGCCTGCCATGCGCCCTAGACAACCGCCCCCTGCGTTACGACGAGTTTGAAGCCCGGCTGGACAAAACGGTTTTCGTCTCCGCCACGCCAGGCAAGACCGAGGTCGAACAATCCGTGCGCGTGGTTCAACAGCTTATCCGCCCGACAGGGCTTTTAGACCCGGAAATCGAAGTGCGCCCCAGCGAAGGCCAAATGGAAGACATCTATGCGGAGGTGCAAAAACGCATCGCTTGCGGGGAGCGCGCGCTCATCCTCACTCTAACCAAAAAAATGGCCGAAGACTTGACCGACTATCTTACCGGGTTGGGGCTGAAGGTGCGCTACATCCACAGCGAGGTCGAAACAATCGAGCGGGTGGAAATCCTCACCCAGTTGAGGCAGGGAGCCTTCGACATCCTCGTCGGCATCAATCTGTTGCGCGAAGGCATCGATTTGCCCGAAGTCTCGTTCATCGCCATTCTGGATGCCGACAAAATCGGCTTTTTGCGCTCTCTCACCTCTCTTGTCCAGATAATCGGCAGGGCGGCACGAAACGCCGCCGGCAAGGTCATCATGTACGCCGACAGGATGAGCGGGGCGATGGAGCAGGCGATAAGCGAGACCGCCCGCCGCCGGGAGATTCAAATCGCTTACAACAAAAAGCACGGTATAACGCCGGCCACGGTAAAAAAAGCGATTGCCGACATCTTAACCCGCCATGCCGAGGAAGCCGAGGATTCCGCCATGACGACTGTCGAGGTTTTGAAAAAATCCCACAATCTGCTGATCCCGGCTCAACGCAAGCAGTTGCTAAAGGCGCTGGAAAGCGAAATGCTCGAACACGCCAAAAATCTAGAGTTCGAGCAGGCCGCCCTGATTCGGGACGAAATCTCCAAAATCAAGGAGCAGGGGTGAGCTTCTAAAAACCGAAGATTTGGGGTTTCCCGGCGTTTTTTCTCTTTCATGTTTGCGCTTTCTGCATTATAATTAACTATGGCCAATAAAAAACTTACAGTGGGCGCGGGCAAAGCCCTGCCTTTGGGCGCAGTGCCCAACGAAGACGGCGTAAACTTTTCGGTTTTTTCCAGAAACGCCACCGCTATGACGCTTCTTCTTTTTGAATCGGCGGAAAGCAAAAAGCCAGACATGGTGATTCCTTTGAACGAAAAGGAGCACCGCACGGGCGATATTTGGCATTGCTTTGTTTGGGGGCTTAAAGCGGGCGCCTGCTACCTTTACCGGGCGGACGGCCCCTATGCCCCCGAAAAAGGGCACAGGTTTAACCCGAACAAAACTCTGCTCGACCCTTATGCCAAGGCTTTGACCGATTTAAGCAAGTGGGACTTTGGCAAGTGTGTGGGTTTTGACCCCAACGATCCCAAGGGCGGTGCTTCCTTTTCCTACGAAGACGATGTTTTGCATCAGCCGCGCGGTATCGTTATAAATGATGATTTTGACTGGCAGGGCGACGTTCCGCTTAACTATCCTCTGCGCTCCAGCGTAATTTGCGAGCTTCATGTGAAGGGGCTTACTGCCAATCCAAACTCCGAGGCGAAGTATCCGGGGACGTATCGGGGCGTTATCGAAAAAATTCCCTACTTGAAGGATTTGGGCGTTACGAGTCTTGAGCTTTTGCCCTTGCAAGAGTTCAACGAAAAGGAGTATCCGCGGCGTAACCCAAAAACGGGAAAGCTTTTGACAAATTATTGGGGGTATTCCACGGTGGCTTTTTTCGCGCCGAAAAGCGCCTATGCCTGGGACAAAAGCCCGGGGGGGGCGGTGCGCGAGTTCAAGGAAATGGTACGCGAGCTTCACAAAGCGGGAATCGAAGTAATTTTAGACATTGTGTTCAACCACACGGGCGAAGGTAACGAGATGGGGCCGACTTTTTCTTTCCGGGGTTTGGACAATTCGATTTATTATATGTTATGCGAAGACCGGCGTTACTACAAAAATTATTCCGGTTGCGGCAACACTGTTAATTGCAATCACCCGATTGTGCGTACTTTTATTATGGATTGTTTGCACTATTGGGTTACGGAAATGCACGTTGACGGTTTCCGTTTCGATCTGGGGTCGATTTTGGGCAGGGATCAAAACGGGCATTTAATGGAAAATCCGCCTACGCTGGAGATGATTGCAGAAGACCCGGTGTTAAGTTCCACAAAGATTATCGCCGAGGCTTGGGACGCTGGCGGGGCGTATCAGGTGGGGTGGTTCCCCGGCGGGCGTTGGGCGGAATGGAACGACCGTTACCGCGACGAGGTGCGCAAGTTTTGGCGCGGCGACCCGAAGGAAATTCGCCATTTTGCTACCCGGCTTTCCGGCAGTTCCGACTTGTATTTGCGGGACGGGCGCAAGCCTTTCCACTCGATTAACTTTATAACAAGCCACGACGGTTTTACGCTGAAAGACCTTGTTTCGTATAACTGGAAACACAATGACGAAAACGGCGAGGAGAGCCGGGACGGTAGCGATAATAATCTTAGTTACAATTATGGCTACGAAGGCCCTACGCTTGATCCTGTGTTGGAAGCGATACGGGAGCGGCAGATTAAAAATTTCTTTGCCACGTTGTTAATTTCGCTGGGAACTCCCATGCTTCTTGGCGGTGATGAGTTTGCCCGCACTCAAGGTGGTAACAACAATGCGTATTGTCAAGACAACGAAATGTCATGGTACGATTGGTCTCTATTGAAAAAAAACGACAAGTTGTACCGTTTTGTAAAAGAGATGATTGCCTTCCGGCTGCGGCATCCCGGTTTGATGCGCTCGGAGTTTTTTACGGGGAAAAGTGGTGTGTATGACGCTATTCCCGACATAAGTTGGTTTGACGAAAAGGGGCGCACTATAGATTGGGAAAATCCGGGCAGTCTTCTTGCCATGCGGGTCGAGGGGACTAATGCGGCAAAAATGGAAGACAGGGATGGCAACGATTTTTACATTATGTTCAATGCCAGCACGGATGTTTCCAACTTTAGGATTGCCGAAGCGCCGGGGAAAAAGGCATGGTTGCGAGCGGTGGATACGTCTCTTATTTCGCCTAACGATATTTTGATTCCGGGGGAAGAAAAGGCTCTTACTTCGCCGCGCTCGTACAAGGTAAAGGCTAGGAGTATGGTTATTCTTATCTCGAAAGAGTTGGGGGCTGGCGATGACTAAAGGCAAAGAGAGTTTTATTTTTGGTGTCGATCTTGACGGGGTTGTCGGGGATTTTTACAAGGCTGTGCGCATTATCGCCGCCGAGTGGCTTAACAAGCCTGTCGAAGAGCTTACTACGGATGTTTCTTTTGGGCTTGAGGAATGGGGGATAGACGGTTTCGGCGGCTACGATCGTTTGCATCGTTTTTCGGTAACGCAACGGAACATTTTCCGCGACATGGAGCCTATTGCTCATGCCCCGGCTGTGTTACGCAAGCTTTCCAATGCCGGTATTCGCATTCGCATTATTACTCACCGGCTTTTTCTAAAATACTCTCACCGCACGACGATTACTCAAACGGTTGACTGGCTGGACAATTACGATATTCCCTACTGGGATATTTGTTTTATGAATGACAAGGGGGCTGTGGGGGCGCACGTCTACATTGACGATGCGCCGGGTAACATTAACAGTTTGCGCAAAATGGGTTGCAACACGATTGTCTTTAGCAATTCCACCAATCGCGATCTGCCGGGGCCACGCGCCGACAATTGGTTCGAGGTGGAAAGTCTTGTTATGGAAGCCCGCGAAGAATGGCGAACAGGCACTGCGGGTTTGTTCACGGTGTAGCTAACAGTAGAGTTGTTCGGAAACTTCAGTTTCAGAACAACTTCCTATTAAAAATTGCACTTTTTAGGGCTTTTTCCCTAAAAATGCGAGACTTGTTCGACAGCTAATCGAGTTGTCGAACAAGTCCAGTGTATCCAAAACAATTTTTTGCTTCTTTTGCTATGCAAGCGGCAAAAATTGGGTTAAAATAAATATAGGGGGAGAATCATGCAAAAAATGAAAGCTCTTGTAAAAAAATACTCCAAACCCGGCATTTGGATGGACGAAGTGGAAGTGCCAAAACCCGGGTCGGACGAAGTTTTGATAAAAATCAAAAAAACTTCTATCTGCGGAACGGACATTCACATTTATCAATGGGACGAATGGGCGCAAAGAACCATCCCTGTGCCAATGGTGATTGGCCATGAGTTTGTGGGCGAAGTTGCCCAGTTAGGCGAAAATGTCAAAAGCCTAAAGGTTGGCGACCTTGTGTCCGGGGAAGGCCATGTCGTATGCGGCCATTGCAGAAACTGCCTGGCAGGACGCCGGCATTTATGCAGAAGCTGTCTTGGCGTCGGCGTGAATCGCCAGGGCTGTTTTGCCGAATACCTGTGCATTCCAGAAGTCAATGTCTGGCGAACAGACAAAGAAGTGCCCGAAGAACTTTACAGTATTTTCGATCCCTTTGGGAATGCCGTACACACAGCACTTTCCTTTGACCTTACCGGCGAAGACGTTATTGTAACCGGCGCAGGCCCCATCGGAATAATGGGCGCGGCTGTTGCACAAAAAGTTGGCGCGCGTTATGTGGTTATTACCGACTTAAATCCCTATCGGCTGGAACTTGCGAAAAAAATGGGGATAAAACACGTCTTTAATGCAAAAGAAACAAGCATAAGCGAGATTCAAAAAATAATGGGCATGAAAGAAGGCTTTGATGTTGGCCTTGAAATGTCCGGCAGCGAAGTGGCTTTTGCAGAAATGGTAAACAACATGGCCTGTGGCGGGAAAATAGCTTTGCTGGGACTTTTGCCACAGGGAACAACCATCGACTGGAGCAAGGTGATTTTTCAGGGGCTAAAACTCAAGGGCATTTACGGACGCGAAATGTTTGAAACATGGTACAAAATGACATCTTTGCTAAAGTCCGGCCTAGATATAAGCCCGGTTGTTACACATCGTTTTGGCATAAACGATTTTGAAGAAGGCTTTAAGATAATGGCTTCGGGCAATTCGGGAAAAATTATTCTGGATTGGCAATAGCTTGGGGGAGAAACATGAGACGGGATTTTTACAAACAACTGGCTGGCGAACTTGAATCGCTCAGGCAAAAGGGCACATACAAACATTTTAAGTACAACACCGGCGCACTTGAAGGCAGGGTAAACATAGAAGGTTTTGGCGAAGAGATTATGCTTTGTTCCAACAACTATCTGGGGCTTGCCAACAAGAAGGAAATTATCAAAGCGGCGCACGAGGCTTTGGATAAATACGGGGCGGGTGCAAGCAGTGTGCGTTTTATTTGCGGAACCTTTGACATTCACAGAACATTGGAAGAAAAAGTTGCAAGCTTTCTTGGTATGGAGGCTTCGCTAACATACACTTCCTGTTGGGCGGCTAACACTGCCTGCATCCCGGCGTTACTTGTCGAAGGGGACACTGTTATTTCCGACGAGTTGAATCATGCAAGTATTATCGACGGTTGCAAAGCGGTGGCCAAGGGCGTAAAACGCGCTGTGTACAAACATTCCGATATGGCATCGCTGGAAGAAAAACTAAAAGAGGCCGCCGATTCCGGAGCTGTTTTGGTTATAACCGACGGGGTGTTTTCTATGGAAGGCTACATTGCAAAGCTGCCGGAGATTATCGCCCTTTGCAAAAAATACAATGCGCTGCTTATGGTTGATGACAGCCATGCGACCGGCGTTATTGGAAAAACTGGGCGCGGTACAATGGAATACTTTAACATTACCGAAGGTGTTGATATAATTTCCGGTACCTTCGGCAAGGCGTTGGGCGGCGCGGGCGGTGGTTTCATTGCCGCTTCCAAAGATATTTGCGCCATGCTTGTTCAGCGGTCTAGGCCGCATTTGTTTTCCAATTGTTTGCCGCCAGTGTTATGTGCAATTGCGATGTCCGCTGTGGAGTATCTGGAGAAAAATCCCCAGATTGTGGCATCGCTGGGGGAAAAGACCCGGTATATGCGCCAAAAGATTCAGGCGATGGGGCTTAAACCGCTGGAAGGTGATTCGGCGATAATTCCGATCATTATTGGCGATACGGCAAAGGCTATCGCAACTTCCGAAAAAATGATGAAGGAAGGTGTTTTTACAATCGGCTTTGGTTTCCCGGTTGTGCCGGAGGGTGCGGCTAGGATACGGCTCCAAATATCGGATGCGCTAAGTTACGAGGATTTGGACAAGGCTTTGGCGGTTATTAAAAACGCCGTATCCCTTTAGTTGTTTTCAAAATTGGGTTTGTTCGCGGGCATTGTTTGCGAGCAAACCCAATGAGCGCAAAACGTATGGATGTATTGACCCCGGAGCAACGCCGTAAATGTATGTCTCGGATAAGAAGTAACAATACTTCTATAGAAGTTTTGTTGCGTAAAGCTTTGTGGCACGAGGGTGTTCGCTATCGAAAAAACTACGGCAAGTTGCCCGGCAAGCCGGACATTGCCATAACAAAATACAAGATTGCAATTTTTTGCGATGGCGAATTGTGGCATGGCAAGGACTGGGAAAATAGGAAAGCTAGTTTCAAAACAAACAGGGATTACTGGGTTTCCAAAATCGAGCGTAACATTGCCAGGGACATTGCTATCGATAAAAAACTTGGACGCATGGGCTGGAATGTCATTAGATTTTGGGGCGGGGAAATAAACAAAAACCTTGCCGACTGTGTGAGCGAGGTCAAAGAAGCTATCTATGAGATAAAACATAACTTCTATCGAATGGAATACGACCGGCAAATCTACAACGAAACCGACAGCTTAGTCGCAGAAGACGAGCCTGAATACGGCAGCCAAGACTTAAGAATCAATGATGAGGCGGAGTAACATGAACAAACAAGAAAAAATGGAAATGCTAAAATGCGACTGCGAATCTTCTTCCATAATTTTGTTGAAAAATTGAAAAGCCTTATTTGACAGTCAGTTTGTCTTTTTCGCTATCCAGCGGGCTTTTGCAATTATCGCAATAATACGGAGGCTTGTTGTCATAATAGAAAAAGTTTGTTGTCCCGCATTTTTCACAGTAGAGCTGGTGGTCGGGGACTTCAAATTTCATTCCGTTTTCAATAACAGTTTCTTTCATAAGATTTTCCTATTGTACAAACCCAATGGGCATAAGATACAGCGGCGCTTCTTCCGGCGGCAGTTGAAGCACCGCGCTAACATTGCCGTCTATGAATGCCCCCACGGCGACAGTCCCAAGGCCGAGAGCTTCGGCTTGCAGGTAAATGTTTTGCGCCGAATGGCCAACCTCTATCCATGTGTAGCGATGCCCGCGCTCGCCGTAAACGGCGACAATCCGCCGGAAGTCTGCCGCGTGGATTAACGTAATGGGCGCAGTCCGTATCATGGGCTGCCCCAGTGCGGCGACGGTGAGAGCCTCTCGAACATCGCCTTCGATAACCATTGTTAGGCTGTGTGCGCTGGAATCGTACCTGTAAACGCCGGCGGCCATTCCCGTAACGTTACCGACAACCAAATAAATCTCCAGCGGGAACACCGCCCCGGCAGAAGGTACTGTGCGCAAACCGCCTCGCAACTGGGGAGCCGGCAAAGGCAGCGTTATGCCATAAGCCGCCCATAAAATCTGCGACACCTGCTCTATCGACAAAGCCCTATCGACAAACAACCTGTGCGAGCGACGCACCGCCATAGCTTCTTCCACGCTTACGCTACCTTGCAAGTTTGGAGGCGGCAGAATATAAATGGGTGGCGAGTTTTCCGTCCGTACCAGTGTCGCCGTGATGTTCTCGCTAGGCACTGCACTGCGGAAACAGCCGGAGAATATAATCGGCAAAACAAAAGCAAAGAAAAACCTTGGCAACCTCATGTTATACCCCCCTTGGCGTTTTAGTCGCAACCGATACTCGTGCCGATAAAATCTTTGCCGCTAAGAAGGTTCTTTAGGTTTTCCAAGTTTTTTCCGGCGGCGCAAATAACTTTCAAGCCGATTTTTTCTGCATGGCGGCTTGCCACCGGGTCGAAGGGGGAGTTCTTCCCCGGAACCCATTCATCGCCAACCATTACGCGAAAATCCGCCCAAGAAATTTTATCAATCGGTTTTGCATTTTTATCTTTGGCGGGATCGGCAGTGTACACCTTCTCTATGTTAGAAAGATTGATAACGGAATCTGCCCCGAACTTTTCCGCAAGAAGAACCGCGTCAAAATCCGTAGAAAAGCCCGGCTTCCAACCTGCCGCAACTAAAACGCTACCGGTAAGCGGCTGTGCCTGAGTGGGATCGGTTACGACATCTTGCTTGCAACAATCGCTAAACACTGCCTTTACAAGCTGGGCGTTAAGCCTTGTCGCCATTATGCCAATCCAGTCTGCTTCATCGTTGTCAACAGCCGCGCCGCTCACTTCTCTGTAGGCATTTTGCCAGCTTCGCGCCGGCCCGCCGCCGCCCACTACAAAAATAAACTGTCGCCCATCGGCCTGTATGAAAGATCGGATAAGGCTTGCAAAGCCTTTAAGAAAATCTGTATCCACTGAACCCGGGGCGACGATAGACCCGCCCAAAGAAATGACTGTTACCATATTATCAAACTCCTTTTAATATGTAGAACTTGGGAACCGCTGAAAACCCCATGTTCATTTTAAGCAAAGAAGGCGATAAAAGCAAGCCCCCACCGCACGAGCCGGGTGAGGGGCTGTCTTTCATGCGTTTGCCCTGCCAGCCCTCTTGATTTTTTTCCCATTATGTACGAAAATTAAAGAAACACTGGTGATTCTTGTAAAACCCGGTTACTTTTGCGCTTGGTGTTTAGCTTGCCCGACTGTCGTTGCGCTGGAAAAGTTGGTCTGAAAAGCAGGCGGGCGTAGGGTTTTCGCCGCCAAGTAGGTAGGCCTGGTTCGCAAACAATAACTTGAATGGGAAGCGCAACATGAATAGCGTTTTATCTGCGATTATAGAAAAAATAGTCGAAAAATACGGAGAGCAGGTTTTAGAGGACCCTCGCCGTGTTGCCGCCTTGCTTGCGAAGCTGGCCGGCGAAGTCCCCAAGCCGCAAAAATATGCGTTTGTGAAAAGTCTTGAACACGACTTTGTCCCGGCCTTGAAGGGCGCAAGCGAAGCCGACCGTGCAGGCACGAAAGAGCGGCTTGCGGGGGTGCTAAACACAGAAGAAGGGCTGGATATGGCTCTGTGTGTCGAAACTCTCGTCCTGCTGGAAAAGGCGTTGTTCGGTGAGGTTCTGAAAAAGTTTTTCTGCAAAAACTGCAAAAAGGAGCTTCAAAAAGGCTGGAGGTACTGTCCTTTCTGCGCGACATCTATTGTAGAGCGGCCGCGTGTTGTTGCCAGTGTCCGCGCTCCAACAGAATCGCAGGTCGGGCAAAGAGGGGTGTCGCCCACGGGCATTAAGGTTGTCTGGATTCCTCCCGGCAGTTTTAAGATGGGTAGTCCCTCAAACGAAATGGGCAGGAGGTACAAAGAAGGCCCGCAGCGGCTCGTTACGATAAGCGGCGGTTTTTGGATGGGCGTGCATCTTGTAACCCAGGAACAGTGGGTGCGGGTAATGGGGTACAACCCCAGTCATTTTTTTTCAAATCCTGCGCCAGGGGAAACGCAGGGAAGGCGGCCGGTGGAGATGGTCAGTTGGTACGATTCGCTGGTGTTCGCCAATCGCTTAAGCATGATAGAAAAGCTTAGTCCCGCCTACAGTATAAACGGGTCTACTAACCCTGAGCATTGGGACGAGGTTCCCGCAGATTCTAACGTGGACTGGGATGCGGTGGAGATAGTTGAAGGTAGCACTGGCTGGCGTTTGCCGACTGAGGCTCAGTGGGAGTATGCCGCGCGGGCGGGGACAACTACGGATTTTAGCAACGGGACGATCGACTACTTAAACGAAGCCGAGCTTGACGGGATTGGCTGGTTCGAGTTCAACAGCGACAGAATTACGCGGGAGGTCGGGCGAAAGTTGCCCAACAAGTGGGGTTTGCATGATGTTCACGGTAACGTGTGGGAGTGGGTTTGGGACTGGTTCGAAGTTTACCCCAGCCAAGCGGAAACCGATCCTACAGGCACGCCTTCGGGGTCTGTCCGCGTCGGGCGCGGCGGTAGCTGGGTGCTTTCCGTGCAGTTTGCTCGCTCGGCTGTCCGCAACTTTGACCATCCGTTCTACCGGAGCAACGGTTTGGGGGTTCGTATCATTCGCCCCAGGAGCGGCGGCGGCCATTAAAATCGATTGTCGCCAGCGTGCCGGACAGTTTGAGCGTCAAGCTAAAAACGCCTGTCGCCCGGCGAAAAGCATAGTCTGTTCAACCGCGCCGGTAAATTCCACTTAATTTTTCACGGTTGTCTTAAAAGGAATTTTAGCTTTTCCAAGGCGGCACTCATTGGGGAATTTTGTGTTCGGCACAAACCCGGGCAAATTCCCTTTCAATGTTTTCGCTAATCTGTTTGGAAATTTTATCGCGGCTCAAACGCACGTCTTCTGCAACTTCTTGCATAATGACGAGAAGCTGTTCATCTGTAGGCTCCTTGTCCCACAAAAAACGGTAATTCATATCTACTTTCGAGTCCATAGCTTGCCCTCTCTACCCCAGCAATAATTTATTGTAAGCATTTTGCACTGTTTGGGCAAGGGGCGTTTCGCTACCCTCTCAAGGCCGCACGAGCCGGAGGCCGAGGTTGCCGAACCGGGCGGAGGGGCTGGCGAGTTGACCCAGCTTCCGCCGCGAAGCAAGCGGAAAGCCCCCGAAGACGCGCCGGCGGGATCGGTTTCCGCTTCGTTGGGATAAAGGCCGAACCAGTCCCACACCCACTCAAACACGTTGCCGTGAATGTCGTGCAAGCCCCAGGGGTTGGGCTGTTTCAAACCGACTTCCCGCTTCGTGCCCCCGGAGTTGAAACTGAACCAGCCAATCCCGTCAAGCTCGGCTTCGTTTTCCCAGTCGCTTGCCCCGTTGCTGAAGGCCGTCGCCGTTCCCGCTCTGGCGGCGTACTCCCATTACGCCTCGGTGGGCAGTCGCCAGCCGTTGGAGTCCGGGACGATTTCCACGTTGTCCCATGTTTCGGCTGCCTCCCAATCAGGCACATCGCCCCAGTCATCGGGGTTGGTGCTTCCGCCGATGCTGTATGCCGGGCTAAATCCTTCCATTATGCTTAACCTGTTGGCAAAGACAAGTGCGTCATACCAGCTTACAGCCTCCACAGGCCGCCTTGCCTGCGTTTCCCCGGCGGCAGGGTTCGCGTGAAAATCGCTGGGGTTGTTCCCCATTACCAGCAGCCACTGCGCCTGCGTTACGGGGTACACGCCCATCCAAAAGCCGTCGCTGATCGTTACTTGCCGCTGGGGGCCTTCCCAGTGAAACCTGCCTGTTTCGGTTTCGGGACTGCCCATTGTGAATGTCCCGGCGGGTATCCACACGGCCGCAATGCCTGC
Organism: Spirochaetota bacterium; assembly: GCA_009778155.1. Lineage (GTDB taxonomy): Bacteria > Spirochaetota > Spirochaetia > Treponematales > Breznakiellaceae > WQXQ01. The sequence goes on from WRKI01000295.1 coordinate 12,596, forward strand.
GGGCGATACCGCTGTTTGCCCGGCTTGCGGCCTCGCCGACGGCATTGCCGACGGTTCTGTTATGGCACAGCCCCCGGCGGCGACAAGCCCTGCAACTGTTGCGGCGGCAAAAATCTGCCGGAGCTTGTTCTTGCTCATCATAATTCCTCCTTAATTTCTGCCAGACAACGGCCGCTTGCGAATGTCTTCGCCGGCAAATTGCCGCAAGGGAAGCTACTCGGCTATTCCAAGTTCTTGTTTTAGGGCGCGTTGCAGGGTTTGCGAAAAGTTCACGCCGGCGGCCTCCGCTCGGAAGTTGAGCCATGCAGGGAGCGTCAAGTTTTTCCTTATGGAAAACGACGCTTGTCTTTTTCGGTACTCGTCAATATCGACATCTACCAGTGTGGCGATGCCGCCGCTGGCAGGTTCCGCAGCTTGCAGATCGGAAGGCACAGGAAGGGGTCTCCCCTCGTCGCTTTCTGCTACACACCAAACAGAGATGGCATCCCGCGCCATTTCTATAGCATCGGGAATGTCCGCCCCGTGTGTGTTAATCTGCAAATCGGGAACGAAAACCAAATAGCCGCCGTCAATTGCCGAAAGCGTTACCGGGTAAGCTAATTTCATAAACGCACCTCTCTATCCATTCACCTACGCGACCGGCTGTTATTTTATGCCGTTCCTCTTTAAAATTTCCCGTGCTAGGGAAGCACTGATTAAATCCCATCGAGGATTTAATCAGTGCTTCTTACCCGCATTTTGCGCAATGAAATGAGCAAATGCATAGGGAAACGCTGATTAGCTTCGAGTTAATCAGCGTTTCCCTAGGGGTTCGGGGATTTCGGTCTGCCGGCTTATCGCTTCGTTTTTCGTGCCGTTTGTATAAATGTCATGCTTGCTGCCGTGCCTTGAAAAGAACCAGCCGTTTTTTTCAAGTTTTTTAATCAAATCTTTCCGCTTCAAGCCGCCGTCTCCCGCATTTTATCATGCATATTTATACGCATAATGTCAAGTACAAACCAATGTTGCGGCGACGGCTAAAATCTGCCGGGGCTTACTTTTCTTCATAGCCCCCCGCTGGCTAGGGCCAGACAAGACGCAAGCCACGGTCGGGGAACTGGAAGAGCGGGTTGCCGTAGTCCCGGAAGGCCGAGCGAGCAGAATGCACGGAGAAGTTCCAGCTACCGCCGCGAGAAACGCGGAAAGCCCGATTACGGTGGCGAAAACTCGCCAAAAATTGATCTTCATCTGTTCTCCTTTTTACACAACGCTTCCTTCGCCTTGTTCAAAAATAATGCTTTTGACAAAAAATGTCCAGCACTGCGGGGGCTTTTCAACAACTCTAGATTATGCTACGGTTAAATAATGGAAGCAAATGCGATAAATAAACTAACCTTGACCTCTATGACTGCTGATGAAAAGTTAAAACTCGCCCGTTTCCTAGACACCACCAGCGACTTCCTTTCAACAGGATACAAGCAGGGCGACAGGGATTATCACTTTGAAGATAGCGACCCGGTTGCAAGCCATGATGCACAGGCCACCGCCGATTTAAAACCCGCAGGCTTACAGGCCGAAGACAGCCTTGAGGCGATTTCCTTGCAGGTAAAAAACTGCGCGGCTTGCTCTCTTGGCGAAGGCAGAAAAAACGCGGTTCCGGGCGAGGGCGTGCCTCAGCCGCTTGTCATGATAATCGGCGAAGGCCCCGGCGCAGACGAAGATGCGGGGGGCCGCCCCTTTGTCGGCAAGGCAGGCCAGCTTTTGGACAAAATGCTCGGCTCAATCGGGCTTTTTCGCGAGAGCAACTGCTTCATCGCCAATGTTGTAAAGTGCAGGCCGCCGGGCAACCGCGACCCCGAGCCGGATGAAGTCGCCGCTTGCTCCCCCTTTCTTAGACGGCAAATCAAGTTGCTAAAACCCCGCTACATTCTTTGCGTGGGCAGGGTGGCGGCTCGCTGTCTTTTGAACGCCGACGGCTCCTTGGCCAGTTTTCGGGGCAAGCTCCACGAGCTTATAATAGAAGATACCGCTTTCCCGCTTTTGGTAACGTATCACCCAAGCGCGCTGTTACGCGACGAGGAGCTGAAGCGCCCGGCATGGGAAGACTTAAAAACATTACGCGCAAAGCTGGAAGACGAGGGCGGGCTAACCCCCTAACAAAATGGCTGTTTTTTTCGATTTGGTTTTTGACATTCCCGCCGACCAAAGTTTCAGCTACCGGATGGACGAAAAAGGCGAAGCGGCGGTGGGCAAAAGGGCAATGGTTCCCTTTGGCCGCTCCAGCAAAGACCAACTGGGTTTTATTACATCCTGCCAAGACAGGCCGCCAGAAGGCTTAGACGAAAAATCAATAAAGACGATTCGCCGCGTGGTTGACAAAGAGCCGGTCTTCGACATAGAAAACATCGAGCTTGCCCGCTGGATGGCGGCGTATTATCTTTGCGGCACCGGGCAAGCTCTTTCTGCAATGATCCCCTCTGGAAAGCGCGTAACAAGTTACCCGGCGCTTGCAGGCGACACGGGCGACTTTGCAGAAAAGCGTGCGGTTCTTTCAACAGAACAGCAAAAAGCGTTAGACGAAATACTGTCGCCGCGTGGCAAACCGTCGGGCAAACTGCACGATAAGTTACCCGAAATGTTTTATCTTTTTGGAATAACCGGCTCTGGCAAAACAGAAGTGTTTCTACGCGCCGCCGAGCGAATGTTAGAAGAGGGGAAGTCGGCAATTTATCTTGTGCCGGAAATATCGCTAACGCATCAAGCCGCCGAGCTAATCAGCAAACGCTTTGGCACACAGGCGGCGACATTGCACTCGGCGATGAGTCCGGCGGCACGGCTCGCAGAATGGATGCGAATCCGAAGCGGCGATGTCCGCATTGTGGCGGGGCCTCGCAGTGCCGTCTTTGCTCCGGTAAAGGATTTGGGGCTTATCATAATCGATGAAGAACATGACGGCTCTTACAAATCGGGTAACACCCCGCGCTATCATGCAAGGCAGGCGGCGGTTCACCGATGCCAAGTTGCCGGGGCAAAACTTGTAATGGGATCGGCCACGCCCTCCGCCGAAGCATGGAAGCTCATGGCGGACGGCGTAATCAAACGGCTGAATCTTTCCCGTCGCTTGGGGGGG
>WRKI01000296.1 GCA_009778155.1 Spirochaetota bacterium
GGGGGGGGGGGGGGGTATAAACCATTGATACACAACGACATACGAGTTTTTCAACTGTCTTTTTCGCAAAGCGCACTGCCTTACCCCTTTCCCTTTGTTTGGCCGGGAAGCCAGCCCCCCGCCTGCCTGCGCCCGCCGGCCAAAGGCGGCAGTAACGGCGCATAGATACATTGTGGCGGCTTTTTTGGAAAATGTCAAGCGGCTATGCGTTTTTTTTAGATTTTTTTTCGGCGGGCAAACGCCGGCGAGCCTGCCGGCAGGCCTTGAAAGGCCGGCTTGGGAAACCTCCAAAGCCGGCTCCCTCTGCCGGCTAGTACGTCTTTGGCCCTTGGTCAAAACTGAATGTTTGCATCTCCTCTATGTCAATGTAGAAAATTTTGAAAACAGGGTTGTCCGGCGAATGATAGATCGTCTGTATCATCGGGTTTTCATCAAGAGCCTTTTTTTTAAGTTCAAGACTTTCCGTAAAAACAGCCTTGCCGTTTATGGACAAAACAGGGTTGTACTTATTCATTGAACAAAACGAAACATTCGGATTTTTAACCAATTGGGCATACACAGGCTTTTCGCTGTTCGTGCAAAAATAAGCCTTGTTCCCATCCGCAAAAAGGTACTGGAATACCCGCGTTTTAACTTTGTCCCCGTCCAGCGTGGCAAGAACGCCCGTAGGTTCCGCTTTTAGAATTTCCGCAAAATTAATCATAATGTGCCTCCTAAAAAATGTAGCTTGACATACAAGCCCATACCATAATACTATTGCGTTGTGCGCTACGGTGTCAATAAAATACAGCAAAATGATACGGGGGAAAATAATTCCCTAAGTTACCCGGCGGTAACCAAGCCCGGCGGCAGTTGCGGGGAATGTTTATGTTGAAAAGATTCGTTTTGCCTGATTGTCCGGTAGAGGCAACGCTAATGGTTATGGGCAGCCGTTGCAAAATATTGATTGTCCGCGATTTGTTAAGCGGCACGAAGCGTTTCACGGAATTAAAAAAATCGATAACGGATATTTCTAAAAAAGTCCTCACGGATAATTTGCGCATTATGGAAGAACACGCTCTTGTAAGCCGTAAAGTTTACGCGCAGGTTCCCCCCAAAGTAGAGTACTCCCTGACCGACCTCGGCCGAAGTTTAAGGCCTGTCATTGACGCAATGTGTAAGTGGGGCGAAGAATACCAAAAAAGCCTCAAGGAATAGCTTTTCCGGCCGCCATGGGAAGAGGGTAGGGGAGCGGGTCTGCCGCGAAAAACCGCCCGCCCGGCAACCCTTTTTGCGGCTACTTGCCGTGCGCCAGTTCCCGGCCAGCCCGCCTGCGGGCGGAAACAGGGGAGCCGCCCCGCCAGCCAGCCCCAGAGCCACCCCAAAAGCCAAGATTTTCCCGCGCATACGCCTTCAAAAATTACGTTAACCTCAATTTTTAACAGGTTAACATCGAAAAAATAAGGGATGTAAACCTGCCAAAATGTTGATGTTACCCTTTGATATTTTAAGGTTTACTTTATTTTTATGGTGTTTGCCAGCGGCGCGGTGCGGGGCACTCGCTATGAATGGGAAAAAATGCCATAATAAGGCATGGACGAACAGGATTTTTTCAATGACCTCCTCGCAAAAACGGAGGCCGGGCAGCCTCCTTCCAAACCCCCGAACTGCCTTAAATGCGAGCATTTTAAGGTAACATGGGATGTCGTCTACCCGCGCTCGTGCAACATTTTTTCGATAAGGTGCAGCAACCTGCCTTCAAACGAGGTGTTTCGCGCGACAAAGGCGCACTGCCCTTTTTTCCGTCAAAAAGAAGGTCTCAAATGAAGCCGCTCATCTGTTTAATCCAGCCGCCTTTTGTGCAGCTTAACAGTCCCTACCCCAGCATTTACTACCTGCGCGCTTTCCTTGAAAAACGCGGCTGGGCTGTTACGGTGCGGGATCACTCAATAAGCCTTTTCCAAAAAATTTTCTGCAAGGATGGCCTTGCGCGTATTTTTGCCGACATTGCCGCCGCCCCCAAGGAACGCTTTGCCCCCCGGCTAAAACCCGTCATAGAGCGGTTTCTGGCAGAGGAAAAACTTTGGCTTTCTTCCGTAGACAGGCTTGTCGCGTTTTTGCAGGGCAATGACCGTGAGTTCGCCCACTTTGCCGCCCTTGCCAACGGAGGCCTCCCCGGCGGCCCCTATTTCGATGCCTGCCTTGAGGAAATTGCCAAGGCGAAGGGGGAGCCGGATGCCGGCGACGCACCGCTTTTGGCGAGCAAATTGCTGGCGGATGTCGCCGCTTTGATTGCCGCTACTGTAGACCCCGGTTTTTCCCTTGTCCGTTATGTGCCACAGACAGCGGGCAGTTTTAGGGATTTTTCCGCCGTGGAAAAAGGGCTTGGCGGCTATATTTTGAAAAATTTTTACGAGCCGCTTTTGCAAGAGGAATGGGAAGCCCTTGCCGGCCAGGGGCAGGGGGGGGAGGGCGACGCTTTGTTAGTGCTGGGGCTTACAATCCCTTTTCCCGGCTGTCTTGCGGGAGCCATGTTTTGCGCTAGTTCTGCGAAAAAGTTTTTCGGCAAAAATGTTCAAACCCTGGCCGGCGGCGGCTATGTCAACACCGAACTGCGTTTTTTAACAGACGAAGCCGTTTTCGATTACTTTGACTATCTTTGTTTTGATCGCGGCTACGCGGCCTTGGATGCGGTTTTAGATCGCATAACGGCCGGCGGGGGTTGCAGAGGCGGTGTTGAAAACCCCTTGTACAAAACCATGTACCGTAACGAATGCGGCCTTATCGTAAGGGACGCTTCCATTGCGGATAAGGCCGGCGGCGCAAACACCGCGCATGGAAAAAAAATCGACGACGGCTTTACGGATGCCGTGTTCCCGGATTATACCGGCGTGGATTTTAGCCGGTACATCTGCCCCGTTGACGATGCAAACTCCATGCACAGGCTTTGGTCGGACGGCCGCTGGCTTAAAGTTTACGCCGCGCACGGCTGTTACTGGCAAAAATGCGCCTTCTGCGACACCCCCCTGGATTACATCCGCTGTTACAGGAAGTTGGACGCGCAGGCTTTGTTCCGCCATCTTGTCCGCCAAGCAGAGGCCACGGGCGTTAGGGGCATACATCTTGTTGACGAGGCCTGCCCCCCGGCCTCGCTTTTAAGGCTTGCGCTCCTTAACCGGGACGCGGGGCTTCCTCTTTCTTTTTGGGGGAACATCCGTTTTGAAAAGTTTTACTCAAGCGATGTCGCCGCCGCTCTTGCCGCCGGGGGCGTTATCGCTCTTTCCGCAGGTATTGAGGTTGCGCATGACAAGGCCTTAGAGCGCGTAACAAAGGGAATAAGCCTTAAAAGTATTGCGGCATCCTGCGCGGCGTTTAAGGAGGCGGGTATTTTGGTTCACGCATATTTGATTTACGGTTTTTGGGATCAAAGCGATGGCGAAATAATTGACAGCGCGGAAGTTATGCGACAGTTTTTTGCCGCCGGTCTTTTGGACAGTGCCTTCTGGCATCAGTTTGTTTTGACTGTGCACTCTCCGTTTTACGCGCAACAGCAAGAAGGCCGCCACCCTTCTCTTTTTCCGGCAAGCGACGCGACGGCAGGCGGCGGGAAAGTATTTGCGCATAACGATCTTTCTTTCAAAGGGGCGGCGCGTTTCGACAGGTTCGCTCTGCCTTTGGACTCTCTCTTGAAAGAGTGGATGTCGGGCGACACGGAAAAGCCCCTTCGCGAGGCCTTCGCGTTCAAGACCCCCGCGCCGGCTGTCCCCAAAGACGCGGTGCTTTTAATGCTTGACTCTTATGCGCGTAACAGGGACGAGGCCCGCGAGGCGGAGCCGCCGGCCGGCGGCAAACAAGTTGCCGTTTTTCTGCCGGCTGGCATCGTTATACGAAAAAAGGGTCGCTCTGCCTGTCTTTTCTGGCGTTGGCGTTTTGACGACTGTGTCTTGGAAAAAACGTCTCAGGCAAAAGACGGCTGGGAGGCGGAAATCCAAAAGCTTTTAGAGGAAAGTTCCCGCGGCCCGGGAACGGGGGCGCGTGTTTTTTACAGCCGCCTGGAAAAAACGTTCGGCTTGGGAGCCGCGCAAGTCTGGCGACAGCTCCGCCGGCAGGGTCTTGTCATTCTGCCTTTTTCTGTTTAATGGACGCGGCGGTTAGTTTCGAGTTAATCAACGCTTCCCCCTAAGCATCGAAACAAAAGCGCGTAACTGCTTGTCTTTCGTGAAGGCAAGCAGGGCAAGCCCGGCGGCCGTGAAGACAAGGAAGCAGATCGCAAGCGGCGCACCGTGGGAAACAATGCGGGCGCGGCCGGCGAAAAAATCCGTCAGAAGCGGTGAGAGAAAATATACAGGAATGCAGGCAAGCAGGGAGAACAAAACCATTTTCAGCATATAAAAAAACGACGGACTTATGGCAAGAGGCGCAGATGCCGCGTTAGGCTTTTTTTTAAGGAAGACAATCAAGACAACCGTGTTCACCGCGCTTGCCACAGACAAAGCCAGCGCTATACCCGCGCCGCTGAAAGGCCCCACAAGAATTGCAGCTAAGGCAATATTCACAGCGAAAGAAACAATACCGGCAAACGTGGGAGACTTCGCGTCGCTTTGCGCGTAGAAAGCCGGGGCAAGAATACGGTTGGCGGCAATGAAAAAAAGCCCCGGCATATGGAAAGTAAAAGCCGTCAAAGTAAGACGCACCGATGTTTCGTCGAAATTGTTGCTTTGGAAAAGCAGACGGATAAGATTTTCCCCCTGCATAAGCGAAAAAAACGTTACAGGAATCGTAATAAGTGCGATAATGTTAATAGCCGAGGCAAGCCGCTGATTGTAAATATCCCACTGGGAAGATTTCGCTAAACTAGCAAGACTCGGCAAAAGCACAGTCCCAATCGAGACCGCGAACACGCCAAGCAAAAGCTCCTGCAAACGCAAAGAATACTGAAGACTGGAAACAACACCTTCGCCGGCGTTACTCGCAAGAGCGACAGACACAAGATCATTCACTTGGTAGGCCGCCATCCCAATAACCGTGGGAGCGATCAGGCGCAAAACTTTTCGCGTTCCCGGATTGTCAAAGGCCCGCTTCAAACCCACGAAAAAAAAACGATGTCCCTGCTTCAAAACAAAAGGAAGCTGGATAGCCGCCCCCAGAAAACCCCCGACAATTACGCCAATCGCCATAGCCCGCGCCGGGTTTTCCGTGAAGGGGCTTAGGGCGAAAGCGCAAAGAATCGTAACGACATTAAGCAGAATCGGAGCCATGCCGGTAGGGGCGAAAATATTGTGGCTGTTAAGAATCCCCTGAAACAAAGCCGCGATAGAAATAAAGGCCAGAAAGGGAAACATAAAGCGAGTGAGAAAAACCGCCTCGGCGTGCTCTTCCATGCCGAAAATTCGCACAACAGCCGGCGCGGCAAGAATGCCGGCAATGACAGCTAACGTTACGAAAAACGTAAGGAAGGTAAGAAAACACGAAAGAAATTCCTTGATAGTTTTCCGGTCGCCTTCCAGCAGATAGCCCTTGAATGTCGGAATAAATGCGACCGCTATCGAGCCTTCCGCGAAAAGCCGGCGGAAAAGATTTGGCAGCATGAAGGAGACGGCAAAGGCATCCGCCAAGGCGCTGGTTCCAAGGAAACTCGCCTTTGTCATCTCCCTTAACAACCCCAGAAGCCTTGATGCAAAAGTAAGAAGGGAGAGCGCCGAGCCTTTGCGCAAAAGAGAGCGCCCGGACAAATGCCCCTTGGCGTTTTTTTCCCCGCCGGAAGATTCTTCCAATTTTTACTTTCCCATTTTCGCTTTCAGGGCTAAAAGAGCGTCGTCCGCGGCGGCCTCTTTTTCAAACGCGCTAAAGGCCCGATCGCTTCGCGCCTTGTCCTCCTCCCCCGGATTGTAGCCTGCCGCCATTAAAAGCTCCTGTTCCAGCAAGTCCGGGTCAACACTGCGCGCCCGGGCGGCAATCGAAGGCAATTGACGCTGCATCGCCTCGATTTGCGTTTTAAGCTCGGCAGTTTCGCCCTCTAAGACCTGCCGCCTGTCTTTAAGCTCGCCCGCCTGTTTTTCCGCCTGAGCCTGCAAGTCGGAAAGCCCCTTCGACTTGGCAAGGGAAGCCCTTGACTCCCATTTTTCAATCTCGCCGGCAAGCTCTTCCATTTTTTTTTCGGTAAGCTTCAGCGTGCTTATAAAGCCGTAAATATATTCCCTTGCGCCGGCGCTGTCCAGCCCGTTAAGGTTTGTATCCATAGGTTACCCCCTGTTCTCTAGATTACGCTTTTTTTCGCGGATATTCAACTAGCCGCCGGCGGTTAGCGTGCGGCTCCCAAAAAACTCACACAAAGGCACGAAGGCACAAAGGTTAGGAGGGGTTATCATAGTTCTGCGTCTTCTTCTTGTCTCAATAGAGTGCAAAAAGGCGGAAGGCAAGAATAAAGCGCGATGCTTTCTAACCTGTGCTTTGTGCCTCTGTGTGAGATATTTCCGAGGTTCGTGTCGTTCATGCGTTTGTCGTGTGAGCCTCTCTTCCTGGCGGCTTGCATTTTTTTTCGTTTCGTGTTGTAATTGCAACTATGGCGAAAAGCAGAAAAACAGCGGGAAAATCGAAAAAAACCGTGATGTTAATCATCGCCTTGCATAAAGAAATATGCTAGAAATACACAGGGCGTGAAAAACGGGCGACGCGGACGCAAAGGCGCGTTACCCAAGACGCAAAACAGGGTAACCCCCGGCCGTAGGGCTGGGAGAAGCGATAAAAATGGGAACGAGGAGGAGATTTTATGAACAACGCTATTTTCAAGGTGCCGCAGCCGGTTAACGAGCCGGTTCTAAGCTACGCCCCGGGCAGCCCCGAACGGGCGGCAATCAAGGCAGAGCTGGAACGCCAGTCCAAAGCCGCGCCGCTGAAGATTCCGACAGTCATTGGCGGAAAGGCCAGTTTCGACGGGCAGAAGGGCTACTGCCGTATGCCCCACGATCACGCCCATGTCTTGGCCGAGTACGCGATAGCGGGCAAAGAGCAGCTTGTGGCCGCCGTGGAAGCGGCAGAGGCCGCAAAGCCCGCCTGGGCTGCCCTGCCTTGGACACAGAGGGCGGCGATTTTCCTTAAAGCGGCCGACCTGTTGGCCGGGCCTTGGCGGCACCGCATGAACGCTGCGACCATGCTGGGGCAGAGCAAGACAATGTTTCAGGCGGAAATCGATTCGGCCTGCGAGCTTGCCGACTTCTTGCGCTTCAACGTGTATTTTGCACAGGAGATTTACAAGAACCAGCCGGAAAGCTCACCCGCAATGTGGAACAGGCTGGAGCACCGCCCCTTGAGCGGCTTTGTCCTTGCGGTAAGCCCCTTCAATTTTACGGCAATAGGCGGCAACCTTCCCACGGCCCCGGCCATTATGGGAAACACTGTCGTTTGGAAGCCGGCCTCCACGGCGGTTTTTTCCAATTATATGTTCTACCAGATTTTGGAAGAGGCGGGGCTGCCGGCGGGCGTTATCAACTTTGTGCCCTCAAGAGGGACGGATGTCAGCGAGACAGCTCTTATGGACAGGCGCATGGCCGGCTTTCACTTTACAGGATCGACGGACGTGTTCTCGGACGTTTGGCGCAAGGTGGGCGAAAATATAAAGTTATACGAAAACTACCCGCGCTTAGTGGGGGAGACCGGCGGCAAGGATTTTGTTTTTGCGCATAACAGCGCGAATGTCGATCATCTTGTTGTCGCCCTTGTGCGCGGCGCGTACGAGTATCAGGGGCAGAAGTGTTCGGCGGCAAGCCGCGCTTATATCCCGGAAAGCCTGTGGCCTAGCGTAAAGGAAAAAATGCTGGCGGAGATTGCGAAGATCAAAGTGGGGGATGTGCGCGACTTCCGCAACTTTATGGGAGCGGTGATCGACGACAAAGCGTTCAAGTCGATAACATCTTACATCGATTATGCGAAAAGCTCCCCGGATGCCGAGGTGCTCTGCGGCAGCTATGACGATTCCAAAGGCTACTTTGTCCAGCCCACGCTGATTCTTGCGGCCAAGCCGGATTTTAAAACGATGGTAGAAGAGATTTTCGGCCCGGTTTTGACAGTCTACGTTTACAAGGATTCCGAAATGGAAGCCGCCCTTGAAAGCTGCCGGACGGCATCGCCCTACGCGCTGACGGGAGCCGTGTTCGCCAAAGAGCGGCCGGACATTGAGTATCTGGAGGCGGCGCTTTGCGATGCGGCCGGGAATTTTTACATTAACGACAAGCCCACGGGGGCAGTCGTCGGCCAGCAGCCCTTTGGGGGGGGGAGAGCCTCCGGCACTAACGACAAGGCGGGGAGTATTCTCAATATGCTGCGCTGGTGTAGCCCCAGGACGATAAAGGAAACCTTTGTATCGCCGGCGGCTGTCGAGTATCCTTTCATGGCGCAAGAGTAGGCAGGTGTGCCTTGGCGGGTTTGCCTTGGCGGGTGTGTCTTGGCGGGTGTGCCCGCAGGCGATGCTTGCGGGCAACTATTAAAAACCCTGCCGGCGTTCTGGATGAAGCCGGCGGGAATAAATGCGTAGGGAATCACTGATTAGCTTCGAGTTAATCAGTGGCTCCCTAAATATGGAGAGTAACATGGAAAACATTACATGGGTTATCGCGGCGCTGATTATTTACGTTATCGCCGTTTTCGCAATCGTTACGCGCTACAGAAGCGCGAAAAACCTTCAGGGCTACCTTTTGGGAGACCGCTCGTTAAGCCCCTGGGTGGCGGCATTTTCCGCCCAGGCGTCCGATATGTCAAGCTGGCTCCTTATGGGGCTGCCCGGCGCGATTTACGCTGTCGGCACGAGCAACGCGTGGATAGCCGTCGGGCTTCTTATAGGGACGGCTTGCAACTGGTTTTTGGTTGCCAAGAGGATCAGGCGTTACACGATAATAACCAATAATTCGATAACGCTGCCGGGTTATTTGGAAAACCGTTTCCGCGACAAATCGCACGCGCTTAAAATTTCCACGGCGGTTTTCTTTGCGGTATTTTTCACGGTCTATGTAGCCTCGTTCTTTGTGGCGATGGGCGTGCTTATCTCTATGGTTTTCGGCATAGAATACATGACGGCTCTTATTCTTGGCGCGACATTCGTAGTGGCCTACACTTTCATAGGCGGCTTTCTTGCGGTAAGCACGCTTGACTTTTTTCAAGGCTCGCTAATGCTTTTCGCGATAATTTTTGTCCCGCTTGTGGTGCTGGCCTACATGGGCGGCTGGACAAACGTCGCCGACGCTATCCCTGCCGGTTATCTGAATATGTTCACTGGCGCCGACGGATCGCCGGTGTCGCCCATTGCGGTAATATCCGGCATGGCTTGGGGGCTGGGCTACTTCGGTATGCCGCACATTCTTGCGCGTTACATGGCGATTAAAAAAGAGCGTTATGTGCATAAAAGCGGCGTAATCGCCGTGGTGTGGGTAATTTTCGCGCTTTTCTTTGCCGTATTGGTCGGCATAATCGGCATCGCCTTTATTCCCGGCCTTGCCGCCCCTGAAACGATTTTCATCCAGATGATCGACAGGACTTTCCTGGCTCAAGGTGCCTTGGTCGCTTTCCCGCTTTTGGGCGGGCTTACCATTGTCGCGATAATGTCGGCGGTAAAGTCAACGGCGGACTCGCAGATGCTTGTCGTCTCTTCTGTAATTTCCAGCGACATTTACGGGGATATAATCAGAAAGGGAAAGAGCGCGGGCCGGCATTTGGTCTGGGTCGGGCGTTTTTCAATTGTGGCGGTCGCCTTGGTGGCCTTTACTTTCGCCACAAGTCCCGGCGCGGGCATCATGGTTTTGGTGGCGATAGCCTGGGCGGGCTTGGGTTCTTCCTTCGGGCCTATCATGCTGCTTTCGATTTACTGGAAGCGGGTGAACGTGCAGGGTGCGCTTGCCGGCATTATAACTGGCGGTCTTACCGTAATAACTTGGGTGTACGTTCCCCTTGTTTCCACGGCGGCCGGGCTTGTTACGCTAAACGCCGCGACGGGCCTGTTCGCGCTGGTTCCCGGCTTCACGCTTTCTTTCATCATGATCATCATCGTAACGCTTCTGACAAAGGAGCCGTCGAAAGAGGTGCAGGCGGATTTTGAAACATCGCTTAAGCCCTTAGCCGAAGATTAAGGCGAAGCCTTGTTAAAGCCGCCGGGGAAAGTTGGCGAGATTTTCCCGCGGCGGCTTTTTTTGTGGGGAGGGGAGGGGAGGGGGCTGTGGAAAAAAAGAAGGTGCGGCGCGGCTATGTGGCAAGCGACGGGCGCGATTTTTCCCCGGAGCAAATGCCGCTGTTGAAAAAGGCGCTTGCGGAAATCGCTTGGCTGCTTGACCGTGGTTACTCGATTAAAAGCGCGGTTGTTTTTGTCGCCAACCATTACCTTTTTACCGAGCGTCAGCGGGCGGCCTTAATGCGGGCGGCGGCCAGTGGCGAGGATGTAAAAAGGCGCGTGGAAAAAGAGCTTGCCGGCTGTGAGGGGAAAAAGGTCAACATTGACGGGTTTAACATTCTCATAACGCTGGAGGTTGCCCTTGCCGGCTCCACATTGATTTCCTGCATGGACGGTGCTGTAAGGGATTTGGCCGGCCTGCGGGGGACTTACCGGCTTATCGACAAAACCGACGCGGCGATTTTGCTTTTGGGAAAGAGGCTGAAAGAGATGGGGGCGGCGCAGGCTGCCTTTTACCTTGACGCGCCGGTGTCAAACAGCGGGCGTTTGAGCGCGCGGATACGGCACCTGTTATGCGAATACGGCTTCGGCCTGTCGGTTGAAACTGTGGCCAGTCCGGATGCCCTGTTAAAAAACCTGCCCTGCGTCGTTTCGAGCGACGCTATCATATTGAACGACTGCGAAAGCTGGATAAACATGGCGCGAATAATCATCGAAGAAGACATTCCCGGCGCGAGCTTTGTCGATCTTTCCCGCGCGTAATTCTCTCCCAATAAACTCACACAAAGGCACAAAGGCACAAAGGAATAATTTTAGACTAAACTTTTGTGCATCCGTGCGAGCTTCTCTTCATAAAGGTTCGATAGCCATGTTTTTCGCGATGACAAAGCCGCCAAGCCCGGCTGCGGCGTGAAGCTCCCAATACTTGTAGCCCTCGGCTGTCAGAAACTCTAACAAGGCGGCCGGGTCAGTTATTCCGTTTATCGGGTAACTGTACTCAAACTGTTTATAAGTTTCCCTGTTCGAGCGATACCAGTCAATAAAATGTTCTATGCCCGGCTCTTCAATGTCAAAAATAATGTTTTGCTCCCCCGCGTCGCCAAAGCTGTAGGCTAGGACATCTTCAAAGCGTATCTGCGTTTTTTCGCTTTTGTGCGAAGTTTCGACTAACAAAACCCGCCGGGGTAGCAACATTTTGTAAGAGTGTATTTCATTGTCGTGAACGCTTATTGTCGAGCCGCTCATAAAACCCATCCTCGATCAGTCGCCGAAAATCGCGCTGTAAATATCGCCTTCCGTTATCGGGCGCGTAAGGTTTTGCGCTTCGTCCCAGCGCGTGAAAACGCTCCAGAACTCATCCGCGCCGACTTCGCGCCCGTCTATCGTATAAACAAAAACTTGGCGAAAGGAAGCCTCCCCGGCATCGTCTGCGAACACATACTCGAAAAGCTCCAGCTCCCCCGTGGCGCAGGTGCGGAAAACGCCGTCTTCAAGCTCCAGCCGGAAAAAGAAAACGTCGCCGCCCCCGCCTGTTATTGCGGCAATGCCCGTGCCGTCCGCCGGCGCGTATATGCTCGATGAAATCATTCGCGAAAAATCCCCCAGTTCCAGCGGCCGCAAAGAGCCGTCCGAAAAGGCGTAAGCCCTGACGGGGCTAAGAGCGCCCGTCCACAGATCGGCTTCAAACAGGACAAGCTCTGGGATGCCGCTTCCGTCTATGTCGTGTAACAGAAAATAGCCGAAAACGCGGCCGCCGGAGTCTGTAAACGCCGGCACAGCCTCGCGCAGTAATTCGGCGTAGGCCGCCCGCCAGGCCATCTGATCGCCGGCGGCTGCCTCCCCTTGGCTTTGACAGCCGGCCAACACCGGCAAAAGGCAGGCAAGCGCGAATGCAACCCTAAACTTTTTCATCGCTAACTCCTTAATTTCCGAAAATCGCGTTTTGGATATCTTCTTCCGTCAATTCCCACATCCGTGGTCTGTCGTCAGGCAATTCGTCCCAACGGTGGAAAACGCTGTGAAATTCATCCTCGCTGACTTCCTGCTCGTCAATAAAGAAAGCAGTCCGCCACGGACCGTCCCAGTCGCCCTCGACCTCCGGCATAGGCTGCGTCCATCCAGATACGCGCAGGCGGAATGTGCCGTCTTCAAGCTCCAGCCAGTGATAGATCCCGCCATCGGGGTGATGGTGCGTCGCGACAATGCCTGTGTCCCCGGGCGGCATATATAAGCCCCCAACAACCCCAACAAGCGTCGGCATATCCCCCAACTCGATCTGGCTAAGAACACCGTCTTCAAAAGCGTAAGCACTGTGGAGAGGAAGTGCCCCGCCTACTTCAGGTTCAAAAACGATCAGGTTTGGAGTACCAGTGCCGTCTATGTCATATAGGAAAAAATCGCCGAAGGAGCCCCACCACCACCCTCCCATTTGTTCTGTAACTTGCGCAAGCTCGCGCAGAATCGCGGCGTAGGCCTGCCGCCATGTTAAGCCTGTAACTTGCATAAGCTCGCGCAAGAACACGGCGTAGGCCTCCTGCCATGTTAGCCCGTCGGCGGCTTCCTCGGCTGCCGTGTATGGCTGATCGGCGGCGGCCTCCTGCCCGGCGACCCACTGCTCGGCGGCCTCCTGCACGGCATTGGCCTGCAGCGGCGGCAAAGCGGCGGTTTCCCATTGCGGCGGCTCTCTTTCACAGCCTGCCAACAGCAGCAAAATACAGATCGGTGCAAATGCAAGCGCAAAAGCAAAGCGAATTTTTGACATAATATATCCTTTTTGTTTTGGGTTGATGTACGGTAACATTCTAACCGAAAAGTGCATATTGTTCAAGTGCAGGATCGCGCCGTCCAACACCGGCAAAAGGCAGGCAAGCGCGAAGGCAAGCCGGAACTTTTTCATCGCTCACTCCTTAATTTCCGAAAATCGCGCTTTGGATATTGCCTTCCGTGATTTGCCTTATCCGTGGTCTGTCGCCAGGCAATTCGTTCCACGAGCCGTGGGGGAAAACGCTCCAAAATTCATCCGCGCTGACTTCCTGCCCGTCAATAAAGACTTCCTCAGTACTGAAGAGTATCCCTCTCACGCGCTGGCGGAAGCCATCGGCTTCAAGCTCAAGCCTGTCAAAGGTCATAGCGTCGCCGAATCCCCATCCCGTGACAATGTCTGTTGTCCCGGGCGGAATGTATAAGAACCCTACAATGCCCGGCATATCCCCCAACTCGAGCTGGATAAGAGCGCCGCCTTCAAAAGCGTAAGCGCTGTGGGGATAAACGCCGGGGGCAAGGCCAAATTCGTTTTCAAAAACGATCAGGTTTGGAGTACCAGTGCCGTCTATGTCATATAGGAAAAAAAAGGCGTGGATACCAAATTCATCTGTAAATTCAATGGCAAGCTCGCGCAGAATCGCGGCGTAAGCCTGCCGCCATGCCTCGTCAAAAACCGCGTTTTGGATATTTTCTTCCGTCAATCCCCACATCCGTTGACTGTTGCCCCAGCGGCGGAAAACGCTACTAAATTCATCCGCGCTGACTTCCTGCCCGTCTATACGGAAAGTCGCCTGCCACGGACCGCTCCAGTCGTCCCAGTCCTCCGGCTGAAACATGGTCCATCCAAATACGCGCTGGCGGAATATGCCGTCTTCAAGCTCCAGCCAGTTAAAGGTCATCGGTGCGATATCTGGAAACTCCGTGAACGCGACAATGCCTGTGTCCCCAGGCGGAATGAATAAGTCCGATAAATGGCCCGGCATATCCCCCAACTCGATCGGGCTAAGAACGCCGCCTTCAAAAGCGTAAGCTCCGCGGGGAACAAGTTGCCCGCCTACTTCACGAAAAACGATCAGGTTTGGAGTACCAGTGCCGTCTATGTCATGTAGGAAAAACGAGTCGAAGACGCGCCATCCCCCGTCTGTAACTTGCGCAAGCTCGCGCAGAATAGCGGCGTAGGCCTGCCGCCATGTTAAGCCTGTAACTTGCATAAGCTCGCTCAAGAACACGGCGTAGGCCTCCTCCCATGTTAGCTGCGCGGCGGCTTCCTCGGCTGCCGTGTACGGCTGATCGGCGGCGGCCTCCTGCTCGGCGACCCACTGCTCGGCGGCCGCCTGCACGGCATTGGCCTGCGACGGCGGCAAAGCGGCGGTTTCCCATTGCGGCGGCTCTCTTTCACAGCCTGCCAACAGCAGCAAAATACAGATTGGTGCAAATGCAAGCGCAAAAGCAAAGCGAATTTTTGACATAATCTATCCTTTTTGTTTTGGGTTGATGTTCGGTAACATTCTAACCGAAAGGTGCATATTGTTCAAGTGCAGGATCGCGCCGTCCAACACCGGCAAAAGGCAGGCAAGCGCGAAGGCAAGCCGGAACTTTTCATCTACCCAACCCTTAACCTCCAAAAACCGCGCTTTGAATATTCTCTTCCGTCATTCGCCGCAGAGAGCCTTGCCCCGCCATTTCATCCCAGCCGGGAAAACGCCGTTAAATTCAGCCTCGCTTACAGGTTGCCCGTCTATGTAGAAAAAAAAGCGGACGGGGCTGAAAAAGTCAGACGGTTCTTCCTGCCTGAACTCGTACCAGCCGGCTGTACGGCGACGGAAAGCCGCGCCTTCAAGCTCCAGCCAGACAACCCCCCCGGTGTCCCCGCCTATGCTTACCGCGATAAGACCTGAGTCCCCCGGCGGCGCGTATATTGTAGATAAAATGTAAGAGGGCATATCCCCCAGCTCGATTGTCTGGAGGGAGCCGCCAGCAAAAGTGTAAGCGGCGAGCGGCCGTCTTGCCACCCCCTGCACGTCTTCAAGGACGACAAGAGATGGGACGCCCGTGCCGCCCATGTCGTGCAGCAAAAAGTAGGCGGAAACGTTCCCCCACTGGTCTGTAAACCCTGCCGCCATATCGGTTAACAGGCCTGAGTAAGCGTCCCGCCATGCCCCTTGTTCTTGCGCCGCCCCTTGCACCGCCACTTCTTGGCTTTGACAGCTTGCCAGCACCGGCAAAACGCACATCAATGCAAATGCAAATCTAACTTTTTTCATCATCTTTAACCTCCGAAAATCGCGCTTTGAATATTGTCTTCCGTCATCCGCCACATTCGCCGGATACCGTCATCTATTTCGTTCCAGCGGTGGAAAACGCTCCAAAATTCATCTTCGCTAACTTCCTGCCCGTCAATGTAGTAGAACAGACGCTCGGGGCTGTACCAGTCGTCCGGGTCTTCCAGCCCAAGCTGGAACATACCCGAAACGCGCAGGCGAAAGCCGCCGGCTTCAAGCTCCAGCCAGTTGAAGAACACGGTGTCCCCGCCGTGAAGAAGCGCGACAAGGCCAGAATCGCCCGGCGGCAGGTACAAGTCCGTTAAAAAGTCCGGCATATCAGCCAGTTCGATTGGCAGAAGAACGCCGTCCGCAAAAGTGTATGCGCCAAGGGGCAAAAAGCCGAAACCATATTCGTCTTCCAAAACGATCAGGTTCGGAACGCCTGTGCCGTCTATGTCATATAGGAAAAAATAGGCAAAAACGTTCCCCCACTGGTCTGTAAAACCGGCCGCCGTCTCGCTTAACAAGGCCGCGTAAGCCTGCCGCCATGCAGGTTGCCCGTCCGCCGTCTCTGCCGCGCCCGGCTGGCCAGCCGCAGGTTCCTGCCCGGCTGCCGGCGGGGGCGG
>WRKI01000297.1 GCA_009778155.1 Spirochaetota bacterium
GAGTTGTTCGGAAACTTCAGTTTCAGAACAACTTCTGCTTAAAAAAGCACTTTTTTGGGGCTTTTGCCCCAAAAAATGCGAGACTTGTTCGAGAACCATCAGGTTCTCGAACAAGTCCAATTACTACCGGGCGACGCTTCCCCGGTTCCGAGCCGTATGGGGCATCGGGTAAATTTGCCCACCAAATTTCACCTTTAACCATTACCAGGCCTCTTTGCCGAGAACTTCGGTTTGGGCTGCCATAATACATGGATCAAGGGATGTGTCTACTTCTTGGCAGATTTCGCTAATAAGCTCTTGGATATGCTCCTCATCAAATTTAGCCCTCTGTGAGAAACGGATAAGATTTATCGCCGCTAAATCCTGTAAAACGCGCAAAGCCGCTGCGTCCATAATTTCAATGGTTATTGTCCTGTTCATAGAACCATTTTATCACAAAAAAAACATCGCCGCAACACAAGCCGTAATAACACTCTAACTTTTTTCCCAGCCTAGCGAGCGTTTTACCGCGTCTTTCCAGCCGGCGACAAGTTGCGCTCTGTTTGCTTCTTCGATAGCGGGCTTGAACACTCTGTCTTGCGCCATGTTTTTTACAATGTCGTCCTTGTCGGCATAGTAGCCCACAGCCAGACCCGCCAAGTAGACCGCGCCCAAGGCCGTGCTCTCTATCACCTTTGGCCGGATAACATCGGTATTCAGAATGTCCGCCTGAAACTGCATAAGAAAATTGTTGCCAGTCGCACCGCCGTCCACCCGGATACCCTTGATAGGCACATTCGCATCGGCCTCCATCGCTTTGATAACATCAAAACACTGGTAAGCAAGGGACTCCAGCGTGGCGCGGACAAAATGTTCCTTGGTCGTGCCGCGCGTTATGCCAACGATAGTCCCCCTGGCAAACTGGTCCCAGTAAGGCGCACCCAGGCCGACAAAAGCCGGCACCACATACACCCCCCCCGTATCCTCGACCTTCATCGCGTACTGCTCGGAAAAAACAGCGTTGTCGATAATGCGAAGCCCGTCGCGCAGCCACTGGATAGCCGCGCCTGCAATGAACACACTGCCTTCCAGCGCGTACTCCACCTTGCCATCCGCGCCCCAAGCGATTGTCGTCAAAAGCCCGTTTTTGGAAGCCACCGCTTTTTCCCCGGAGTTCATCAAAATAAAACAACCCGTGCCGTAAGTGGTTTTTACCGTTCCCGGCTCGAAACAGCACTGGCCGAACAGCGCGGCCTGCTGGTCGCCGGCAATCCCCGTTATGGGAACCTCGCCGCCAAGAAATTCCGCATCGGCGAATCCGAACCTGTAGCTTGAGGGCTTTACCTCCGGGAGCATTTGGGGGGGAATGTCAAGCTCTTTCAAGATGTCAGCGTCCCACTGCAGCGTGTGAATGTTGAAAAGCATGGTGCGCGAAGCGTTGCTGTAATCGGTAACGTGCGCCTTACCCTTGGTGAACTGCCAGACCAACCATGCGTCAACATTGCCAAAGAGAAGCTCGCCCTTTTCGGCCATCGCCCTTGCGCCCGGGACATTTTGCAGAATCCAGCGGATTTTTGTGGCGGAAAAGTAGGCATCCACGACCAGCCCCGTTTTTTCGCGGATTACCTTGTCGAACCCCTTGGCTTTAAGCTCTTGGCAGTAGTCTGCCGTGCGGCGGCACTGCCAGACGATGGCGTTGTAAACCGGCTTGCCGCTCGCCCTTTCCCAGACGACGGTCGTTTCGCGCTGGTTTGTGATGCCGATAGCGGCAATATCCCCGGCGGAAAGCCCTGCGCGGGCTTTGGCTTCGGAGGCGACGCCAAGCTGGGAAGACCAAATTTCCATAGGGTCGTGCTCGACCCAGCCCGGCTGGGGGAAGATTTGGGTAAACTCTTTTTGCGCCAACTGGATAATGTTGCCCTGCTTGTCGAAAACTATTGAGCGAGAGGTTGTCGTGCCCTGATCAATTGCCACTAAATACTTTGAAATACGCGCCCCCAAAAAATAAGAAAAAGCCGGCAAAACCCGCCGGTTCTTAAAATTTGTCATGAAAAACGAAATGTGTCAATGAGCTTCCTGTTGAATGAAGAAAAGCTCGGAGGCACGGATTCGGAATAGGTTCACACAAAGGCACGGATTCGGAATAGGCTCACACAAAGGCACAAAGGCACGGAGCACTGGCAAGAAAGTGCCGCTTCATCTCTACATTATCCTCTCTTCTCTTCTATTAAATGAGGCAAGAGAGAGGCGCGGCCTTATCATATTCCGCCCAACCTCCTAACCTTTGTGCCTTTGTGCCTTCGTGCCTTCGTGCCTTTGTGTGATCTTTTTTCGATAAATTTTGCCGGCCGGCGATTTTTTTTTGCTAAAACGCGAAAAACCGCTTGACAAGATGCTCGCAAACCCGTATTATGTTATAAGTGTTTTGTGATTGGATGTCTTCTAGGGAAACGCTGATTAACTCGACGCTAATCAGCGTTTCCCGCTGCATTTGCTCATTTCATTGCGCAAAATGCGGGTAAGAACGATGATTCGGATTTTAATCCGCATCCTCGATGGGATTTAATCATCGTTTCCTTAGACGTTCTTCTCGTGTTGTACGCGTTGTAGTTCGCGTTGCGATACAGCGCGTTTTCGGACGATTAACTCAGCGGGAGAGTGCTACCTTCACACGGTAGAAGTCACTGGTTCAAATCCAGTATCGTCCATTAAATGGAAAACATCGAGAAAAAAAACCGCCCGGCGGCTCACTGGGCGGACGAGACGGCGGCCAAAATAATTTTCGAAAAGGGCGAAAAGCCTTTTTATACCTGCGCCTCTGGGATTACGCCTTCCGGCACGGTGCATATCGGCAATTTTAGGGAAATCATCTCTGTAGATTTGGTCGTGCGGGCTTTGCGCGACTTGGGGCGGAATGTTCGCTTCATCTATTCTTGGGACAACTACGATGTGTTCCGCAAAGTGCCCAAAAATATGCCAAAAATCGAAGAGCTGGAAAAATTCCTGCGCTTTCCAATCACTCTGGTTCCAGACCCTTGGGAGCAGGAATCGAGCTATGCAAGGCATCACGAGGTGGAGGTCGAAAGCTCTCTGCCGCTCGTCGGCATCTTCCCGGAGTATCTGTATCAGGCGGATCGCTACCGGGCGGCCGCGTATGCGCCGGGCATCCGCAAGGCTTTGGAAAACAGGCTGGCTCTCAAAGGCATTCTTGACAAGTTCCGCGACGAAGACCACAAAATTCAGGGTGATTGGTGGCCGGTAAGCGCATTTTGCGGCAACTGCAACAAGGACGAAACCGATATTGCAGGCTGGGACGGCGAGTGGGTCTTGAGTTACAATTGTAACGCCTGCGGGCACAAGGCCAGCGTGGACATCCGCAATGCGAAGGAGATCAAACTAAGCTGGCGTATTGACTGGCCTATGCGCTGGGAGTACGAAAAGGTCGATTTTGAGCCGGCGGGTAAGGATCACCACAGCCACGGCGGCAGTTTTGACACGGCGCGTCTTGTTTGCAAAGAGGTCTACCAATGGGAGGCGCCGGTAACTTTCCGCTACGATTTTATCGGTATTAAAGGCTCGGTTGGGAAAATCTCTAGTTCGTCCGGCGTTGTGGTAACGCTTGCCGACTTGCTAAAGGTTTACACGCCCGATCTTGTGCGCTATCTTTTTGCCGGCACCAGGCCGAACACGGAGTTTACGGTTTCTTTCGATCTTGACGTTATCAAAACTTACGAGGATTTTGACAAGACGGAGCGCATTGCATGGAAGATGGAGGCGGCAAAGGATGATGCGGCCTACCGCCGGGAGCGGCGTATTTACGAGCTTTCCCAAGCGGGTGTCGCGGCGGATGGCAAAACGTTGCCGCTGGAGGGTTCCGCCCCTTTCCAGATTCCGTTTCGCCATCTTGGTAACTTGATTCAAATTGCCGACGGCGATGTCGAAAAAGCCCTTGCCGATCTTTCCCGTCTTGACGGCGGCGCGCCTGCTGCCGAACAGTTGCCGGCGGTTCGCGCCAGAGCTTTGTGCGCCAAGTACTGGGTGGAAAACTGCGCCCCGGAGGAGTTCCGTTTCCGGCTTAGGCCGCCCGGCGAGGTCGCGGGGCTTGTGTTTTCTGCCAGCGAAAAGGCCGCCTTGGATTTTCTGCGCGATGATGTTATCGCAAAGCTCGACGGTTTTCCCGACGACAAGGCCTGCTCGCAGGCGGTTTACGATGTGGCGCGTAAGGCGGGGATCGACAGCAAGGAGTTGTTTCGTGTCGCTTACAATGCCCTTATCGGCAAGGATCAGGGGCCACGGCTGGCCAACTTTTTACGCTCGATTGGCAAGGAGCGTCTCTTGGGTATTTTATCGTAATGCTTCGTCTATGGAAAACTCCGCCGCTTCTTCGCCGTCGTAGTAATTCACGGTTTCTGCTGTGAATTTTAACACGGTGTAATCTTCGTCATCGATGCCTTTGGGGTAATAGGCCAGGCATTCGTCGCCTGTCCACAAAAGCTCCCGAGTTGCCCTGTCTGTGCAAACTTCGATTGTGCCGGTAAAGAGCGCACCTTTGAATTGCTCGCTGTCGCAATAATACACGGACGCTTTCGGGTTTTTCAAAAACTGCGCCACTCGCTTTGAGCTTGTGTTTGTGGAAAAATAGTGCTTCCCTAGGCTTCTTTCCCGCTCAAAAATCAGCATTGCCTTCATTTGCGGATAGCCGGCTTCATTAATCGAAGCAATGTATGCGACGGTGCTGTTTTCCCGCAATTCCCGTATTTCTGTTTTGATGTTTCCATCCATTTTTGATTCTCCTGTTTACACTATGGCGCATATTAAAATGCGAGTCAAGCGTTTTTTTGCCCGCCGGTAATAATATGACAATTGCCAAATTGGGCAAGGCTGTGTTACACTTTATACATAGCACATTTTGAAAACAAGGATTAGCGATGAAGTTGTCAAAAGACCAGTTGAAGGAAATGGCCGCGAAAGCAATCGACGAAAAGCGGCAGGCGATTATCGATCTGGGCGATTCTATTTTTAACGAGCCGGAGCTTGGCTACAAAGAATACAAAACTCAGGCCAAGGTAAAAAAAGTTTTCGACGATCTGAAAATTCCCTACAAGGACAATGTCGCGCTTACCGGCGTTGTCGGCACGCTGAAAGGTGTGCGCTCTGATGCAAAAGTCGCGGTAATGGGCGAGCTTGACGCGGTTATCGCGCCAAACCACCGCTGCGCCGACAAAGCGACAGGAGCCGCCCATTCCTGCGGGCACAACTGCATGATCGCCGCCCTTGCCGGGGTAAGCTACGCGCTGGCCGGCACGGAAATAATGCGGCATCTTGACGGGGATGTCGCGCTTATGGCTGTCCCGGCCGAGGAATATGTCGAAATTGAATTCCGCAAAAGCCTTATCGATGCGGGCAAGGTAAGGTTCGTGGGCGGCAAGCAGGAGTTCGTGCGGCTGGGCGAGATGGACGGTATCGATGTCGTAATAATGGAACATAACGATTCCGGCCGGGTGGACGGCAAAAAGGCCTGCGCGGGTTACGGTTCTACCGGCTTTGTCGGCAAGCTGGTTCGCTATGTGGGCAAGGCGGCGCACGCGGGTAGCTCGCCGCACTTGGGCATCAACGCGCTTAATGCCGCCAACATCGGGCTTTTGGCGGTTTCCATGCAGCGCGAAACCTTCCGCGACAAGGACTCGATTCGTGTCCATCCGATTATCACAAAGGGCGGCGATCTTGTGAACACTGTGCCGGACGATGTGCGTATCGAAACTTATATTCGCGGCAACAATATCGAGGCGATTTTGGATGCCGAGGTGAAGGTTGACCGCGCTTTCAAAGCCGGCGGCTTCGCGATGGGGGCGGGTTGCGAGATAACGACGCTTCCCGGCTATCTTCCCCTTGTAACTTGCGATCCTTTGCTGGATATTATGTACGAAAACCAAGCGCGGCTTTTGGGCAGGGAAAATGTCGCCCGCGAGGCTGGCCCTATGACTGGCTCCACGGATGCGGGCGATCTCTCCTATATTATGCCTATGCTTCATGCGGGTTTTTCCGGGTTGGCCGGCGATTTGCACTCAAGCGAGGTCGAAATTGTGGACAAGGAGCTTGCCTACATTGCGGCGGCGAAGTGTCTTGCGATGACGGTTATCGATCTTTTGTACGACGGCGCGGCGAAAAAGATTGCGGGCGACTTTAAGCCGCTTATGACAAAGGATCAGTACTTGATGGAGTGGGGGAAAATATAAAAACCTTTGGTTTTTATATTTTCCTCGCAGAAAACCGCTTTGCGGTTTTCTGCACCGGGGGAGAGTCAAGGTAAGGAGGAGCGAAGTGATAGAAAAAATCAGGGTTTATTTGTTTGATTGGAAGGTGCACGTTCTGTGTATTGTCTTTGTCGTGGTCGCGGAGTTGATCGGCGCGCGCGCTGTGGGGCCGTTCCCGCTTTTCGGCGCGAATATTGGTTTTACTATGTTTCCTATGCTTTTTGTGCTTTTGTTCGGGATTGTTTTAGGCATACTCAAGGCTATTCCTCAAAAGATTATGGAGACGGCCGCGCCTTATATCGGTATTTCGGTCATGTGGCTTATTGCCAAGCTTGCATCCGGCATTGGGCCTAATCTGCACGTTCTTGTGGCGGCAGGGCCTGCGTTTCTTTTGCAAGAGTTCGGCAATTTGGGAACTGTTTTTCTGTCTATGCCGGTGGCGATTCTTATTTTCAAAATGGGAAAGGAAGCGATTGGCGCGGGTTTTTCGATTTCGCGCGAAGGTTCGCTTGCTATTGTCAGTTCGATGTACGGTCTTGACTCTCCGCAGGGGCGCGGGATTATGGGGGCTTACATTACCGGCACGGTTTTGGGCACGTTGTTCTTTGGCATTTTTGCCTCGGTAATTATCGCTATCGATGTTTTCAGTTTGGAGGCTCTGGCGCTTGCATCCGGCAGTGGCTCTGCCTCGATGATGGCGGCCGCGCTTGCTCCTATGGTGGATGCTTGGCCGGAGCGTCAGGCGGAGATTATGGCGCTTGCTTCTACTTCCAACTTACTTACTTCTGCCACGGGTTTGTATTTCAATATGCTTCTTGCGATTCCTATTGCCAACTGGCTTTACAAGGTTTTGCAGGGCGATAGGTTGCACCAAAGGGCGATTGCCCGGAAAGCTCAAAAGCTTGGGCTTAATCCGGATGATGTGCAGGCGGCTTTTAAGGCGGAAAAAGAAAAGTCCGCCGGGGCGGGTTCTGTCGCGGCTTCTCCGGCGGGCAAGCCTACTCTTTCTGATCTTTGGGTGAACAGGCTGAAGGTTCTTATTATTTCCGGTTTTTTCGGCATGATTGCCAACTATATTCACACGATGGGTGCTTTCCGGGGTGTGGTTCACTTTTTTCAAACTGGCACATATCTTAATCCCGATGCGGTGGTTACGCCTTTTGGCGCGTTGCCGGCGATGCTTCTAATGGGGTTGCCTATTATTTTGGGTTGTGCTTTGGACGATTTTCTGGCTCCAAAATTCAAAAAAATCAAGGTTCCTGCGATTTTGTATATTTCGGCGATTGGTATTTTGCTGGGTATTCCCGGCGGGCCTATTGCCGAGGTTTTTGTCCGCGAGGCTGCCAAGGTGGGGCTTTTGCCTCTTTGCACTCCGATTCTCGCTTATGCCGGTATTTCCATTGGCAAGGAGCTTAAGGCTTTCAAAGAGCAGGGTATATCTATTGTCTGTGTCTCTTTGCTGGCTTTTTCCGGCACATATCTTGGCTCGGCTATTATCGCCGAGGTTGTGCTCAGGATTACTGGCGCGGTCTAGGGGCAAAGATAAAAACCCTATGGGTTTTTATCTTTGCCTCGCAGAAAACCGCTTCGCGGTTTTCTGCACGGGGGGGCTTTTGCGCGTTTTAGGGGAAGAAGCTGAACATTTCCCTGTTTACAAAAAACCGTCCCGCGCTAAATACATTGATGCTGAAGTAAACCCTGCCACCGTTAAAGTACACATAATCTTTGTTTTCTGGCACGAGTAAAACATCTCCCCCGCGACTTACTGTCATTACGGCCCCGGAGGGGGTTGTATCGTCGATCGACAGAGTCGCGCCCCTCGCCTCGAATACTGTTTGCGCGTCATTGAAAAGCAAGGCTGTAACTTCGGACAAGTCCACGTTCCATGCTATTTCGACCATTCTTGCCATGTCGGTCAAGGAGAACAGCCCCACGAGCCGTTGGTTGCCGGGCAAAAAGCTGTAAAAAGTCGGGTCGTTGCCGACATGACCGCCGCTTGTCCAGCCGATGTTAATTCTTGCGGAAAGAATCGTCCCAACAGTTTCGCGCATAGCGATATAGCCGCCAGCCGCACTCTGTAAAGCTGCAAGTTCTTCGTCGCTAAGATCGTCAATGCCAAACACGCTGTACATCACTTGGGGGAAAATGTCGCTGTTTTGGGCTGTCATAAAAAACACGCTCTCGAAACTTCCGCTGGCCCTTGCCAAAGGCGCGATAAATCTGGAGAGCGGATCGGAGTGATAGGTTCCCGTGGTTTGCCTGTTGCCCATTGTAACGCCGCCAGTGCCGTGGTCGGATGCGATCAGTATCATGGTGCGTCCGCATTGTCTTGCAAAATCCAGAGCCACGCCCACAGCCTCGTCAAAGGCGAGGATTTCTGACATTAATGCTACGGGTTCGTTTCCATGGGCTGCCCAGTCAATCTTTGAACCTTCTACCATCAAGAAAAACCCGTTTTCATTTTGGGAAAGTAGCGATATAGCTGTTTCGGTCATTTCTGCTAACGAAGGTTGGTCGGGCATCAAATGCCTGTCAATTTCGTTAAGCATGAAATGCGGAGCAAACAGCCCCCAAAGCCTGCCCTCGGTAACTTCCAGCATTTCTTCGCGTGTTGTTACAAACTGATAGCCTCTTTCAACTAGGCTGTCGATCAAGTTTTCTCCGTCTTGCCGGAAAGGAGGGGCCATAAACTGAAGACCTGCGCCCAACACAACGTCAATGTTTCCATAAACTTGTTGCTCCCCTATTATGTCATATCTGTTACGCTCTACATGGTGAGCCGAAAAGCCGGCCGGTGTTGCATGCTGAATGTTAGAGGTAGCAATAAGGCCGGTGGATTTGCCAAGAAATTGAGCTGCTTGCAAAACATTTGCCACAGGTCGGGCATAGTGCGTTACGCCCAAAAACCTGTTGTTGGTCAAATACCCGGTTGCCATGGACGTAGCGGCAGGCGCCGAATCCGCAATGCCCCCGATAATAACCCCGTCAGTCCAGTACGAGCGTATTTTTCCGCTTATTATCTCGTCCATACGCAGCCTGGCACTAAGGTCAACATAACCTGTATTGGGCTCAAAGGCCTTCAGCCACCTGGCAATGGTTACGCCGTTTGCATCCATGCCGTCAGGTATCATAAAAATGATGTTACGGATTTCAATGTTAGGGAAATTTATATCCGTAGTAAATGGCGTAAAGAGCGGCCGCTCGTTAGCCGAAACGTTAATTGCGCTGGCAGTAAGCAACAGCGTTGTCAAAAGCACCGTCAATTTTTTCATGTCTCTTCCTCCTTTTTGCTTTAACGTGTAACTAACTCCAAGTTAAGGTGTTCGCCGCCGCCATCATCGTAACTATTGCGCCATTGATAATGCCTGGCAAGTACGGATT
This sequence comes from Spirochaetota bacterium, assembly GCA_009778155.1. Lineage (GTDB taxonomy): Bacteria > Spirochaetota > Spirochaetia > Treponematales > Breznakiellaceae > WQXQ01. The sequence continues at coordinate 9,615 of WRKI01000297.1, forward strand.
GTTTGTTATTGCGTAAATCTTTCTGGCTATGACAGGTGTTATGGAAAGGATCGCCAAAAAAGGAAAGAGCCATACGGCGAACATATGGTATGGAGCCTGCGCCCCTGCGGCATGGTCTCCGAAGAAAAGAAAACCCGTACCAAGGAAATGAAAATACTGTATGCTCAAAAGTATTGCGGCAGGCAAAACATTTATCAAAGAGAAAATAAGCATATTAAGCTTTTTACAGCCTATGTTGTTATAGTTAAAACTTGTTGCCGAAAGCGAATTTGCTACAAAGAAAATCACCATGAAAAGCATATAGGGGACAAGCGCGTAAAGAAGCGTGGCGCTTTGGAAAGGCCGAAGTGCCAAAACCCAGATTCTAAAGTCGACCATGAAGAAAAAATCCGCAAAGAAAAGTATGCCGAAAAATACAGTTAGGCTCAAGGCTGCCAAAAGCAAGGTTCTGCCAAGGTTTTTAAGACTTATGGCGATGCCCCGGCCTTCCAAAGAAAAGCCAGTTTTTTTGCCGTGGGCAAAGTAATAAACAGCCATGAGTAAAAGTCCAAAGCCGCCGTTTACTAAAGCCCAAACACCTATTCCGAAATTCTGTGTTTGCCTAAAACTTTCTGTAGAATGACGGAAAGCCTCGGTGGCACTTAATATAGGGAAATAAGAGAGTGTTGCAAAGGTTGCTGCTATCAACATAAAAGCGAAGAACCAAATTTTGCCGTTTTTATCCGTTTGCAAAGGCTGGACAATTTCTTTTGCCCTTAGCGGTTCAAACGCTTTTGTGAACACCATAAGCGTTACAAAGCTGACGAGAAAAATAAAGATTGCAACCAGCCCGATTGTGTTAAACACAACCTTCCACTGCCAGACTTGGCTGGCAGGCGCAATGGGGTTCGGCGCGCCAAGAGCCGTTTGGAAAAATTCAATAGTGCCATAAGTGGCTTGAGACGAAAAGTGCGCCCAAGGGTGCAAGATTGCCGGGTTGTAAATAACCCTTATCGCCTCTTGCCCGTCAATCATTTCCCTGTAAATTGTCTCTGCGGTTCTTTGGGCAAGGCCTGCCGGGTTTCGCCCAAAATGCAGGAAAGACTGGGCATTGTTAAAGTTCATGAAGTATCGCGGAGCAGTGATATTCCCGGCGGCATCTACATCGAGCATGAAAAACTCTTCATACTGTGGCGCAACAATGCCGACATGGCGGTTTCCGTAAATGTTGACAAATTCCCCTTCCACAGCCCAGATTGCGTTTGCAGAATTTAGCATAACGGCAGAAATAAGCCTTGTTTCTCTTTGGTTGTCAATGGTAACGGCAATATTAGAACTCATGCCGCCCAGCGAATGCCCGGAAATGCCTATCCGTGTGGCATCAACATAGCTAAGGCGGCTTATCATCAACACCGCTTCATTCATGCTCTGTAAAATCATGGGAGTCGCCGCAACTTGTGCTGAGTCCCCATGTGAAAACATATCTATAGCAAACACGACAAAACCACGGCGTGAAAGCTCCACAAAATTAAGGTCTTGCATCGCTCTGTTGTTAAACATTCCGTGGCTTACAATAACCGCCGGTGCCGGACTTTCCGCAGAAACCCCAGGGGGAACAAAGAGCCAGCCGCTCATGTGTCCAAAATTTGTCTCGAATACTATCTGGCGCATACTTACACGCCCGCCGCCTGTCTGAACCAAACTTGCGCCTATCATGCTGACCGCAAGCCCGACAATGGCTATACAAAGCCAAAACTTTGCCGCTTTTTGTTTACTTTCCATAATTTTCATGCTCCTTTGCTTAATATATTTTGCTTGTTATCCCAAGCCTCACAAAAATCTAAAACACCAACTTCCCTGCAAGCTCTGTAAAAATTACACCCAGTGCATGAGCCCCCGCGTCGGGATACCCAAGACTGCGTTCGCCGACAGCGCCGGCGCGGCCCATGCGGGCGGTTATCGCTTCGGTGCTTTTGGCGCCGTCTACTGCGGCTTTGGCTCCTGCTGCAAATGCTTCTACGAAGCTGGCTTTGCTTTTCGCCGCATCGCTCCATGCATTCGCGCAAGGAACAAGCGCGTCGATTAGGGTTTTATCGCCAACTTGCGCCCCTCTGCCGAAGGAACGCTCGCCTGTTTGCTGAATGCCTTTGACGGCAGCCTGCAACAGCGCCGCTGTGTCCGCCACAGACAGGCCGGCCTTGCCTTCCGCCTGTTTGCCTGCCGCACGGAAGGCGGCACCCCAGATAGGCCCCGATGCTCCACCGCAATGCTCCATAATCACAAGGGAGCATTCGCTAAGAAAAGAACCAATCGTAAGCCCGGGAAGGGATACAATTCGCTTCCATTGGCGCTTCAACTCGCGAAAGCCCTTGGCTACGCTCATGCCGAAATCGCCGTCCCCGGCATGAGAGTCCAAGTCGCAAAAAGCGGTTTCATTGCGTATGCAGCAATCGCTTATCGCATCCACTATGTAGATTATGTTTTGAAGCGACAGGGCATCGGCGACTTTCGCGTAACTGGCAGGGCTTTCAATCTCGTAACAGGCATCGCCTTCTGTAGGTTCTTCGGCATAAGGATCGCTGTAGGGAACGCTCTTTTCAGCAACGCCCAGCTTAAAACCTGGGGTTTGGCAGGGAGCGTCAAGCAGTGTTTCCAATTCATCGTCAAGATGCAGAACGGAAAGCGAGGCCCCCGCCATGTCGATGCTGGTCATGTAATTTCCTACGAATGTGCGCGTAACGGCAACTCCCATTTTGTCCAACTCTCTTGCCACCGCCGCATTCATAAGATATAATTCCATAAGCGGGGTCGCGCCGAAACCATTAACCATAATGGCGACCCGTTGACCGCGATCGTTGCCGCCGCCAAAGCCAAATTCGCCGCATACAGCCTGCACCATGCGCCCTGCAAGCTCGCTCGCTTCAAGAAGGCCCTCCCGCTTGATACCCGGCTCGCCGTGGATGCCTACGCCGTATTCCATTTCGTTTTCTGCAAGTTCAAAAGTCGGACTGCCTTTCGCCGGGACTGTACATGAAGTTAAGGCAAAGCCGATACTTTTTACCCTGCCGACAACTTTTTCTGCAATGGCTTTAACTTCCGAAAGGGATTTCCCCTGTTCTGCCGCCGCGCCTGCAATTTTGTGTACGAACACAGTTCCGGCAACCCCGCGCCGCCCCACGGTGTAAAGGCTGTCCTGCACGGCTACATCATCGTCTACCTTGACGTAAGTTACCTCAATTCCGTCTTCCTGTGCAAGCTGCGCCGCGCTCTGAAAGTTCATTATGTCCCCGCTGTAGTTTTTGATGATGAGCAGAGTGCCTTTCTTCCCGGCCGTTGCGCGTATCGCCTGATACACCTGAATTTGCGAAGGAGAGGCGAAAACATCGCCGCAGACCGCCGCGTCAAGCATTCCCGTCCCGACAAAGCCGGCGTGGGCTGGCTCGTGGCCGCTGCCCCCGCCGCTTATAAGGCTTACCTTTTCGGCGTTCAATACCCGGCGTTTTATAATTTTGTGCCGTGGCAGCAGTTCAAGCTCCGGGTGGGCAAGGACTATTCCGTGGCACATTTCCCGCACAATGTTTTCCGTTTTGTTAATCAGTTTTTTCACGGAACTACTTCCCCCCGGCCTTGTACGCGTTGCCGATTCGGTCGGCTGTAATTATGGCGGCCATCACCGATTCTACCGTTATGGGAAATGGCATGGAATGGATGGACTCTTCGGGGATGCAGGCTTTCTCGGCAACTTGGCGCAACTCGTCGTCCGTGATTTTAGGTACGCCGATGTCGGCAAGGCAGACTGGCAGGCCGATTTTAAGGCAGAACTCCAGAACTTCTTCCAGTTCCTCGGTCGGCGCGTTTTCCAGCACCAATTGCACGATTGTACCAAAGGCGACTTTTTCCCCGTGGTAGTATTGGTGCGTGCCTTCCAAAATGGTAAGGCCGTCGTGAACGGCATGAGCGGCAGCCAATCCGCCGCTTTCAAAACCAAGACCGGAAAGCAGGCTGTTCGCTTCTATGATGTTTTCCAAAGCCGGTGTTACTTGTTTGCAAGAACAAGCTTGCATGGCTTTTACCCCGTCTTCCAACAGTGTCTGGTAGCACAGTTCGGCAAGGGCCATTGCCGTTTTTGTGGGCTTTGCGCCTCCGCACTTTCCTTCCCTAAAACCGCAGGGAAGACCTGCGTTTACGTTGGAAAATGATGCGCTGGTGGCTCTTGCCTCGAAGTATGTTGAAAGAGCGTCTCCCATTCCGGCGGCCAAAAAGCGGGCGGGGGCATTGGCAATAATTTTTGTGTCTACAAGAACGACATTGGGGCTTTGCACGAAATAGGCATAGTCGTCAAAAGCACCGTCGGGGGTGTACAAAACGGCCGAATGGCTTGTGGGGGCATCGGTGGCGGCGATTGTCGGGGCTATAATTAGCGCCGCTCCTTTTGCCACGCATTTTGCCGTGTCTATGGCTTTGCCGCCGCCCAGCCCCACGGTGCAATCACAGTTGTTCTTTTTCGCAAGCTCTTCAAGGCGCGCAACTTCCTGCCGCGAGCACTCCCCTTGAAAGCCGCTTTCGACAAATGTTACGCCGAATTTGGCGGCTGTTGCGTCCAGTTGCCCTCGTACACGGGCTACATCATCGGGATGCGATATCAATAGGGCGCTTTTGCCGTAAAGGCTTACAAAGTACCCCAGGTTGTAAAGTTCGTCTTCTCCTTGCACATATTTTGCAGGGCTGATAAAAGCTTTTCTCATTTTGCCATACTCCTTTAATTTGGCTGTCCAAAACGCTATGCTTTGGAACAGACTGATTGTTTTTATCCGTATTTTCAGTATACGGCGCAAATCTTGAAAATGTCATTGGCTGGAAATATCCATTTATAGCTATTCAAAGTGGGATAAAAATATCCGAAAGCAAAAAATTGAATATTTATGTCTATGGGGGTTGGCTATATCAGGCTTTTGAATTGTAAAGGACGAACTTTCTAAAGTTGGCGGGGGTCGTGCCTTCATATTTTTTAAAGCTTCTAATGAAGTGCCCGGCATCGCTGAACCCAAGTGCGAAAGCTATTTCATTGATGTTTTTGTCTGATGTTTTTAACAGTTCTTTCGCCCATTTTACCCTTGAGCGCAATAAATACGACGAATAAGTTTCGCCCATTTCCCGCGAAAACATTTTGCTAAAGTGTCCCGGGCTGACATTGCACAAGGCTGCCAGTTGTTTGGCCGGCAGGCTTTCGTTTTTATGCTCGTTTATATATTCTATTGCCGGGCGCAGTATTCTGTTGACTTCAACTTCTTTTTCTGTCTCTTGCTTGATATGAGATTCAATTATCGCCGCATCCAGCTTCCGCTTGACGTTTTTCAGGTTTTTTGCATGGTATGCCGCTAAATTGCTATTAATCTGAGTCGGATTTAGCACATTCGCGCACATTTCCAAAGCCATGTTTTTTTCGATAGCTTCTTCTACGATATAGTTGCACAGATGAAACAACATATCAACTATAACCTTAACTCTGGAAAAAGAAAGTTTTGGTATCTGGTTTATCAGGTTCATGTCCGCGCCTAGCATCTGCTCAAGCCTTTGTCTGGAGGATGCGCACATAACTTCTAGCTGGGTTATATCGCTTTCTTCCGTAAGCAGCACTTGCCCTATCATTATTGCGCCTAAATAATTATCGTTGACAATTATTGGAATGGCCGCATCTAAAATATTGGCATGGCACAGATAGATATACGGCTTTTGCATCCTTGTCGCCTCTAGGCCTCCCCTGGAATCGCACTTTTGGCATTCCATGTTCAAAGAAGGCTCCGCGCGTACGCGCTTGCAGAATTCGCTGCAATGGCTGTGGCGCGTCATGGGGACCCCCTTGAAGTCAACGGTGATTATGGCCATGCCCGTCATGACAGCCAAGGAGTCTTGAAGGGTCTGCCATTTTTCTACATCCAAAACAAACAGTAAATCCTTGTTTTTCAATACCATATAATTAGCAGTATGTAGTTTTTCTTTCGGTTTTGCAAGTCCGCGAATTGCCTAACAATTAATCCAATCGAAAAGTTGCAAGGCGGCTGATGCCTACACCTATTTTAACAGCCCGGTCAATTCATCCGTAGAGAGGGTTTAGGCAAGACCCGCCCAGTCAAGGGGCAAGGCCGGATACCCCCGCCGAGTAGGGCAAAATCAGTTTGCCGGCAATGGCGGAGGAGGAAAACCAACCTCCGCCATAATTATAGAAGAACCATTGCACTTGCGGCAGGCTTATGTAGCGGAATGCTTCTTTATAAATTCCAAGCCCTTGCGTGCAATATCTTCCGGCGGGTCATCGCAGCTTCTCCACAGGCACAGTGCCGGAATCAAAGCTGGCGCGGAGCCGCCGTAAAACGC
>WRKI01000298.1 GCA_009778155.1 Spirochaetota bacterium
CCCCCCCGTGCGAAGTGGGGCGGTGGCCTCCGCGGCGGCAGGTGGCCGGCGGCGGCCGGGCTACGGCATAGAAAGGAAATTTTCGATAGAAAGAAGATACTCAATAAAACTCGCGACAAGGCCGCCGTGCGCTTGCGCGTGAAAGGAGGCAAAATACCATGCAGAGCATAAACAGCAAGGAAAAATTGAAGGCCGGCATAAAAATCGCTTGGATACCGCCCGGAACATTTCTCATGGGCAGCCCGCCGGGCGAAGAAGGCAGGAGCGGCAACGAGGACCCACAGCGGCAAGTAACCATTTCCAGCGGCTTTTGGATAGCCGCTTACCCCGTAACACAACAACAATGGGAACTCGTAATGGGCGGCAACCCCAGCCGGTTTTCCAGCGAACCGCCGAACGGGGAAATACAAGGCAGACGACCAGTGGAAACAGTAAGCTGGTACGACTCGCTGGTTTTTGCCAACCGCCTAAGCATAATGGAAAGATTAAGCCCGGCATACAGCATTGCCGGCAGTACAAACCCCGATAACTGGGGCGATGTGCCAGAAGACGCCAACAACAACGACTGGAACTCCGTAGAAATCGACGAAGGAGCGAACGGATGGCGACTGCCCACCGAGGCACAATGGGAGTTTGCCGCCAGAGGAGGAACAACGACAGCCTTCAACAACGGGACAGCCAGTTGGAAAGACGAAACCTCGATAGACAGAATCGGCTGGTTCGACTTTAACGCCGGGGGCATGACACACGCGGTCGGCTTGAAACAGCCCAACAAACACGGCCTTTACGACATACACGGGAATGTGTGGGAATGGGTGTGGGACTGGTACGGGGACTACCCCAGCCAAGCCCAGACCGACCCGGAAGGCGCGGCTTCGGGGACATTCCGCGTCATACGCGGCAGCAGTTGGTTCCTTTCGGCGCAAAACGCCCGATCGGCATCACGCTTCAACTTCTTGCCGGACAACCGGGTCAACCGTGTCGGCCTGCGCCTTGCCCGCCCCTAGGAAAACGAATGGCTGCGTACAGATGGCAGACTTGCCGGGACAGGCCAATCAGCTTTTCTTCCATATATTGGGGCTTAAAAATGGAAAAAAAACTAAACCTGCCCTGCTACGACATTATTTGACGTAGTGGGGCGGTTAGAATGCAGTATGAAGAAAAACACGCGCTCTAACGAGCAGAAAGTTATAACAAAACGCCTCTTTGTAATCGACGAAATGATAAGAAGCGGAACGTATCCAAGCATAAAAGAGCTTGCCATCCTAACCGAGGTAACCCCCAGAACCATCCAGCGAGACATCGAATATATGCGCGATATGTTAAGCGCCCCCATAGAGTACAGCTATCTGCACCGGGGATACCTCTATTCTCAGCCTAACTATTACCTAAAAAGCGTGCCCCTTACCGAAGGCGAGCTTTTTTCCATTGCGCTTTTCGACCGCCTGCTGGAAGATTACCGCAACACCCCGCTGGAAGACAGCCTGCGCAAAATCTTCCTTAAAATAGAACGAAGCCTGCCGGAAAACGCCAAGGCAGATTCGGGCTTTCTTACAAAGCAGATGACCTTTATCCCCGGCCACGCCGGCATAATAGACAGGGAAACCTTCCAGACAGTTTTTACAGCCCTAAAAACAAAGCATACAGTTAGTTTCGACTACCGCCCCTTGAAAAAAAGCGGCTATACACGGCGCACGGTGAACCCCTATCATGCGGTGGCGCAGAACGGGAACTGGTACATAATCGGCCTTTGCCATGAAAAAGGGGAGCCTCGGCTTTTTTCGCTTTCAAGAATGAAGAGCGCGGTTTTGACAGAAAACAGCTTTGTCATACCAGCCGGCTTTAAGGCGAATGACTACATAGACCCGAATGTCGGCGTGTGGGTTTCGCGCACCTCTTATAAAATCGAACTGCTTGTGGACAACGAGATTGGCGTTTACGCGCTGGAACGCCGGTGGCACGAAGACCAAGAAGTGGAACAGCGGGAAGACGGGGTGTATGTAAGATTTACAACTACGCAGATGCCGGAAGTACTGCGCTGGGTGCTGGGACAGGGACATACGGTAAAGGCACTGGGGCCGGCGGAGCTAGTGGAAATGGTGAAGGCCGAGCTGGAGAAAATGAAAAAGATATACGACATACGGTGATTTTTCGGAGATAAAAGCGGGCTTGAGCCTGCGGAAATTTTTGTTGCGAGGGAAGTTATGGGTATTGATGATATTGTTGCAAAGAAGGAAAGAGAGCTTGAGGAACTCAAGAAGTTTGCTAACGATGCGCTTGAGATTAAAAACCAGATGACGGAAGAGGTGGAGCCGCTAATGAAAAAGTTAGGCATACTTGCCGGCTCAATTTTGGAGAAAATGGAGGCTCTGCCTGAAGATTTAAGGAAAGAGTTGCTTCGCGATCTGGGTGAGGACGAGAAGTTTGATAGGGGAAAGTGGCTTATCGTAAAAGATTTTTTTGCCGGTAAGCAGCCAGATTATGAGATCGCTTATATGAATGAGTTGCATCATATGTCAATAAAGATTCCTGCCGATATGGGCATAGATTATGACGGGAAGTCTCCTATCAGGATGGGCATAGATTATGACGGGAGGTCTCTTATACAAAAACTGCAAATGTTAAGAGAGATTCTTGGCGAAGAGCAGAATGTTCCCGTAAAGAAAATATTGCTCTAAAGAGCGGGCTTGAGTCTGTAGAAAAATGTTTTAAGAAGGAGAAACCCAATGACAGACAGATTTATGAAGGAGTGTTGCAAAGCATTGCCAGAAAATGTTAGATACTGCGCCAAATGCGGCTGGCGGCGGCTCCCAAAACATCTTCAAACCGAGGCTGAAAGCCAGCCGGAAATTGAGCCGAAGGAATCAGACGATTTTTGGGAAAAAGTCAAAAGCCGGCTAAAAACCGCCCCCATGTCGCGATGCCAAAGCTGCAATGCAGGAATTTTGCCCGACGCAAAATTTTGCCACGAATGCGCCGCGACGCAAAGCCAGCCGGAAGCGGAAAGCCAGCTCCAGGCCGAAAGCCAGCCGAAAGCCGAACCCGGCGCGGGCGACAACAATGCCGGGCAAAGCGAAGCGCAGAGCAGAACGTCGGTTTTACGGCATATTTTCCCCGACAAAAAAGCCACTGCCGCCGCGCCGCAGAGCAAGCCGGAAGATGAACGCCAGCCTAAAATTGAGTTGCAGGAATTGGACGAACTTTGGGAAAAAGTCAAAAGCCAGCCAAAAGGCAAAAGCCAGCAGGCTAAGTTTGAAAAAGCCGCAGAGTTGAAGAAATTGGCTGAACTTGGGCTTAAACAACTTGAAAACCAGCAGGACGAGGAAGCCGTAAAAACATACTCCAAAGCCATAGAGCTTGCCCCCAATGACGCCGGTTTTTATGAACGGCGCGGCATTGCTTATTACCTTATGCGCGATTATTCAAACGCACTGGAAGATTTGGAAAAATCCAACAAGATTGAGCCTAACGAAAGGCTGGAATTTATGATCAACGACGCGAAATACAAAAGCCAGCCCAAGGTCGCCGCGCTCCGATGCCAAAGCTGCAATGCAGAAATTTTTCCCGACACAAAATTTTGCGGCAAATGCGGCGCAAAGCAAAGCCAGCCGAAAGCGAAAGGCCAGTCCGGCATTGCCGGCTTATTTGGCGTTTGGTGATGACAATGACTTTTGAAGAAAAACTAGAGGCGCAAAGCAGGCACGCTTTGGCGGCGGTTGAGATTAAAAACCATGTGGCAGAGATAGAACTGCTAAGGGAAAAGTTAGTCCCGCTTGTCGATTCAGCTTTGCAGAAAATTGACGGCCTGCCCGAACATTTGCAGGCAGATTTAGATCAAGACCTGGACGACAACGGGCTGATCAATACGGAAAAGCTCCGGGAGTTAAAAAAAACTCTCGACAATTTTTAGGAGGCGCAGTTTATGACAGACGAGCAGAAAACAAAAAACGAACGATTTTACAGGCAGGGGGTTTGATATGTCAATACCATGGCTTTTCGGAGAAGTTGTTGATGCGGCTAAAGACTTAGTAAGGCTCATTAAAAAGGCCAAAAGAGGCCCTCGTTATTATATACAGAATAACGGCGGTTTGTTCTTTAGCGGAATGGTTGATAAACGCTTTCTTTTTTTCAAATATCGTTCCGCTCAATGGGTATCAGATGAATCTGACGGAATGGAGTTTGAGAACAAACAAGAAGCAAGTTATTGCATTCAGGAGAACAAACTTAGCGGTGCTAGGGTAGTTGAAGAAACTTTCGACGAATACACTGGATAGACCGCCTCGGCATATTCAATGTACAGCAAATTAATTTAGAGGTGTTTATGACAGACGGAGAAAAACTGAGAATGCTCACACGCGGTGTTATTGTTTCCTTTGTGCAGTCGTACAAATACAAACCACCGGAAACATCCAATGTCGATTGGCTTGAAAATGAGTTTTCCAAGTACCCGGAAATCTGGAAAGACGGCGAGGCAAGGAATGCCGCCGAAACCATTGTGGAAACCGCCAGCGGTTATGACAAAGCCAGCGGCACAGCCAAAATTGAAAAAGCCGACGGCAAGGAAAGCAAATCGGCCGAAGAGGACGCGCAGGAATTCGCAGAAAAAGCGATAAAGTCGGGCGCAAGCGCCGGGCTTACAATCGCGGCCGCCGGCGGCATAACGGTTGCGACAAAAAACGGGTGGCTTGGCGATACATTAAAAAACAGGCCTGTTCAAGATATAACAAAAACCGTCAACCTTGGCGTTGAAGATTTTGCAAGGTTTTACATATTCGCCCCGGACACTAAAGGAGCGGTAGCTGGAGCGACAGTGGGTAGCGTCATTCCTATTGAGGGAGGGGTGATTGTTGGAGCTGTGATTGGCTCTGTGGCTGTGGCTGTAACTGGATTGTTTGGCTCTAGAGAAACACCTGCTAGCGACAAGGAAAGTCCCGCCGTGGATTTTATCAGCTTCCTCCAACTGCGCCTTGCCAGCGGAGACTACGGCACTGTAAAAATTTTCAACAGCGAAGAAGAAGGGGAAGCATGACAAAGGCAATCGAATCAATTTTATTATTGACAAATTTTAGGAGGCGCAGTTTATGACAGACGAACAAAAAGAAACTGGCGAGTTGGAACAAAAATTGGGAATACCGGGCGGGGAGAATGCGGAAAAAACACGCGGCGTTGTTCTTTCCTTTGTGCAGTCGTATATGCACAAATCGCCGGAAACATCCAATGCCCAGTGGCTCGAAAGTGAGTTTTCCAAGTACCCAAAAATATGGGAAGACGAGGGCGAGGCAAAAAATACCGCACAGGCCATTGTCGAAACAGTCGAGCGTTATGAAAACGAACGCGAAAAACTTGCAGAGCATAAGGCAAAGGGCATATCCCAGGAAAGCTACCTTGCCAAGGCAATCGAAGACGGGGCAAAGGCGAAAAGTTTATCCCAAAGCTACCTTGCCAAGGCAATCGAGGACGGCGCAAAAGCCAACGGCGTTGTCGATGTTGGAAAATACGCCGCCGAAATTGACAAAGCCATTGACAAGGCAAATGCAGATAACGCAGGCTTGGCAAGCCAAGAGCACAGTGCGGACATTGCGCGTGATGAAGCGCAAGAAGCGCAACAATACGAATGGAACCATGTAAACCGCAAAAACATTGCAAAAAACATCGGCCAAAAAGCCGGCATTGCGGCATTGTTCGCCGTGGGCGTTCAGGGTACGCGCATTCTTGGAAGGCGCGTTCTGAACACCATAACCGGCAAGGAAAACAAAACAGCCGAAGAAGACGCGCAGGAATTCGCAGAAAAAGCGATAAAGTCCGGCGCAAGCGCGGGGCTTACCGTTGCGGCCACCGGCGGCATAACCGTCGCGGCAAAAAGCGAGTGGCTTGGCGACACCTTAAAAAACACGCCCGTTGTATATATAGCAAACGCTGTCAGCCTTGGCATTGAAAATGCAAAAACACTCTACAAATGGGCAACCGGGGAAATAAACAGGGAAGAAGCCGTCGAGCAGACAAGCTCTGCAGCGCACAGCATGGTTGGTAGTATTGCGCTGAACACAAAGGGGGCGAGCACGGGAGCCGCGATTGAAACCGTGTTTGGCCCCGCAGGTGTGGCACTTGGCAGTAGGGAAATTCCCGGCATGGCAGGGTTAGGCGAAATTATCGGAACCCTCGTTGAAAAAAAAGAATTCGGCGTTGTTACCGGTGTCTTCAGCTTCAGCAGAGAAGAAGCGCGTGATGCGCAAACACGGGAAGGCGAAAATCGGACAGAGTTAAACGCATAAATTTGTTTAAGGAGAAAAACATGGCAGAAGAACAAATACCAAAAGAAGTTGCCGATTTAGAAGAATTGGCAAGACGGATGCAGGCCGCCGGGGAAAACCCAGAGCAAGAAGCCGACGACTTTGCTAAAAAAATGGAAATACCGGTCAGCGGGAAAAATGCGGAAAAAACACGCGGCGTTGTTGTTTCCTTTGTGCAGTCGTACAAGCGCAAAGAGCCAGAAACAGCCAATGTTGACTGGCTTGAAAAAGAATTTTTCAAGTATCCCAAAGTCTGGAAAGACGACGGCGAGGCAAAGGGAGCCGCCCAGGTCATTGTCGAAACAGTCGAGCGTTATGAAGCCGAGCGGTTGAAACTTGCAGAATGCAAAGCGAAAGGCATATCGCAGGAAAGCTACCTTGCCAATGCAATTGAAGAAGGCGCGAAGGCGGCCGCAAAGGCGGCCGGGAAAAAGGGCGGCCTTAGCGATGTCGGGCAATACGCCGCCGAAATTGACAAAGCCATTGGCAAGGCCAATGCGGATAACGCCGGCGCGATGTACGGCATGGACGGCGGTGAAAACCCGCAACGCGATTCGCGTAATGCGGACACTCTTGATGAAGCGCAACAAGCGCAGCAATACGAATGGAACGATGTAAACCGCAAAGCCATTGCAAAAAACATCCGCCAAAAAACCGGCATTGCGGCATTGTGCACGGTGGGTTTTCAGGGAAGCCGCATTGTCGGAAGGCGCATTTGGAACAATTTAACCGGCAAGGAAAACAAAACGGCCGAAGAAGACGCGCAGGAATTTGCAGAAAAAGCGATAATGTCCGGCGCAAGCGCAGGGCTTACCATTGCGACCTCCGGCGGCATAACCGTAGCGGCAAAAAGCGGCTGGCTTGGCGACAAGTTAAAAAAAACGCCTGTCGGGAATATAGCAAAAGCGGCCTGCCTTGGTATTGACAATGCTAAAACGCTGTACAAGTTTGCAACAGGCGAAATAAGCGGGGAAGAAGCCGTTGACGAGGCAGGCTCTGCGGCCTGCAGTGCGGTTGGAAGTTTAGCAGGCGGCGGCGCGGGGGTTAAAATTGGAGCCGCGATGGGTTCTGTTTTTGGCCCTGTAGGGACGGCTATTGGCGGCGTCGTGGGCGGCCTTGTCGGAGGCATGGCCGGGGGCAAGGTTGGGGAAGCTGTTTGGGAAGGCGGCAAGGCAATCGTAAAAACGGCCGTAAGCGCGGTAAAAACCGTAGCGTCCGCCGCTTGGGAAGGCATTAAAAGCGTAGGTTCTGCCATTGGCAATTTTGTTTCCGGCTTGTTTAGCTGGTGGTAATTGTTTGGCAGTTTTTTCCGGCCAGTTTGGCCGGTAAAAAAGTTGTTCGGAAACTTCAGTTTCAGAACAACTTCAACTTTTGAAAGCACTTTTTTAGGGCTTTTGCCCTAAAAAATGCGAGACTTGTTCGAGAACTTGTTTGGGCAAAGCCCAAACGACGGGTTCTTGAACAAGTCCAATAATTTTTTGGCAATTGTAAGGAGAGAGAGTATGACAAAGGCAATCAAATTCAATTTGATTCTTGACGGGAATCCGGTTAGAAACCGCGATGATCTTAGCAACAATTTCAACGTGGAAGACATTCTTCGCGCGTACCATAACGGATCGCTAAAACGTTGGCTTGACACGCGGGGAATGACAAAGGAAAGCACCAAGCTTGACAAAATATCCGGGAGCGATATTGAAATCGCTTTGAAACTTTGCGAGATTTTTCAGGCGGGCTGTACGGAGGAACAGGTTAAACAGGCCGCGTATGCCTTTGAATTAAGGCAAAAAGAAGCGGAACAGCTTGAAAAATACAACAACCTAAAAAAGGGGAAAGATGATATTATCAGCGCTTATCATTCTAACTATGAAGATATGCTTAACGAGCTTGACGAAAAAGGAAACGATTATTCCTTCGTAAAGCCTGCCCTAAAAAGCTTGCACGAAAACCACTCCGGGCTTTACAATCTTGACAAATTGCTTTTCTACAATCGTTTCATAGGAAAACGCCCCTTGATTGTTCTGGCAATGCTTGCAAACGATAGTTTTCGCGGTATTATGGCGAGGACGTACGAAGAGATATTTAAGGCACTTGATTTTGCGCAATTGACGGATCCCCAGACACCGCCGTCTGACATTGATGTCGTTATTGCCAATTTTAAGGCGGATAAAAACCTGCCGGGTGCGCAAACCGTAAACGATGCTTCGGAGAACGAATACTTGCGCAAACGAAACATTTCTATACTAGTGCTTTCTTGTAACGATGATAGAAACATAGAAGGCACTCGTCTCGAATCAGGAAGATTGGCCTCCACTTGGTATCCTTTGACTTATATACCAGTCAGCCACATTCCGCAATCAAAATCTCCAGCCCCTCCAAAAAATCATGTTAAAATCTTTGCCGGGGAAACAGAAACTTATTGGAAGGCTTTGCAACCCAAAGGCACGCGTTTTATGATTATCAAAATGGAAAGCGGAAACTTTGTCCGCAATGCGGGGGAAACCGGCCAACAACTAAGGGCCGAAGATGTAAACCGCAAATTCCCCATTCTTGACGGCATAGACTACATGAGCAACAATGAAAAGCATCAGCTTTTCTACATGGAGGTATAAGGATGAGCCAGAAAATAAACGACCAGTTCGAGATGCAGCTTGCCGCTTATGTCGATTCCCTGCGCCCCTTGATCTACATCAACCACTTCGATTTTAACGCGGTAGACGAGCTTATAAAAAACGTCGCCGGCAGTGAAACATCGGTGTACGAATACAACGAGGCGGGGCATCATGTTGACTTTTACACTAAATGTTCCAAAGGCGCGGTTCCCGGCAGCGACAACTTGAACAGCTTTCTTGCCGCCTTCGACGACAACGAGCCGCAAACGGCTTTTTTGGTGTTAAAAGATGTGCATCGTTATTTCCGCCCGGAAAATCCCGACGCGGCAATTATCGCCCGGTTAAAATCTATCGCGGAACGCACAATGTTCAGGGACGGGGTTTACATAACGGTTTTTCTGGTATGTTCAGACCTTGTAATTCCCATAGAGCTTGAAAAAATGATAACTGTTTTTGACATTCCCATGCCTGGGGACAAAGAAATTCAGTCTATCATTGACGATTACGCGAAAGGGTTCCAGATAGAGATTGCCCCCGATACGGTAAACGAACTTGTCATGTCATTCAGGGGACTTAGCGCGTTTGAAATTAGGCAGATAATGAACTTGGCTTACCAGCGTTCAGGCCAGATCGATTCCAAGGACAAGGATTTAATCCTAAAGGAAAAAGAGCAGGTTATTAAAAAGTCAGGCATTATTGAAATAATACCTGTCTCTTCCGGCCTGCATAGTGTAGGCGGGCTTGGCAACTTGAAAAAATACCTTGGCGACAAATCGTATGTTTTTAACAACTTGGGCGAAGCGCGCAAGTTCGGCCTTGATCTGCCAAAGGGCATTCTTATTGTGGGAATGCCCGGTTGCGGAAAAAGTCTTACGGCAAAAGCGACGGCAAGCCAGTTTAACGTGCCGTTGTTGCGGCTTGACATTGGAAAGCTCATGGGCAAGTTTGTCGGCGAAAGCGAGGGCAATTTGCGCCGCGCAATTAAAACGGCGGAAGCGGTCGCCCCTTGCGTCCTGTGGATTGACGAGTTGGAAAAAGCCTTTGCCGGGCTTAGCGGGCAAGGGCAAGGCGGCGGCAGTGATGTTACAACCCGGCTGTTCGGGCAGTTTCTAACATGGCTTCAGGAAAAAGAAAGTTCCGTGTATGTTGTTGCCACGTCGAACAACATTTCCACACTGCCGCCGGAGTTTTTGCGCAAGGGACGTTTCGACGAACTTTTTTTGGTAAAACTGCCCACTGCCGAAGAACGCCGGAGCATATTTGAAATACATCTGCGCAAACGCGGAAAATTAACCGAAGATGTTGACGTTTTGAAGTTGCTCAAAGACACGGACGGTTACAGCGGAGCCGACATTGAAGCCGTAGTAAAAGAAACAGTCGAAGCGGCTTTTATCTCGCAAGACCGCGCCGTTACCACGGAGAAACTGAAAAAGGTAATTGGAAAAACAAAATCAATTTCGGTTACCATGAAGGAGAAAATCGACGAGTTGAATAAGGCCTACACAGCCTACGATTTTGAAGATGCAACTTAGGGGAATGTGAATTGCAGGCTTTAGCCTGCAATTACCAACCAATGGAGGAGATTTATGACAGGAAAATGCAAGGAGTGCCGCTTTTTCGACGGTAAAAATTGCGCCGTATACAACGCGCCAAGGTCTTTTCGCGATTCGTGCGCCGCATGGAGCAGCAACACGGGGCCGTCAACAATAAAACAATGCAAGGATTGCAGGTTTTACAACGGGCAAATTTGCTCGTTGCACCCAGGGCACGGAAAAAAGAATTTCCGTCTTAGCTGCCCGCGCTGGGTTCCGTACAGGTAACAGACATTAAACGCAGGCTTGAGCCTGTGTAATTTTTTTTGCAGAGGGAGAATATATGGCAAACAATGACGCTTTTGACAAAATGGAAACTGTAATTATGGAGTCATCTTTAACGGAAGATGAAAAAAACAGACTTTTGAAGGTTATCCTGCGCGATAAAGACTGCAAGGCAAACATTCTGATAACCGGCGCGACAGGAAGCGGGAAAAGTTCCACAATTAACGCGCTCTTTGGAATGGAAGAGGCCAAGGTTGGAACCGGGGTTGAACCTGAAACAAAGCATATCGATAGGTTTGAACTTGGAAACCTTGTTCTGTGGGACAGCCCAGGATTGGGCGACGGAAAAGAGGCTGATCGCCTCCATTCCAAAGGCATCGAAGAAATGCTGCACAAAAAAGATGACGACGGCTCAAGGCTTATTGACGTTGTACTGGTTATTCTGGACGGCGGTTCCCGCGATCTGGGGACATCGTACGAACTTATCGAGAAAGTTATTATCCCTAACTTGACCGATAAAAGCGATATTATTATCGGCATAAACCAGGCGGACATGGTAATGAAAGGGCGTTACTGGGATTACGAAAAAAGCCTGCCGCAAGAGACGCTGCAAAAACAGCTTGAGGAAAAAGCCAGATCGGTAGCCGAGCGTATTCAAAGAGATACTGGCGTAGAAGTAAAACCGGTGTGCTATTCTGCCGGCTTCAAAGAAGAAGGACTGCCGCAGGGAAAGCCTTACAATCTTTCAAAACTGCTTTGCTATATCATTGAGAGCATTCCGAAAGAAAAACGGCTGACTGTTTTGGTTAGAACAAACCAAAAGCCAGTAGTGTGGGAGAACCACGACAAGCTGGAAGATTACTCCGCGAAAACTACAAGAAATGTCGGCCTTGACATCTTAAAAGATGCAGGTATTGGGGTAGCTTCTGGGGCGGCATTAGGGGCGAAATTGGGCAGCTTTATTCCCGTGGTTGGCACGGCGATTGGTGCCGGGGTTGGCGCAGTCGTTGGGGGAATAGTCGGGGCAGTAGGCGCAATTTTTAGCATTTTTGGCTAGGAAACAGGCGCAATCACCTTGCAAACTAAACCGTGCGGGGTGAAGAAAATCGCAGAGAAAAAAACAGGCTTGAGCCTGTAAAAAATATTTTTTGTTGAGGAAGAGTATATGGCAAACAATGAAGTTTTCCAGAAACTGGAAAAAATGGTGTTGGATTCATCTTTACCGGAAGATGAAAAAAGCAAAATCTTGAAGGCTATCCTGCGCGATAAAGATCGCAAGGCAAACCTTATGATAACCGGCGCGACAGGAAGCGGGAAAAGTTCCACAATTAACGCGCTTTTTGGAACGGAAAAAGCAATAGTTGGAACCGGGCCTAACCCTGAAACGATGCATATCGAAAAGTTTGAACTTGGAAACCTTGTTTTGTGGGACAGCCCCGGATTGGGCGACGGAAAAGAGAAAGACCAGAGCCATTCCAAAGGCATCATTGAAATGCTGCACAAAAAAGATGACAAAGACCCAAACTCAATGCTTATTGACGCTGTACTGGTTATTCTGGACGGCGCTTCCCGCGATCTGGGGACATCGTACGAACTTATCAATAAGGTTATTATCCCTAACATGGTCGATAAAACCCGTATCATTATCGGCATAAACCAGGCAGACCAGGTAATGAAAGGGCGTTACTGGGATTCCGAAAAAAGCCAGCCGCAAGAGACGCTTCTAGAACAGCTTGAGGAAAAAGCCCAATCAGTAAAGAAGCGTGTTAAAGAAGCTACCGACGTAGATGTAGAGCCGGTGTACTATTCTGCCGGCTTCAAAGAAAAAGGCCTGCCGCAGGAAAAGCCTTATAATCTTTCAAAACTGCTTTGCTATATTATTGAGAGCATTCCCAAAGAAAAACGGCTGCCTCTCTTGGTTGAAACAAACAAAGATACGAGACCATGGGAGAGCAACGACGGCAAGGAAGATTACGGCGAAAAAATCAAAAGGAATGTTGGCGGTTCCGTGTTAAGTAGTGCAGGTGTTAGTGTAGCTTCTGGGGCGGCATTAGGAGCGGCAGTGGGCAGCGTCATTCCTGTTGTCGGTACGGCGGTTGGCGCTGTGGTTGGCGCAGTAGGCGGGGCAATAGTTTCAGGATTTCGCAGAATTACCAGCGGCTGTTACATTACTACTGCGACTTGCCGCTCGCTTGGCAGGGGCGACTCTTGTTACGAGCTTAACGCTTTCCGTTCATTCCGCGACAACTGGCTTGCACAGCAACCGGACGGAAAAGCAATCATCGAGGAGTATTACCAAACGGCTCCCGGCATTGTCGCCAGCATAGACGCAAAGCCGGACAGCGGGCAAATTTATGCCGAAATTTGGCAAAAATACCTTGCCCCTTGCCTTGATGAAATCGAACATAACCGGTTTGCCGATTGCAAATCGCGTTATATGGACATGGTGCAAACATTGCAAAGGGAATACACTCTTGTCAAATAATCGACAAAATGCTATTCAGGAGGCCGCGTATTATATTTGGCTTAATCGCGGCTCTCCAAAAGGGCAAGATGCTGAAATTTGGCACGAAGCGGAACAACTGGTGTACAGCTCCGGCGGGACTACATCCGGAGCAGTAGCTTTTGATTTTTTTGATAGGAAGCAGGTTGATATGACGGCAGATGAATCATATTTTGCAAACAGCCCGTACGCAAAATACAGGTTGGACGAGATAAAAAGAAAAATACGTTATGTCCCTATGGACATAATGCTTATCGGCGCAACTGGTGCCGGCAAGTCTAGCACGCTTAACGCATTGTTGGGCGGCGAGTTTGCGAAAATCGGGCACGGGGTAGACCCCGAAACGAAAGAGATAAAGGATTATATGCTCAATGAATATATCCGCTTGTGGGACACGCCGGGCTTAGGCGACAATCCGGTTGACGACGCGGTATATGTTCAAAAATCCATTAAGCTGCTAAAACGCCGGTATTCTGGCGGAAACGACCTTAGCGGCGGCTATCTTATAGACATGGCCGTTGTGTTGGTTGACGGCTCCAGCAAAGACATAGGAACGGTTTACACTATTCTTAACGGTTTTTTGTTTGACAGCATAGAAGCCAGCCGGGTTTTAGTGGTGGTAAATCAGGCAGACATGGCCATGAAGGGCAGGCATTGGAACAATGAGCCGGATGATGTGTTAAATAAATTCTTGGAAGAACAGGCTTTGTCTTTGCAGAAAAGGATTCACGAAACCACAGGCCATCGCATAAAAAAACCTTTGTTCTATTCGGCAAAAAACAGCTTTAACCTGTACTCTTTGATGGATTACATTGTTGACAGTTTTAAATGGGAACAAAGAAACTGGGCAGGAGGTAAAAAAAAAAGCGACCCATAGAGAATGATTTCAAGGAAACGATAGACCTGTTTATCGAATTAGCACAGCAGGGCGATGCCACCGCGCAGTTTAATCTTGGGCTTTGTTATGCGAAAGGAATGGGTCTAACGCCGGATTTCAAGCAAGCGGTATACTGGTATGAAAAATCGGCACGGCAGGGCGATGCCGGCGCACAGCTTAATCTTGGGTCTTGTTACGCCAACGGAAATGGCGTAACGCAAGATTTCAAGCAAGCGACATACTGGTTTGCAAAATCGGCACAGCAAGGCGATGCAGACGCGCAATTTAATCTTGCGGTTTGCTATCTTAACGGAAAAGGTGTAACGCAGGATTTCGATAATGCGGAACACTGGCTTACAAAATCGGCACAGCAGGGCAATGACAGCGCGATAAACTTATTAAAGCGCATTCTGCATTGCCCCTGATTGTGATAAAAACGAGGCTTAATCGGAAACTAATCGAGTTTCCGATTAAGTCCGATGACAGATATGGAGGACAAGACAATGAATTTTGGAAAACCTAGCGGAATTGTTCCGCCGACCCCCGGCCAAAGGGGACATTACATTTGCCATGCTTGCGGCGAGCGGTTTGTCGCTACAATACCGCTAATTTTCGATTTAGGCGTAAAATGCCCAGAATGCGGAAGTTTCAAGGTATCAAGAGACCCGACAGTAATGCATTGACATCCATCCCGGGGCAGGCCGCATGAAGGCCGCCCTGGGATAGTTTTATATCACGACAAACGCATGAATGCTCGAGCCTCCGAATTTATTCCCATTTTAATCACACAAAGGCACAAAGGCACAAAGCACAGTTTTGAAAGCACCGCTTCATCCCTCTCTTATCTCCTCTTATATTCTATAAATAAGGCAAGAAAAAAGCGCGGCCTTATCATTCCTTCCGCCCGAACCTTTGTGCCTTTGTGTGAGATACTTCCGAGGTTCGTGTCGTTCATGCGTTTGTCATGAGTTTTATATCCCCATGATTTTATACGTCATCCACTCAATGGGGGCTATGACTATGTCCGTAGCTTTATGAATGCCTTCCACAATAACATCGCCGATTTTTTCGGACAGGCTTTCTTCATCATCCTCAAAGTCCTCTTCATCATCTGCCGGCAGGTCTTTGCTCCTTATGCGGTATTCGTCAAACCGTACTCCCGTTAAGCTTTCCATGCAGTCAACAATAGCGTTAAGGACAGTAACAGAAGCTGAAACTGGCCACTGTTTTGCTGTCTGCAATGTGTCAAGTTCCATCCAAATTGCTTTTTCCCTGGCCTCAAGGCCGGCAATAACCGGCGCGGCTTCGCGGTAAAGCATATCGCCGTTTTGTATCTCAAAGCGTTTCCGCTTGATTGCTTCCAATGTTTTTGCAGAAGCCTCCAGCGTTGAAACGACGGCCAAATCGATGTTCCATTTGCCGGCAAGGTATTCAAGAAAGCGTTTTTTGTTTCCGTTGTAATCGTCTTTAAGGTAGCCAACCAGCCAGTAGGCCGCTCCGTCAAGAACACGGTTAAGCTCGTCGATGATGCGGCCGTCGCGGACAGCCGCCGCCCGCGTGTCATGAAAAACGGCATAATCCCCGTCCAATGCGTCAATTTTAAGGCCGCCGGCGTTGATTTGCCTGTCGGCAGAGAGCAGCAGGAAGGCGATAACGGCGAACCGGTCGCTTTCGTCCCATAGCATTGGCGGGTCTGCCGCCTCGCGTTTCTGCAAGCCAAAATCCTTCGATACCATAATGATACCTCCTTTAATCTATGGAAGCACTGATTAGCGTCGAGTTAATCAGCATTTCCCTATAACCCGCGCAAGCAGGCTCTTGTGTTACACTGGCATTATAACCCCGCAGGTGCGTCAAATAATGTCGCAGTTGAAAAAAAACATTTTTTTTTGCAGGAATTCTCAGTTGAGCCTCCTTCAGGCAGTTGGGGAAACGCTGATTAGCGTCGAGTTAATCAGCGTTTCCTTAGTGCCTCCGCGTGAACCTTTTCCTATTAATGGCCGGCAAAGCCCCCGGTTAGCCGCGTTTAACCGGCGGCGCAAAAATAATCGCAAAAAATCGTCCGGAAGGCCTTGACAAGCCTTGCTTTCCAGTGTACAATATGAGTATGAAGCAAACAGTGGATGGTTACAGGGCTGAAAATGGAAAAAACTCAAAGCGTGCGGCCGTATATGGCGCACTTGACGCACACGGTAAAATGACGCAAGTCGTTACCGGGACAAAGGTTATACCCCCC
>WRKI01000299.1 GCA_009778155.1 Spirochaetota bacterium
CCCCCGTTTACCTTTAGGGCAGACTGACAAAAACCGTTGTAGAAACAACATTCTCGAAAAAAGCCGTTTGAAAAACGGCCGTGTGGCCATTGGGGGCAGTTTAAACACTGACTTTTACGGAGGCGTTTTGGCGCAGGAAATTTGACAAGCGCGTGAACCCGTGTAAAGGCAGTGTCGGCAAACAAGCAACCCGGAAAAGGTTCCGGCCGGCCTTTGTGCAGGTTTTAGCATAGAAAGACAGCCCGTATGGGCTGTAGATTTCTGTAAGCCGTGCGGCAAAGGCCGCACGGCTTACGTTTTGCTTTGGAGGCAAAATGAAAAGAGCTTTATTGGTTTTGGCAATGTCGGCATTTGTGGCCGGCGGAGCTTTCGCGCAAATACCCTTGAGCGTAGGTGTGGGCGGTATGTTTACCAGCGATTTCGGCGGCGGCATAGAAGCTTCGTTTGAAGGCGAGAGCATTATGACTGCGGAAACCCCTTACTTTGGCGGCGGCGGCTTTGTTTTCTTTGATATGTTCTTTGCGCAGCTTTCGCTGGGCTTCTTTGGCGCGGGCGGCACGGTTTCTATGTCTATTATGGGCGAAAGCGGAGATATGGATCAATCCCTTCTTGGCATGGACATTGGCTTAATGGGCAAGTTCCCGGTGGCAGTTTCCCCGCAAATGACCGTCTTCCCCCTTTTGGGCATCGTTTACAGGCTCGTCCTTAGCGGCAACAACACTATGGACGGCGAAACTATGGATTGGGACGGTAACGACGGCGCACCGGATGCCAGCGACTTTAGCGCGCTGTGGTTCAGGCTTGGCGGCGGGCTGGACTTCGCTTTTAACCAGAATATGTTCCTTCGCACAACGCTAACCTACGGCATCAGGCTTGCCAACAGCCAGGAAAACGACTTTGTTGACGAGTTTGAAGCGCCGTTTAGCGCCAGCACACGGCTCGGCCACGGGCTTGACTTCACCATAGGCATCGGCTTCAGGCTCAACTAAATCAGCATGGGCTTGTCCGGCTCCGGGACCGGACAAGCTCCTCCCCGCCGGCAGCCGGCGGCTAAGAGTCCAAGGCGCGGAGCACCCTGGGGGCGTACTCCAAAAGATCGCCGGCATTTACACCGTAACGCGACCTTTCCAGCGCGGCGGCCTCGCCAGCCTTGCCGTGAATGTACGCGCCCAAGGCGCTTGCGTCCAAAACATCCATACCCTGAGCAATAAAACCGGCAACCAAACCCGCAAGCACATCCCCCGTGCCAGCTTTTGACAAAGCATTATTGCCGCTAGTGTTTATGAAAAAACCCCCGCCGGGGCCTGCAATAACCGTGTGCGCATCTTTAAGCAATGTTACAACATTGTACTTGCGGGAAAAACCAAGAGCAACTTCCAGCGGGCAGTCCAAAATCTCCTTGATAGAAAGACCGGCAAGCCTGCCCATCTCGCCCGGATGCGGCGTTACCACACAGGGAGCCTTAACCCCGCGCAAAACATCGGGCGACCCCGCCAGCGCGAAAAGCGCGTCCGCATCCAGCACAAGCGGAACTTGCCGCGACTGACAAACGGCAACAAGCGCGCTTACAAAACCCGCCGCGCCCGCGCCCCGCCCAATGCCGGGGCCTGCAAGAATCACATCCGCGCCGTTCATCTCTTTTTCCACAGCCGCCATGTCCCCCTTGCAGAACTCGCCGCCCTCGCCGCCAGTCAGCCGGGTTATCACCTCCCGTTGCGTACAGTTGATAACCGAAGCCACCCTGGGCAAAACGCAGGCGACCACCAGCCCCCCGCCCGCCGCATAAGCCGCCGATGCCGACAACGCCGCCGCCCCCGGCATCTCGTCCGACCCGGCCAAAAGCAGAACTTTGCCGAAACTGCCCTTGTTGGCACGGGAAGGGCGCGGCGGCAACATCAGCCTTGCATCGCTATCCGTAATCACCGCCCCGCCCCCGTCGGAACCGCCGGCGGCGCTTAACAGAGCGGGCGGCAGAGTAATGCCATCTATGCGGACAGCCCCCGCGTAGGCCGCGCCGGGGTAGGCGTAAAGACCAGTCTTGGCACACCCCAAGGTTACCGTCAACGCCGCCTTTACCGCGCACCCCATGACCCTGCCGTTTTCCGAGTTTACCCCGGAGGGAATGTCCACAGAGATAACCAGCTTTGCATATTTATTGATGATTTCGATTAGACGGAGGAAGTCCCCCCGGACATCGCGGTCTAAGCCTGTCCCCAGCAGTGCGTCTACTGCAAGATCGCTTTGGGCGATGCAGGCGCGGGTTGCCTCTTCGCCGGCCTGCGAAAACTCAAGGATGGGAACCCCCAGTTTTTTGACGATGCCCATGTACAGGGCGGCGTCGCGGGCGGGACCGCCTTTCAGCGCGTTTGCCGGCCCTGCCAAGATCACCGTTGTTTCGATATTTTGGCCGTGCAAAAGCCGCGCCAGTGCAAAACCGTCGCCCCCGTTGTTGCCAGTCCCGCAAAGAATGGCCACGCTAGGCCGGCTCTTCCCCTCCAGCGCGTTTAAGCAGTGCTTGGCAATGCCGGCGGCCGCATTTTCCATAAGCAACAGGGACGGAATGCCGAACTCATTTATGGCAACCTCTTCGATTTTGCGCATCTGCCCGCCGGATACTGTCTTCACAAAAGCCCCCTTTTTCCCTAAAGGTTAAACTAAAGCCGGCGCTTTTGCAAGAGCGAGCGAAATTTTTTCTTTTCTCTTGACAAAACCCGGCGGATTCTTTAAGATTGAACAAGGTGATATTGATGCCCGCGCAGATTTGCCGGGTTTCCAGCCATGATGGCTCAGTTGGCAGAGCGGCACACTCGTAATGTGCAGGTCCGGGGTTCGATTCCCCGTCATGGCTCAAGGTAAGCGAATGACCCGTGAATTTGTGATGATGCCGGAATTTGATCGCCAATGGCGAAAACTGGATTTGGATGATGCCGATCTCGGCCGCCTGCAAGAAACGCTTTTGCAAGACCCGAAAGCCGGAAAGCCAATCAGGGGAACCGGCGGCCTGCGCAAAATACGCGTCGCCTTTGAAGGACGGGGAAAAAGCGGGAGCGGCAGGGTTGCTTACATTGATTTTGCAATGCACGAAACGGTTTACCTTATAACCGTTTATCCCAAAAGCGAGAAGGACAATCTGTCCCAAGCCGAGCGGAATTCAATCGCCCGAATGATCGCCGGGCTGGAGCGGGGCTTTACAATGCGGGAGAGCGCGAAATGAACGTTTATGAAAGCATTATGCAGGGCTTGGCCGAAGCCGCCGGGTATCAAGAAGGGAAAACCGCCGCACGAAAGACAAAGCTGTCGGTAAAGCCTTTGGGCGATTTTGACAACAACGATATAAAGCAGATAAGGGAGCAAGCCGGATCAAGTCAGACGGCGTTTGCCGGAACACTTGGGGGTTCCGTCAGCACGGTCGAAGCGCGGGAAAGCGGTAAAGGCGCATAAGCCTATTGAAAAAAATCCCCTTGTATGCTAAAATAAAATTGTCGGCCTGTGTGTGCCGCATTTTGAGATTTAAAGGAAGCTGGATATGACAATTGACATACCCGGAGCGGATGTTAAAAAAGGCCTTGATATTGACGATGACGACATAGGGGTTTATGTTAAGATTTTAAGCTCCTATGTAAAACATACTCCCGCATTGCTGGAAAAACTGAAAGTAATATCAGACGAAACAATGACGACTTACATTGCCGCCGTGCACACCATAAAAGGGTCAAGCGGAAGCATCGGCGCGGACGAAATCAAAAAAACAGCAATGGAACTAGAAGCCTTGGCAAAAGCTGGGGATATAGCCGGGGTAAAGGCCTTGAACGGTAAACTGGTTCAAAGTACGGAAACCCTTTTAAGCAACATCCAAGCCTGGCTAAAGAAAAACGGGGGCGCGGGCTAGTTTTTTGGCGCAGTTACGGCAAAAGCCGCCGGTTAAGGAACAAACAGGCGGCCTTTGTTGCAGCGTTCGGGCATTTGCCCGAAGATATAGACTTTAAGGAGAGTTTTTCATGCAAGAGAAAAAGAAATTGGGGCTAATCACGCGCCTTGTCATAGGCATTGTAGCCGGCACGATACTCGGGATGATAGGCATTCAGCCTATTTTGGCGATTACCGCCACCTTTAACCTTTTGTTCGGCCAGCTTTTGACTTTTACAATTCCCTTGATAATCCTTGCCTTTATAACAGTCGGTATTTCCGAAATAGGCAAGGGGTCGGGCAAGTACCTGGGCCTTTTAATAGGTGGCTTTTACATCTCTACAATAGCGGCCGCCTACATAGGTTATTTCGCCACGGTGATCACCCAGCCGTTAATCGTGGAAATAGGCGGCGCGGTATTGTATGAAGACGCAAGGCCTGCCGTTCCCAGCCTTATCAACCTGACCGTCGCGCCCATAATGGGCGTTATGACCGCGCTCGTGTTCGCCTTTATCCTGGGGGCCTTTATCGCCGCCACAAACAAGGACAGCACCTTGGCAAAATCCTTCCAGGACTTCCGCGATGTCGTAATGGCCTTTGTCATAAAGATAATCGTGCCCTGGCTGCCGGTACACATAGGCGGCATCTTTGCGCGCATAGCCTGGCAGGGGCAGGCGCAGTTAATGTTCCTGACATTCGGCCGGGTCTTTTTGATGATCCTCGTGGTGCACTGGGCGTGGATTTTGTTCCATTACTTCCTCGTCGGCAGCGCCTCCAAGATAAGCCCCTTCAAGTTGTTAAAGCCCATGATGGGGTCTTATTTTATGGCAGTCGGCACGCAGTCATCTGCCGTTACCCTTACGGTAAACCTGCCGAACATTAAACGCATGGGCGTGTCTGACAATGCGGCGAACTTTGTCGCGCCGCTTGGGGCGACGATACACCTGCCGGGCAGCACAATATCGATTGTGGCCTGTACGGTCGCGGTAATGTTCCTATTTGATATGCCGGTAAACTTGACCACCATAACCCCCTTCATTTTGGGCGTTTCCGTGGCGATGGTCGCGGCCCCCGGCGTACCCGGCGGCGCGATAATGGCCTCGCTTGGCGTTCTGGAAATGACGCTGGGCTTTACCGACTACCAGCTTGCGCTCATGATCGCCCTGTACATCGCGCAGGACAGCTTCGGCACGGCCGTAAACGTAACATCGGACGGCGCGGCGGCAATCTGGCTTGACAGATACATGGGCAACAAGACCCTGGACTACAAGGGATAGCTTTTTGCGCGGCGAAAAACCTGCCGGGGGATTTTTTTTTGGCAGGTTTTTCGCCAAAGCTCTTGATTATTTTTTTGGATTTTGTTAGACTGAAAGAAATGGGGCGTCGGCAAGCGGTAAGCCACCGGTCTTTGGTGCCGGCATTCAATGGTTCGAATCCATTCGCTCCAATAAAAGTCCGGGGAATGCCCGGAAAGCTATTTTGTAATGAGGTGTTTAAATGCCAAATGTTGTGTTGCCGGCTCAGCCCCGCCAGAAAACTGGTTCCGCAGAATCGCGCAGGTTAAGGCGCGGCGGACGTGTCCCCGCAGTGCTTTACGGAAGAGCCGGGAAAGCCATTTCACTAGACCTTGGCGCGAAGGAATTCGTGCAGCTTACCAAGGGTATTTCCGAAAGTACGATTGTAAATGTCGAAGCTGACGGCAAAACTTATGACGTGTTTGTCAAGAATGTCCAGCGGAATATAATCGACGGCAGCATTATTCACATTGATTTTTACGAAGTCGAAAGCGGCGTGGTTTTGCGCGCCAAAATCGCCGTAATCGTGCGGGGGAACCCCGTGGGCGTGCGCGAAGGGGGCATTTTTGAAAACCCCACCCACGAAATCGAAGTCGAATGTCTGCCGAAAGACTTGCCGCCGCGTATCGAGGTCGATGTTTCCTCTTTGCGGGCAAACCAGTCGATTCATGTCCGGGACATTCCCCTTGCGGAGAGTGTCAAGCTGGTGTCCAACCCGGACAAGGTTGTAGCCCTTGTCAAGTTTGCCAAGGCAGAGGCCGCCGGTGCCGCCGCCGAAGCCGCGCCTGTTGCAGCAGCGGCTCCAGCCGCCGGGGATAAAAAATCCTAAGGGACAAGACCTGCCGTATTTTTGAAGACGCGGTCGCCGCCGTTTTGAAAGACTGCCCCCAGGGGGTGGTTTTTCTTGCGGCGGTATCCGGCGGGGCAGATTCTATAGCCATGCTCGCTTCTCTTTGCTCGCTTAAAAAAAGCGGCAACTTTGGCCTTTTCTGCATAACGGTCGATCACGGGTTGCGTCCGCCGGAAGAAAGCCGTGGAGACGCGGATTTTGTCGCCGCTTTTTGCAAGGAGCTTGGCGTGGACTGCACGGTCGCAGTTATCCCTCCCGGAAAAATCGCCGAATATGCCAAAAAAAGGCGTTTGAGCTTGGAGGCCGCCGCAAGGTTTTTTCGCCGACGGGCATTTTTCCGGGAAGCGGCGCGGCTGGGCGACGGGGAAGGGCGTGGCGTGGTAATCCTTACCGGGCACACAAAGGACGATCTTTTGGAGACAGCCCTTATGCGTGTTTTGCAGGGAGCCGGCCCTTGCGGGCTTGCCGCCATGCCGGCGCGGCGCGGGTCTTTTGCCCGGCCGCTTATAAACCTTGGCCGTGCGCAGGTTTTGGCCTATCTTGGCGAAAAAAAAATCCCCTGGCGGGAAGACCTTACAAACCGGGACGGCGTTTTTTTGCGAAACCGCATTCGCGGATCGCTTATCCCCATGCTGGACAACGCCTTTCCTTTTTGGAGGGGCGGCCTTGAGGCAATGGCGGGGACGCAGGCCTTGGCGGCCGGCTTTATCAAAAGCGAGGCGGCAAGCCGTGTAACATGGGAACGCCGGCACTCGCCATTCCGCCTTAGCGTCAAGGCCGAGCGGTTTTTCGCCCAGCCGGCGGTGCTTCAGGAAGAAGCCCTGTTTGGCGGCTTGAACCTTCTTGTAAAGGGGCTAAAGGGCGGGAAGGCCCGGGGGGCGTTTTCGCCCAAGCGGTCGGTTTTGCGGGGGTTTTGCCAAGAAGCCGCAGAAAGCCCCAAGCTTTCTGCAACAGCCAGCCTCGGCCGCTTTGGGAACCGGCAGATAATGCTCGAATATAAAAAAGGCCGTGTTTTTTTGCTGGCAAAAGCCCCGTATTCGCTGGAAAGCGGTTTTTCACTGTTGATTAAAACGCCGTGTTTATGTACTATTAAGGGGGTAGATGTAAAAGTTTCCCCCCTTTCGGAGCGGGAAACGGAGTTTGCCGGCGCTTTTCGCGCCGCTTTGCCGCTCGTTTTAAGATCGGGCTTTAGCGATGATTTTATCGTGTCGGGCGGCAGAAAGGTCAAGTTTAGCGCGGGGAAAGCGTTCATTGTAGCCGAAGACAGCCGGGGACCGGCAGCTTTTATCGGCAAGCGGGGTTTTCTGCTTGCCAGTGATGCGCCTTTTATGGAAGAGCCGCCCTCTAAAAGAGGGCAAATAGACTGGGGGGTTAGGGTGTCGGTCAGGACACCTAAGCACAGTAACGGAGGTATCGATGTTTAACATATTCAACAATAATAACAAGGATGAAAAGCCGCCGGAACGCGGCCCGCCCGGCGGGCCACCTTCCGGGCAAAGAAGGCCGAACAACTTCGCCCTTTTGTTTTTCCTTTTGATGACCGGCCTTTTTATCGCGTTTTTTTTCCGGGGGGACACTTCTCCCGTAAGGGAAATCTCTTATTCCGAATTTTTGCGCCATTTGGAAAACAACCAGATAGAATCGGTTACCATACACGACGGCAGCGTCATAGAAATTTTTCTGCGCGGCGTGCCCGCCGGGGAAGGCGCACAGCTTAGAGCCAGAATCCCCTACAACGACCCAACCCTGCTCCCGACTTTAAGGGATATGGGCATAAACGTTTCGGGCGCGGTTACAAGGCCGGGCTTCACTCAAATCTTCATCAGCCTTTTGCCTTGGATAATCGGTTTTAGCATCCTCATGTTCATTTTGCGCAATATGCAGGGCATGGGCAACCGGACCTTCCAGTTCGGCAAGAGCAAGGCCAAACGCTACACCGATGACGGCAAAAAAGTCTGCTTTGCAGACGTGGCGGGGCAGAAAGATGCCAAGTACGAACTGGAAGAAGTTGTCTCCTTCCTAAAAAACCCTGGTAAGTTTACCAAAATGGGGGCGAAAATCCCCAAGGGCGTGCTTTTGGTCGGGATGCCCGGCACGGGCAAGACGCTCATGGCTCGCTCGGTGGCCGGGGAAGCAGGCGTGGCTTTCTTCCATATGTCCGGCTCGGACTTTGTCGAAATGTTTGTCGGCGTGGGCGCAAGCCGCGTGCGCGATCTTTTTGATCAAGGCCGGCGGAGCGCCCCCTGCATCATTTTTATCGACGAGCTTGACGCGGTAGGCCGCACGCGGGGCGCCGGCTACGGCGGCGGCCACGACGAGCGCGAGCAGACGCTGAACCAGATGCTTGTCGAAATGGACGGTTTTGACGCGAAGGACGGGGTAATAATCCTGGCCGCGACAAACAGGCCGGACGTGCTCGACCCCGCCCTGTTGCGGCCGGGGCGTTTCGACCGGCAGGTCGTTATCGCCATGCCGGACATCAACGAGCGGGAAGCCATTTTGGGCATTCACTCCTCGAAAATCCCCCTTTCAAAAACGGTCGATCTAAAGCGCGTGGCAAGGGCGACGCCGGGGATGAGCGGCGCGGACATCGCCAACTTGGTCAACGAGGCGGCTCTTTTTGCCGCCCGCAAAGACAGGGAAGAGGTCATCATGACCGACTTCGAGGAAGCCCGCGATAAGGTGCTTATGGGCGTGGCCAGAAAGACGCTGGCGATCTCCGAAAAAGAGCGGCGCATGACGGCTGTTCACGAGGCCGGCCACGCGCTCTTGCACTACTATCTTGAGCACGCCGACCCCTTGCACAAGGTTACGATTGTCCCGCACGGAAGGGCCTTGGGCATGGCGTTGTCCCTGCCGGAAGAAGACAGCTACAGCCGCTCGAAGGGCTGGATCGAAGATCGGATCGCGATCTGCTACGGCGGATGGATCGCGGAAAAACTTTTTTACAACGAAACGACCACCGGCACGAAAAACGACATCATGCAGGCGACTGACATGGCGCGGAACATGGTTTGCGAATGGGGCATGGCGGCGGAGCTTGGGCCGGTTGCTTACGGGGCGGAAGACGAGCCGATCTTCTTGGGCAAAGAGGTCGCCCGGTACAAGGATTATTCCGAGGACACGGCGCGGCAGATTGACCGGGCGGTAAAGGAGATTCTAGACCGATCGCGGAGCCGCGCCCAGGAGATTCTGGAAGGCCGCAAGGAAGATTTGGAAAAACTTACCGAGGCGCTTATCGCAAGGGAAACCCTTGTCGATGATGAAATACGGGAGATTCTCGGCCTGCCGCCTTCGGAAAGTTCGATTTCGCTTAGAAACCTGCCCGGCGAGGAAGGCCCGGCGGCCGTTTTGGAAGTGTCCGAAGGGGTTGCGGCTGAAGGGGCAGGGGAGTCTTCGGATGAAGCGTCCCGGCCGGAAGAAAAGTAAGGAAAGTAAGGATTGGGGGGAGTTATGAAGTTTAGACATTTTTTAGTGCTTGTGTTGCTCGCCGTCGCGTTCCAGCCGGCCTTTTCGCAGGCCGCGTCTGCTTCGCAGGCTGCGGCTTCGCAGGCTGCGGCTTTGCAAGCTGCGGCTTTTCAAGCCGGCACCGGCGATGTGGAAATAACGGAGCGGCATTTGCGGTGGGCGCACACGCTGGTCGCCCTTGAGCAGGCGGCCGCCGAAAGGCTCTCGCAGGCGCGGCAGTTTGTCGCCGGCGGGCAGGCCGCTTCGCAAGGCTTTTTGAACTGCGCCCTGGATGCGGAAAGCCGGCAGCAGATTCTCTCTGTTATTGGGCAGGCAAGGTGCGCGGTTGCCGCTCATGTGCGCAATTTTATCGCCGCCGGGCAGGCTTTTTCGCTGGGGCTTTTGAGTTGCGCCCTTGAATCGATGAACCGGGAGGAATCTCCGTCGATGACGGCGGAAGAGGCCGCTCCCTAAAAGGCGGCACGGGCGGGCAGGTTTACAGGGGAACTATGGGGTTTAGGCGCATTTTTTTATTTCTCATGATCGCGGCCGTAGCCCAGGCGGTTTTCCCGTCGAATGGCGCACCGGGTGGTGGCTACGGATTGGCGGCCCCGGCAATACTGGCCGGTGATGCGGCCGCAAGTGCGGCCGGCGATGATGCCCTGTCGGAGCGGCAGTTAAGTTTGGCCTTGCTTCTGGCCAGAATTGAGCGGGCGGTCTCTTCATGGTTCTTGCAGGTGCGGCAGTTTTTTTCCCGCCGCCCGGCCGCCGACGAAGTTGCTCCGTACGACTACCCGGTGTTTTTAGCCGAGGAAGCGGCCGCCGATGTCTCCGAGCCGGCTGAAAGGCGGGGCTTTTGGCAGTTTCTCCGTAGGAATTTGTCTTGGATATTTGTCTGGACTGTGAATATTTTTCTTTTGTGCCACATTTTCGCTTTGCGCAGAATGGTGAGCGATCTTCAGGATGCGCAGTGGGGGGCTGGTAAAGACAAGTCTTCCGAGTTCGGCAAAAACAAGGCCAAGCGTTATAAAAACAGCGACAACAAGGTGCGTTTTGCCGATGTGGCCGGCCAAAAAGACGCGAAATACGAGCTTGAAGAGGTTGTCTCCTTCTTGAAAAACCCGGGGAAGTTTACCAAAATGGGGGCAAAAATCCCCAAAGGCATCTTGCTTGTCGGGATGCCGGGCACCGGCAAGACGCTCATGGCTCGCTCGGTAGCCGGCGAGGCCGGCGTAGCTTTCTTCCATATATCCGGCTCGGACTTTGTCGAAATGTTTGTCGGCGTGGGCGCAAGCCGTATGCGCGACCTTTTCGCCGAAGCCAGACGCAGCGCCCCCTGCATCATTTTTATCGACGAGCTTGACTCGGTCGGCCGCGCGCGCGGCTCCGGCTACGGCGGCGGCAATGACGAGCGCGAACAGACGCTTAACCAAATGCTCGTCGAAATGGACGGCTTTGACGCGAAAGACGGGGTGATAATTCTGGCCGCCACAAACAGGCCGGACGTGCTGGACGCGGCGCTTTTGCGCCCTGGGCGTTTCGACCGGCAGGTGCTTATCGCCATGCCGGACATCAACGAGCGCGAGGCGGTGCTGGGCATTCACACCTCTAAAATCCCCCTTTCAAAAAGCGTCGATCTAAAGCGTGTTGCAAGGCTTACGCCGGGGATGAGCGGCGCGGACATAGCCAGCTTGGTGAACGAGGCGGCTCTGTTCGCGGTTCGCGCCGGGCGGGAAGAGGTGGTCATGGCCGATTTCGAGGAAGCCCGCGACAAAATCCTTATGGGCGTGGCCAGAAAGACCTTTGTCGTCTCCGAAAAGGAGCGGCGCATGACGGCCGTTCACGAGGCGGGGCACGCGCTCTTGCACTACTATCTTGAACACGCCGACCCCTTGCACAAGGTAACGATTGTCCCGCACGGGAACGCGCTGGGCATGGCCTTTTCCCTGCCGGGGGAAGACAGCTACAGCCGCTCGAGGGGCTGGATCGAAGACCGCATAGCGATCTGCTACGGGGGCTGGATTGCGGAAAATCTTTTTTACAACGAGACGACTACCGGCACGAAAAACGACATTATGCAGGCGACGGACATGGCGCGGAATATGGTCTGCGACTGGGGTATGGCGGCGGAGCTTGGGCCGGTGGCTTACGGGACGGAGGACGAGCCTGCATTTTTGGGCAAGGAGGCCGCCCGCACGAAGGATTACTCGGAGGCGACTGCCCGGCAGATCGACCTTGCGGTAAAGGAAATCCTCGACCGCTCACGGAGTCGCGCACAGGGGATTCTGGAAGTCCGCAAGGAAGCTTTGGAAAAATTGACCGAAGCGCTTATTGCAAGGGAAACTCTTGTCGATGATGAAATAAGGGAGATTCTTGGGCTGCCGGCATCGGACAGTTCTGTCTCCCTTAAAAACCCGGCATAGGCGGCGGGTTGCAGGTTAAAAAATTTCGGGCTTGGCCGGGGTGCGGACGGTTTCCGGGCAGGCCTTTTGGGATAGACATAAGGGGATTTATGAGGTTTCGGCATTTTTTCTTAGCGGTGGTTCTAACCGTCGCGTTCCAGCCGGTTTTTGCGCAGTCCGGCGGTTTCGGCTGGACAGACCCGGCGTTACGCGCCGGCGATGCGGCAATCGCGGCGCAGTACTTAAACTGGGCGCGGCAGGCGATTGACGAAGGCCGCTGGGCGCACGCGCTGGCGGCTCTTGAACGGGCGGCGGACTTTTCAAGCGCGTCGTCAGACCTTTCCTATCTTTTGGCTCTTGCCCGTTACCGGCAGGGTCAAAATCGCTTTACAGTGCTCGAAGCCTTGCAACGCGCCATAAGCACGGATTTGTGGACGCATTACTCGGCGGCGGACGCGCGGCTCTTGCAGGCGCGTCAGCTTGTCGCCATGCGCAATTATCACAATGCGCTTTCCGTTTTGGAGCTTGTCCCCCAAAGCGGCGACGAGGCGGCTTTGCGGCTGTTGGCCTTGCGCGGCATTGCCCTTTACCCGGCGCTGTATTACACCGACGGGGAGGCCGCCAATGAAGGGTTTTTATCCGGCGTATTGTACGCGATGAATCGCCACCCCAGAGACCCGCGCCCCTTGAGCATTTTCTTTGAATACGCCCTTGGCAACCCGCATGGCGTTTATGAAATACCGGCGGGCGCGTCCGGGGTTATGGACCTCGCTCTAAGGCGCTTGCCCTTCCTTTTGGAAGATGCCCCTCAGCTTGCATGGATGGCCGCCCCCTTTATCCGAGACCCCGAAGAAGCCCGCCGTCTTGTTGGCGCTTACAGGGCTATGGCCGCATCGGGCTTTCTGAACGGCGGTGCGCCGGTAAGCCCCGGTTCGATTCCGGTTGCCCTTAACTTGGGTTTGATCGACGACTGGCAGGCGATAGAGGAACTTTTCGGCGGCAGTCTGGCCGCCGGCGGCACCCCCGGCGCGGAACTGACCGTGGCAAAAAGCGTGTTAGACCAAACATGGAGCCTTCTGCGCGGGCACGACGGCAGGGAGCTTTTTACCGAGCGGCTGCTTTCGTTTACCGGGGTCATTACGCGGGGCGACAACGGGCGCATCGTGTCAAGGGCTTTTTACCAAGACGGCTCGCTTATGGAATACCAGCGCGATGCGAATAATTTTGGCATGACCGACTTTCGCATTGTTTTTGGGGGCGCAGGCGAGCCTTTGTACGCGGAAACCTTCGTTTTTCCGGATACCGCTATCGGAACGCCGGCCTTCTTGCCCGTAATCGCGGCGGCGGCCTTGGACGAGCGGCTAAGGGCGCGGGTCTTTTGGGAGCGTTATCCCTCGGTGCAAAGGGTGGAACTGGACGGCTCCGCTTACAATTTTCGCCCGGCCGACTTTCACTTTGCTCCTTTCAGTTTTTACGAGATTGGCGGGAGCGGCGTTTTTTCGGGCCTGCTCTTTCCTCGCGTGAACGATCAAAACACAAGGTTTGCCCGGCGCGCGCTGGTTATGGCCGCCGCCAGCATACACAGACCCAGCGCGGAGTTTCCGGGGGCTACGGAGATCGTCTATCTTGAGCAGGGGATTCCTCTGCGCTCTTTTGAAGAGTTGAACGGGGCTGTGGTTTCAATCACCGAATTCGAGGACGGCTTCCCGGTTGTTCAGCATATCGACTTGGATTTGGACGGCAGAATGGAAACCTTGCGCCGCTTTCAAAGGCCGCCTGCCGGCTCAGACTTTTTCGCTGTCGATTTAAGAAGTTTTATCGTGTCCTCCGTAAGCGACTGGAGGGGGGACGGGCGTTTTACAACGAGCAGGGTGTATCTGCAAGACGGTTCGGTTGTTTATTCATGGGACTTAGACGGGAGCGGCTACAGGGAGCACAGCGAAATAAGGAGATAGGGGAATCGCCGATTAGCTTGACGCTAATCATCGCTTCCAAAGCCTATTCCAAAAGCTGGTATTTTGTGATAATATATCCTATGGAAGGCTTTTTGAAAAAGTCGTAAAATAAAATAGGACTGTTTGCCGGCCTTGCGGCTTTCGGACAAGTCCGATAAGTAGGGTGTTAAATGAAACATAGCGGAACCATAGGATGCAGGGTGTTTTTTTATTTGTTATTGCCGGCGCTTGCTTTTCTTGTTTCATGCCAAAGTTCAGCGCCAGCGGGCGAGGGCGCCCGGACTCCGACTGCGGAGGTACGGCTTAACCAGATCAGAGAGCAAATTTCTGTAAATCCTGTTATGGCCATGAACCAAATTGGCATTTTCCGGGAAATGTACAGTCTTACTCGAAACGATTCAAGCGAAAACTGGACTGTCTTGGCTTCTTTGGAAGAAGACGCGCTGGAAGGTATGCATTCTTTTCTGGCAAACGCGGTGGAAGAAGAACGCTGGGACGACGCGGCTTCTTTGAACAGGTCGCTTTCCAGCTTGGGCTACGAATCGTATTTGGGCAGCGAGGCTGATTTTATCCTTGCCGGGGCGAAAAAAAATCTGGCGCAGGGCAACAATCTTGCGGCTTTTCTTTCCGCCGCCAGCGCCCACGTTTTAAGCCCCCTGGATTTTGAATCAAGTATGATGTTCCTTGAAAGGGCTGTCGAAGAGCGCCAGCGCCGGACGGCGAGTTTTTTCCTGACTGCCGCCGATAACGCGGCGGCCGCAAGCCCGGGCGCGATTCCCGCCGACTGGCGCATTTTTGCCGAAGAGACGGACTCGGTAACCGAAATGTTGCGCGGGGTCGGCACTGTCTTGGTAGACAGGGGCATGAGGGTCGAGTTCGGCCGGGCGATAACGGACAGGGTGATTGGCTCGGCCTTTTTCATCGATTCTTCCGGGCTTATGATTACCAACTACCATGTCATCTCCAGCGAGGTTGACACTAGGTTCCGGGGCAATACCCGCATTTCCGTGCGCATGGGCAATGCGGCCAGTCCCAGTGTGCCGGCTCGCGTTGTCGGCTGGGACAGGGCTTTGGACTTGGCTTTGCTTCAAGTGGATATGCGCCCGGACTTTGTCTTTTCCGTTGTGGACTGGATTGTCCCGGAGGCCGGCGACACGGTTCTGGCGATGGGGTCTCCTGCCGGGCTTGACAACACTGTTACGGCGGGGATTGTTTCCGCCTTGGGCAGGCGTTTTTTGCAGATTGGCGATGTTTACCAGATTGACGCGGCTGTCAACATGGGCAATTCCGGCGGGCCGGTTGTGGACAGCAGGGGTAGGCTTGTGGGGGTTGTCTTTGCCGGCATTCTTCACTTGCAGGGGCTTAACTTCGCGATTCCCGCCGAATGGCTTGTCGCGGCTCTTCCCGAAATGATGGGCGGCGGCCGGGCGCAGAGGCCTTGGCTGGGTCTTACTTTGAACGAAGGCTGGGGCGGGGCAGAGGTTATCTATGTTTCGCCAAACACTCCCGCTTGGCATCACCGGCTTCCCGAAGGGACGGTGATAACGGCGGTTAATGACAGGCAGGCGACTGCCCAGCAGGGGATGCTTATTCCGGTTTTGCAAGATGTGGTTTTTAGGACGAGGGTTGGCGAGCTTGTGGCCTTGGACACGCAGGGGCCTAATGGCGAGCGCGGCCGCCGGGTGGTTATGACGACTGTCCGCCCCGAGTTGCCGCTTTTGGAGGC
Source organism: Spirochaetota bacterium (assembly GCA_009778155.1). GTDB lineage: Bacteria > Spirochaetota > Spirochaetia > Treponematales > Breznakiellaceae > WQXQ01. The sequence goes on from WRKI01000299.1 coordinate 15,582, forward strand.
CGCCCGGCTGGACAGCAGGGAGCGCATTGTCGCGCCGCTGTTCGGCATGGTTCTGACTCCTTTTGGCACACGGGGTTTGTTCTCGCCGAACTTTGTGGTAAGCCGCGTGGTGCGCGGCTCGATTGCAGACGAGGCGGGCATCTCCGAGCACGACCCGATTTCCATAAGGCGGCTTCGTTTGCTGGAAGACAGCGGGTTTGCCGTTCTGGAGGTTTCCGTGCAAAAGCGGCGTATGGGTTTTGTCTCGATAAATATGCAGCTTCCGGCATGGCTCGATTCGCCTGACACTTTGTAGCCGAAGCGCATGGCAGAACCTTATTCCCCCGGCTCTCTTCTTGGGGCTGTCTCGAAAAAGCAGTACGTCGTTCGGGAGCGGGGGATCGAAATTCTCGTTAAGCCCATTCCCGACGACGACCGCCCGGGCGCGATGGACAAGCGGCTTCTTAAAGTAACGCTTCCTATTGTTAGCGGTTTTCGCGGCCTGCTTGTTTCTTTGTTTTATCCGCTTGCTTTGCGCAGTCGCAATCCGAAAAAGCTGGCCGCTTTTATGCGGCGTTTTTTTAAGAGCAAGCAGAGTCTTCCTCTTGCGCACGATGTGGAGGTGCGGCACGCTATCGTAAATTCTGATAAACGGCAGGTTCCGATTCGTATCTATTCTGTTCGCGGCGAAGGGGCGCCCGGCGAAGGTGCACCCGGCGGGGGGCTTTTGCCTGTGTTTTACTATCTGCACGGCGGGGGTTTTGCGGCGGGG
>WRKI01000300.1 GCA_009778155.1 Spirochaetota bacterium
CGCCAACCTGCTGAGCGAGCAAGAACGCTTTACCCCGGCGTACATGATAAACGGAAGCACCGACCCCAACGACTGGGGGGACGTGCCTACAGCATTAGACCACCCGAACTTTGAGGCATGGAACGCGGTTCGAATTGTGCCCGGCTCCACCGGCTTCCGCCTGCCGACGGAGGCTCAGTGGGAGTTTGCCGCCCGCGCCGGAACAACGACGGCCTTCAGCGACGAGAGGGTGCGAGACTGGGAGGACCAAGCCGCCCTTGACCGGATAGGCTGGTTCAATTTTAACAACGGGGGAGTTACGCGGGAGGTTGGTTTGAAGGAACCCAATCCCTTGGGCTTGTACGACATTCACGGCAACGTGGGGGAGTGGGTGTGGGACAGGTCGGGTGATCCCCCGACAAGCCAAGCTCAGACCGACCCTACAGGCCCGGATTCGGGGAATCACCGCGTAATTCGCGGGGGAGCCTTTAGCGGGACGGCGGCGGCATGGACCGGTCGGTCGGCTTTCCGTGATGGCCTCGGCTCGCACCTCCGGTTCTGGGATTTCGTGGGTTTCCGGCTTGTACGGCCTTGAGGCCGTGCACCGAGAGGAGTGATTATAGGGCGGCCATGCGACCTTGAGGTCGCGCACCGAGAGGAATGGATTTATAGGCGGCCATGCGACCTTGAGGTCGCGCACCGAGAGGAATGGATTTATAGGCGGCCATGCGGCCGCTTAGCGGTGTGCGGCCGCTTAGCGGTGTGCGGCCGCCTAGCGGTGTGTGGCCGTAGCGTAAGTTCCAGCAAAAGGAGAATTATATGAAGAAAACAACAAAACTTTTCGGCATTGCCGCACTTGTCGCGGCATTTTCAACAATCAGCGCGGGCGGGGCTTTCGCACAGGCTTTTTCGCAGTTGCCCCTCAGCTTCGGCATAAGCTCGTCGTTTATCAGCGACTTCGGCGGCGGGGTTTCCGGCAGTATAACGGAGGCCGGCACAAGCCTCGTCGACAACTGGCTGGGCAACGAGGTTTACTGGCACGGCTCTTATGCCGGCTTTGCCTCCTCAATCTTTTTGGACGCTCATTTTGTCCAGCTTTCATTCGGCTACTTTACCAGCACGGGATCGAGCCGCACCAGAATTGGTCGCAGCCCGGCTACCATTTTTGATCACAGTCTGGGCACGCCAAGCCCCACGGGGATCGAAATCGGACTTTTGGGCAAGTTCCCGGTGGAGCTTTCGCCCAGAATAACCGTCTTCCCGCTTGCCGGCATTGCCTACCGGGTTGTCCTTACGGGCGGGGCTTCCGTACTGGTTATCGAATATCGGGCATTAGAGTTCGACCCCCTTGACTCAAGCGCCCTTTGGTTCCGCTTGGGCGGCGGCATGGATTTTTCCATTAACCAGAATGTGTTCCTGCGCGGCTCGCTCTCCTACGGGGTGCGCCTGCGCACTCGCTGGGAAAACGACGCAATAAATAACGGCCCCCACTGGGTCTCTGGAGCGGCATCCCCAACACCAGCCGACCCAGAAGCCGGCAACCACCGCTTTGTAACATACGACAACGCCCGCCTCGGCCACGGCATTGACATAACGGTCGGCTTGGGTTTCCGGCTTCGCTAGGGAAGCACTGATTAAATCCCATCGAGGATGCGGATTAAAATCCGAATCAGTGCTTCTTACCCGTATTTGCGCAGGTGGAATGAGCAAATACATCGGACTTTAGTCCGCGGGAAACGCTGATTAGCGTCGAGTTAATCAGCGTTTCCTTAATCAGCGTTTCCCTAGAACATTATGCCGAAACCAAGCCAAGGGCGCAGTGCGCCGGAGTTGGGCGAGCTGAAAAAATGGGAGTAATCCAGCGCGGCTTCAAAAAAAAGCGGAATCTCCCAGGGGAAAAGCTTAAAGGAAAGCCCGGTGTTAAGAAACACCGCTCCAAATTCGCCAAGCCGCCAGGCGTATCCGCCGCCGGCACGCAAAGTTAAAAGAGCAACCCCCTCGAAAAGCCGCCTTTGCGCCAAAAAATTAAGGTCAATCGCTAAATTTTGCGACGAGCCGCCGTCCGGGGAAACATCCGTAGCGGCATGATTCATCGCAAACATATGAAGCCCAAGCTCCAATCCGGGGTTAAAAAACCAAGACCTTTCCGCCACCGCGCCAAAACGCAAACCCGCGCCGGCCAAACTATTGTCTTCTATAAAACCGCTGCCGTAAATCGAGAATACAGGCATCCAAGCCAAGCGCAGAAACATATTCACAGAACGCGGCTCGCTAAAAAATTCTTCTGGGGCGACTTCGGCGACATAATCCTCCGGCGCCTCTTCTTCATCATCTTCCTCTTGAGCCGTCAAAAAAATGTCTTGGCCGGGGAAAGGAATCACCGTAAAAACCACCCATTGGGAAGCCTCGCCGGGGCGGAAAAGATAGTCGTAGGGAATAACCATAGCGCGAAAAACCCCCGGCGGAAGATTCAGAATGATATACTGCGCCGCCGTTATTTCCCGGACTACAAGACGGTAGCCGTCTTCCCCTGCGGCCTCTATTACGATTTCGTAGTGCATCGCATACTCCCCGCCCGTCCATGAAAGCCGCTGGGAAAAAGGCTCCCCCTCCGGGGGGGCATCGTATTGCGCCCAAAGCGGGGCTTGCGCCGTAAAAAGCGCAAGCGCGAAAACCAGCCGGCAGCTTTTTAAGTTAATTGCCATACAACACTCCTGGGTCGTCGATAAAAACCGGCCCCGGGCTGGGCACATCCAAAGTAAAGGAATTTACCCCCACCCTGCCGCGCTGCTGGATAACCCCGCCGGGGCTTCTGTTTACCGCCTCGATATGCCAGTAAAAAAGCCCCGGATACAATACGCTTACATCTTCCAAAAGCCAGCTAGTGCCGACAAGCGTCTGCGTGCGGAGCAATTCCCGCCGGCCGCCAGTATCATGGAAAAGAGAGAAAACGTAGGCGTTTGCCCCGTGCACCGGATTCCACGAAAAAAGAATCTCCCTTGACACCCGCAAATCTTCTATGCCGATAACATGACCGTCCGTCGGCAGACGGCCGGAAGGCTCCGGCAAAAGCGGGATAGGCAAAACGCGCAACTGCCGGGGAGCCGCCGCGACAACCGCCCCGCTTGGCGTTTGCACCTCGACCGTCCAGTACCAAAGCCCTTCGTTAATCGAGTTTACGATAACCGTCCTTGCGGGGTTCGTTACCTGCACCGCCGGCACGCCGGCCAAGGGATTGGGGCTTCTTGACAGAACAAACCGCGACTCGCTAATTTCGCCGTCAAATTCCCACAGGAATACAGTGCGATACCTTAACGCGGTAAGCCCCGCCAAACTTGCCCCCGGCTCCGGCGACAAAAGATAAACATCGGGCACAATTTCTTCGATAGGAAGCTCGATACCTTGCGGGAAACCCTGCTCTATGCTGAAAAAAGCCGGCAGGGAGTAGCCGCCAACCCCTTCGTAAACCGGGGGGAAGACGGGCGTTACGCGCCAATGCCACGTCCCTGCCCCCAGAGACTCTTCGACAAGAAAGACAGCGTCCGTCTGCCTGTTTATTTGCAGATTTGCAAAGTCCGGGAACGCGCTCACTTCCACGATGTAAGAGGCGGCCTCAGCGATTGCGTCCCATTGGAAGCGCAGTCTGGGGATGTCCCATTGAAAACGATACAGACTGTCCGTGATCGGGCTTACCAAGTGAGGGCCAGAGGAGTCGGCAACCTCGATGCGCCCGGTGCCTAACACCGCGCCAGAGCCGGAAACCCTCCAGTGCCACACCCCCATGCCCAGCGCGAGCGAGGCGGCGGAGTCAAGCCCCTCGGCGCTGTGGGCAATCTGGGTAAAATTGCGGTCGTAGGCGACTTCCAGCAAAAGCGTCTCCTGCGGGTTCAGGTTTACCCTGTTCCATTGAAAATCCAGGGCAAGATTGCCCGGCGGGTATTTCAGATAACGGGCGTTAGGCCTGGGATAGGTTACAACGACAGCCGGCCTTGCCGCCGCCGCCGTGCCGTCCGCGTTCAAAGCGAAGAAGCCCCCGCCGGGGATTTCCTGCCAAGCGCCGCCGTCGAACACAAAGACACTGCCCTGCGAGACGGACAATGCCATGCCTTCCCATGTCATCGCCGCCCTAAAGACAGCCCCCGGCGCGGCCTGCGCCGGCCGCCCCATAAAGTTGAACGCAAGGCCGGTGTTCTGGCCGTCGTCCATTGCTATTAGCGACAGGCTCCCGGCAATCAGTTCGATGTAAATCTCGCCGGCAATTGCCGTGGCAAAGCCGCCGCCGACGCGCTTAATCCGCACAAGCGTGTCCGCATCGACATCTAAAAAATTGCTTCCTATTTGGAGGGTTACGGCGGAATGCTCGGCCGCCCGGATCGAGTCGCCCGCGCGTAGGGGCGAATCCAGCGCGAGCCTGTCCCATAACAGCCGCCTTTCGCCGCGTCTTTGCACATTGTTTTCTATTATAATGACGCTGCCCACAGGCGTTTCGTTTTGGGCGTTGATCGTCTGGAGCAGTTCGCCCCGGAAAAGAAAGCCGGCAAGAACCGCCACGGAAAGGCAAGCGAGGGTAACAAACAAATCTTTTAACCGAAATGAACCGGGCATCTTCCTGGGGTCGCCTGCCATTCACTGTTCCTTAGCCTACAGCCGCTTTTGCATATTTTGCGTTTGCGTATTCCGCGCTTTCGGAATTGCCAATCCCAAGCATCTCCCGGACTTCTTCCAGCGTTTGCGGCCCTTTGTTTATACCCGAAAAATTGACAACAGCGAAGATGCGCATGGATTTTTTCCCCGCGCCGAAACTCATAGGCGGCATTTCCTCGGTGATAAAATAATTATTTATAAGCTGCCATGTTTCCTCGCCAATGAGAATGTCCACGCCAAGGGGCTTGGCCAGCGCCTTTATTTTCGAGGCGACATTTACAGGGTCGCCCAAAATCGTGTACTCTTTTTTCGAGTTAAAGCCGATCGCGCCGGCGGTAACAATCCCGCTGTTTATCCCGCAGCCTATGTGGATGGCCGGCACGCCGGGCTTTCGCTTTTTGTTGATCTTGTAAAGCGTCTTTCGCATCATAAGCGCCGTGGTAATGCAGTTGAATGCGTCTTTTTCGGGAGTGCCCGCCGGCGCCATTCCCCAGTAGGCCAAAAGCGCGTCGCCTATGAATTTGTCCACAACGCCCTTGGTTTTTTCGATACATTTGACCATGTGCGAAAAATAGTTGTTAAGACAACGGACAATGCTTGCGGCCGCCTCGTCCGGGAAGCCCCTTGTGTAGGCCTCGGACTTTGTGGCAAACTCGTTGATGCTGGAAAAGAAAACTGTCGCCAGCCTTGCCTGGCCGTCAACCTTGAAGCCGCTTTGCAAAGCCCTAATTTCCGCCAGCGACTTTTGCCGGGCAAGCTCTTCTTTTTCCGCCGCTGCGGCACTAGCCTGCGACTTACGGGCAAGCTCTTTTTGCCGGGCAAGCTCCTCTTCCAAGGCCAACTCCGCCTGCAAAGCCCGCTCTTTTTGCCGGCTTATCTCGGCTTGCAGGGCAAGCTCCGCCTGGCGGGTGCGCTCTTCCTGCAAGGCCAGCTTTTCCCGCCCGGCTCGCTCGGCCAGCTTCACCTTGAAAACACTCTGCGCATAATCATCGTTCTTTTTTGCCTCGGCTGCAGCCGCCGCCTCCGCGGCCGCTTGCGTCTGCGCCGGCGGCTGCACCTGCACCTGATGCGCCGGCGGCTGTTGCGCCGACGACTGTTGCGCCGTCGGCCGGTTTTCAATCGCCTGATTGAATTTTTCCAAAGCCCCGCTCATGCGCTGGAAGCTGGAAATTAAAACGCCAAGCTCGTCGCTTCTTTTCGAGCGCAAATCTGTCTTAAACGAGCCGCTTTCAATCTTGTTGGTCGCCGATGTCAGGGCTTTAAGCGAAACGGAAATTCTTTTGGCGAAAAACCAGACCAAAAGAAGCGAAAGGCTTAAAACGACGGCGGCCAGATAAATATTGCGCCTTATGGTGGCGGCGAAACTGTCGAAAATTAGGTCGTACTCGATGTTTGTGATTACCGTGCCGCCGGCTATGCCAAGCTTGGTGAACGCGCGCAAAAAGCGGGTACCTTCCTCGTCGGTGAACACGGTTTGCGCGTTCCGCAGGGGGTTGTCCCAGACGTAGCGGGTAAAACTGCGGCCGGCGACATTTGCCGCGTTCATGACAAGGCCGATGTCGGTGTGAACGAGGATGTCGCCCATGTCATTTATAAGAAAGGATTGGTTCGCCCCGAAGCCAAAGGCTTCGTTAAGGCTTTCGGCGGAAAAGATGGCCGCCACGCCGACCGCGCCGTCGCCGGGAAAGGGAAAGTAGAGCGCGAGCATGGGGATGCCGAACCAGGGGCTGGCGTTCAAGATCAGGCTTTCCCCCAAGGCCGCCCGGTCAAGAGCTTCGCGCTGGTTTTCCGCAAAACTTGCGGCCAGGGCGGGGTCGATCAGTCTGCCTTCGAAAAAGGCGGTGTTTCCGATTATTTGCGCGTCCTGTCCTGCGACGGCGACAAAGAGGGCGGCCACCGCCGGGTTTTGCGCGAAAAAAAAGTTTGTCTCTTGCGGGGACGGCTCTTGGCCGCCGGCGCGGGCGAACAAAGCGGCGTTGGCCTGCTTGGTCTGCAAGATCGACTGAGCCTCCTGCGCCGATCGTCTGTTTACCTCGAAATTGGTTTCTTCGGCCAAAATGCGCAAATCCCTGTGCACCAGCCAAGACACAAGGGCAGTAACCGAGCCTAGCGACAAGACGAGAACAATAAAAGTAATGGTGATAAGCTTGGCTCCTATCGAAAAACGCACCTTTTCCGGCGGCGGAGCTTTTTGAGCTTGCGGTTCATTGCTGGTCATACTATTATTATCGTGATTTTTTACAGGGAAAAGAGATATTTTAACAGGGAGAGGGGGGCAATCCCCGGTGCCGCCGAATCTGCCCCGCCCCAGGCGACCTCAGCGCCGCCCCCCGGTTAAGCGCCAAGGAGAGCGGTGTCGTTTTTTCCGCCGATCAAGTCGATCACTTCTTGGGCAGTGGTCGCCTTGACAAGCGCGTTGCCAAGCTCTCTGTTTTTAAGCCTTGCGCTAAAATAAGAAAGAACTTGCAGATAATAGGCGTGCTGGTTAGTGGCGGCGGCAATCATTAAAACCAGACGCACCGGCTCGTCATCCAGCGGGTGAAAATCGGTGATGTCCGTGCCGCTTATGCCCACGGAAACGACCAGGTCGGTAACCGAAGAAAGCCGGATATGCGGAATGGCGATGCCCCGGCCGATTGCCGTGCTCATAAGCTCTTCGCGCTTTAGTATTTCCGCGGCAAGCTCCTGCTTGTTTTTTACCTGCGGGGCGGTCGCTATGTTTTCCACAAGAGCCAGAATCGCATCACGCTTGTTGGCATAGTTTATAAAAGCAACACGCTCCGGCGCAAGAAAGCTTTCCAGCTTAATAGAAGCGATTTGAGGGCTTAACGTGTTCACCCGCAACCGTTCATTGACCCATTTGTCAATTTCAGATTTCTTAAAACGCCAAGCCGACCGGATTTTTCCCGCCGGGATTTCCCCCTTTTGGGCGCAATCGTAAACGGTGCGCTCGGACACCCGTAAATACTTGGCAACTTCTTCTATCGTAAGAATATCATCATCCATCACATTTATCCAATATGCATGATTTTAACCACTAGAACCAAAAAGGCCTTGAGGCTGTGCAGAGAAAACCGCGAGCTTTTAAGTTGCAACTTGCAACAGCTATTTGTAAACAATAACACGAAAAGGCAAAAAATGTCAAGCCTTAAAGCCGGCATTAGGCGCGAAACAGGGCTTTTTTAACGCGCTCTTTGAACTGTATCCCCAAAATGCCCGCGACGGCGGTTATTCCGAAAACAGCGGCGAACAAATGCCAGTTGCCCTGCATGGCCGCATCGCCCATCATGACGCTTAAAAGCATTCCCGGAAACCGGGCGGCCAGCGAAACGGGGAGAAACACCGCCAGCGGGAGTTTTGTCAAGGCGACAAGGCAGGTCATGGCATCCTTGGGCAGTCCGGGTATAATGAACAGGATAAAAACCGCCCGCGCTGTTTTTTTTTCGTCTTTAAGAAAGCCCCAAGTTTCCGTAATGTCCGCCCCCAAAAACCGTGTAAAAGGGGCGCTTCCGAAGCGTCTTACAAGGGTGAAAATAATGGTCGCCGATGTTAGAACGCCTGCCTGCAAGATAAAAAGCCCCCTCCAAGTTCCAAAAGCCGCCCCCGCAATAACTTGCCAAGGGCCGCCGGGAATAAAGGCGATCAGGTTTTGCAATACTTGTATGCAGTAAAAAAGCGCGACCCCCCAAAGGCCCAGCCCGGCAATCTGCGCGGAAAAGGTTTCTCTAAAAGTGTCGCTTTCAAGCTCGCCCATGAAGGGCAGCAAAAGCAGGCCGCCTGCCGCCAAAAGCAAGAGAAAAAAGATCAAGAAAAGAGATAGTCGTTTTTTGGCTTTTTCCAATGGGGCTTCTCCATTAAAAAAGCCGCGAATACTCCAGTCGGGCAACCCGGATTTGAACCGGGGACCCCAAGTCCCCCAGACTTGTACGCTAACCAACTGCGCTATTGCCCGCCTTGAGTATTCGCGGCTAATTAAAGTCTAACACAAACCGCCGCGAATGTCAATAGCTGGGCGAAATTAACGGGAAAATTTCCCCGGCAAGCAGAAACATGGCCACGACAAACGCATGAATGACACGAACCTCGGAAATATCTCACACAAAGGCACAAAGACACGAAGGCACAAAGGTTAGGATTGAGCTACGGTAAGCCCGCGCCTTCCTTTTGCATCAAGCAGTATTTTCATTTATTTTCAGGCAAATTCCAGTATTTTAGTAACTTCTTCACGTCTTGCTGCAAAGGCCAATGCCGCATATACATGAACTTCCTTTAGTAATGGATAGTCGTCCAGTATTTCTGAAACGGAAATGCCTTCTGACAGCCATTGAAGAATATCTCCAACAGATATACGAGTGCCCTTGATACAGGGCTTTCCAAAGCGTATACCCTTATCAATAACGATATACTTTGACAGTTCTTCACTTCCCATAAGCCCATTGTACAATAAATCCTAAATTTTTGTCTACAGGATTGACAAATACGGACAAAAATGCTGGAATAGGTTAAGGAGCCGCCGGCTTGAACCCCACTGAAAGAGGAGACGGATTGAATGAAAATTTGTAGTTCATGCAATAAGGAGTTAGAACTCGAATCGAATTTTTGCAATATTTGCGGCAAAGAAGTTACCCCCCAGCAAGGCAGACAGGCCGGGGAAACAACGGTGTCGCCGGCAGGCATTAAAACCGCGTGGATTCCCGCAGGGGCCTTCACAATGGGAAGCCCGGCAGACGAACCCGGCAGGCGTCTGGAGCGCGAAAACTCACAGCGGCAGGTAACGATTTCGAGCGGTTTTTGGCTGGGGGTGTATCCGATAACGCAGGAGGAGTGGGAACGCGTAATGGGCGCGGGCGCCAACCCCAGTTCTTTTAACGATAACCCAGCCGCCGGGGAGGAGCAGGGGCGGCGGCCGGTGGAAAAAGTTCGCTGGTACGACGCGCTTGTGTTTGCCAACCGCTTGAGCATAAAGGAAGGATTCAGCCCGGCATACAGCATAAGCGGCAGCACGAACCCCGACGACTGGGGGGATGTGCCGGAAGGCAATAACAGCATCTGGGATGCGGTGAAGACCCTTCCCGGTTCCAGCGGCTGGCGGCTGCCGACCGAGGCGCAGTGGGAATACGCGGCGCGCGCAGGCACGGCGACGGCCTTTAGCAACGGGGCGGCCGACTGGGAGGACAGCCCTTCAATTGACGGCATTGGCTGGTTTAAATTTAACTCCGGAGGCATAACGCACGCGGTGGGTTTGAAACAGCCCAACGCATGGGGGCTTTACGATATGCACGGAAACGTGTCGGAGTGGGTGTGGGACTTGTACGACGAATATTCCTCCCAAGCGCAGACAAACCCGGCAGGCGCGTCTTCGGGGTCTTTCCGCGTCATTCGCGGCGGAAGTTGGTTCGGCGGTGCAAAGAACGCCCGCTCGGCTAACCGGAACAGCGACGGCCCGTCCTTTCGGGACTCTTTGCTGGGTCTCCGGCTTGTGCGGCCTTAGTTTGACAGCTTCGGACTAGCCTATAGACAAAAGCGGCATCTTATGTTATAGTTATCTTACACGGGCTTGCCCGGGTTGCCGTTGTTGCAGGCGGCAAAACCGCCCCTTTTGGGGCACAGATAATAAGGAGAATTCCCATGTCCAAGAAAGCAGTTATTGCAGTTGCGTTTTTCGTGCTGGCCGCCATTGTCGTGCCAGGAGTCTCGGCCCAGGAGCCTTTTGCAAGGTTTGCCTCAAGCGCAAACACAGAGGCGGCTCTGGAAAGGTTTCCGGAAAACCTTAGGAGCGGGTTCTACGGCCTGTCCGCCGCGCTTGCCGCTATGGGGCAGCCGGAAGAAAGAGTTGTCGAAGTGCTCGACGGCTTTTTGGCGATCAACTTTGTAAGGGTGAACGTGATCGAAGCCGGCCTTCAGTCGGTTCCCTTTCCCAACCAGTCGGTAACCTACGCCGAGTTCTACGCCGCACACAGGGCTACTCTTATGGCGACGCTTATCCACAGCCTGCCTGCGGTCATCGTCATGGGCAATCCCGGCGGGACAAACTGGGACCTGTGGTTTGCCGCTATCGAGGCCTTCCTGTAGGCCGGCTGGCAGCATTAGCTACGCGTCAAAATGACGGGGGGAGGGGCGGAAGGGCTTTTGCCTTTGCAGTCCTCCCCCCGTTTTCCCAAAAAAAGGAGGCCGGTTGTGGCAAATCTTAAAATACTGATTGTAGACGACATAATGATTATGCGAAAGGCGCTCAAAGACATTCTTCTGGCGCAGGACAAAGCCAACCCCCACCTTGTCGTGGAAGCGGCCAACGGGACGGATGCCCTGTTCATGTACAAGGAAGTAAAGCCCGATGTCGTTTTTCTTGACATCGTAATGCCGGACTACAACGGGAAGGCTCTTGTCAAGGAATTCATGGAGATTGACAGCGAGGCGAGAATTATAATGTGCACCGGCTCCAGCGACAGGGCGAGCATAATCGAGTGCGTAAGATCCGGCGCCAAGGATTATGTGGTAAAACCACCCAACGCGGGCAGGGTTTACAAGGCCTTGGAAAAAGTCATGAGCGGCGGCAAGCTTACCGGCGACGAGGCGGCGGCTGAGATCGCGGACGAGGCTGCGGCGGCGGCTGCGGCCGATGCCGAGGCTGATGCTGATGCTGCGGCCGAGGCAGACTGACGCAGATTCGCGCCAAAGGGGGGGGGATGCCGGAGCGGCTAAAAATCATCACGGTTTTCAAAAAACTTAAAATCTCTTTTTTGATCTTGCTTGTCCTTTTGGCAAGCGTTGTTTCTTTCACCGTAATCGCCTTCAGAGGCGTCGGCAGCGTGCGCGAGCAAAAAATCGCTTTTTTAGGAATAATTGAAGCACCCGGCGGTATGCCGAATTACGCAAGCCAGGCCGCCTACGAGCAAATGGCAAGCGCGCTGGATTCCATACAGCGATCGGCGGCAGGGGTGGCCGGCGTGGTCTTCGTGTTATTGCCCTTGCTGCTTTATTCCATGACGCGCACGCTTTCCCAGGGACTGCGCCTTTACAAAGAAAGCCAAATGGACGAAGTGCGCCGGCTTATGTTCGATTCCGCCCCGATTGTCATGACGGTTTTTGACAAAAACCTTAACATTCTGGACTGCAACAAAGAAGCCCTGCGAAGATACGGCCTTAAAAACAAGGAAGCCTTTGCGTCTAACTTTTTTGTCGCCTCCCCGGATTTCCAGCCGGACGGGGCGGCTTCCTTGCAGAAAGGCCGGGAGGTGATGCAAAAATGTTTGGAACAGGGGTATCTCCAATTCGAGTGGATGCACCAGACGGCGGCCGGCGAGCCGATTCCATCGGAAGTGATCTGCTTCAGCATAAAACATAACGGCGAAGACCTTGTGTTAGCTTATGCGATAGACCTGCGCGAATTAAAAAAATCCGAAAAGGAAAGGCAGGAGGCGGCCGAGCGCGTTCAGCTTATGTTTGAAAACACGCCGCTTTTTATCGAATACTGGGATGAAAACTTTGACTGCATAGATTCCAACCACAAAGCCGTTGACATTTACGACCTTGGCCACAAAGAAGAATACACAAAACGATGGTTTGATTTTTTCCCGGAAACGCAAAAAGACGGCCGCCCTTCCAGGGAATATTGGGCGAATTATCTGAAAAAAGTGTTAGACGAAGGTTCGGCCGCCTGCGACTTTATCGGGGTGCGCGGCAGTGGCGAGCCGGTGTTTTACGACGTTATCGGCTACCGCATGAAGCTGAACGATAAAAATGTCGTAGTAACATATTCCAGCGATGTCAGCGAGCTTAAGCGCAGCGTGAAAATGGCGCACGATGAAAAACTGCGAGTGGAAGCCGCCGAGGAAAACTCCCGTGCAAAAAGCAGGTTCCTAGCCCGCATGAGCCACGAGATTCGCACGCCGATAGCGGCCGTGTTGGGAATTTCGGAGATACAGCTTCGCAGTAAACTTGCGCTGGAACAGGAAGAGGCCTTTGCGAAAATTCACAATTCCGCCAACATTCTTCTTGGCATTGTAAACGATCTTCTTGATCTTTCCAAAATAGAAGCCGGCAAAATGACTATCGATAGCGATGTCTACGATGCCGCCGGTATGTTAAGCGATGTAGTCCAGCTTAATCTTGTGTATCTTGGCAGCAAAAAAATAGATTTTATCGTGGATGTGGACGAGCGGCTTCCGGCAAAGCTTGTCGGCGACGAGCTTCGCGTAAAGCAGATTCTGAACAATCTTTTGTCAAACGCTTTCAAATATACGGATGCCGGTTTTGTCAAGCTAAAGGTTGTCGCTTTGCCGGGTGAAAATTTAGAAATCGCAATTAGCGACTCCGGGCACGGCATGAACGAGGATCAGCTTGAAGCGTTGTTCAACGAATACGCGCGTTTCCACGAAAAAGAGATGAAGTTCTCCAAGGGAACCGGCCTTGGGATGGCGATCACGGCGAGCCTGCTTGAGCTTATGGGCGGCAAGATTGACGTGCAAAGCAAAACCGGCAAGGGTACTTGCGTTACGGTGAAAATTCCGCAAAAGGCTGCCGGCGAAAAACTTTTGGGCGCGGAGTCTGTAACTGCCCTAAAAGAGTTGCGCACGGATTCAAAGTCTATCGCAAAAAAGCTGAACTTTGTGCCGCAGGCCATGCCGGAAGGCCGTGTTTTGGTTGTGGACGATGTTGACACAAACTTGTATGTTGCAAAGGGGCTTTTGGCCATGTACAAGGTTCAGGTTGAAACTTGCGACAGCGGCATTGAGGCTCTGGAAAAAATTGCCGGCGGGCAAAGGTTTGACATTGTGTTCATGGATCACATGATGCCAGACCTTGACGGGATCGAAGCGACTAGGATTCTGCGCGAAAGAGGCTATGACGCGCCCATTGTCGCGCTTACTGCCAACGCGCTGATCGGCCAGGCGGAAGAGTTTCTGAAAAACGGTTTTGACGGTTTTATATCAAAGCCTATTCAGGTAACGCACCTTGACGCTATCTTGACAAAGTTTATCAGGGACAAGCGCGTAACGGAGCCGTCGGTACAGCCGGCGGCGATGCCGGAAGTGGAAAGCTTAAGCGATGCCGATCTTGAAGCGGAGCTTGAAAGCCTCGGCATAGACCTTAGCGACTTGGACTCCGCCGGCGGCAACGCCCTGGACGATTTTCTGGCAAGTCCTGAAATGGCGGAAAAAATCCGCGAGGACTTTCTGGAAAGCCAAAGGGATGCCCCGTCGGAAATAAAGCAGGGTATCAATGCCGGCGACATAGACACGGCGACGCGGCTGGCTCACAACTTAAAAAACATCGCCGGGCTTTTAAACGACAAGCCGCTGGCAAAGGCCGCCGCCCAAGTGGAGGCCGCCCTGCGGACGCTCGAAGGCGGCGGCTCTCTTGAGCAAAATCTTTTGGACGATCTTGAAAGGGAACACGCAAGGGCTTACAAGACGGCCGCCGGCCGGCAGTTCTAAGTGCACCGGCCGGAGCTTTCCCGCCGGGCAGCGGCTCGCAAAGCAAAGCTCCGTGCCTTCGTGTGATCCTCTCTTCCGTGAAACTCCGTGGTGAAAATTCCCCGCTTTGTGCCCGGCAGGGGCTTTCTCCCCAAGCAATGGCTCCCAAAACAAACCTTTGTGCCTTTGTGCCTTTGTGTGAGCTTTTTCCGAATCGTGCCTCCGTGTGAGACAACCGGTTGCGATCTAAATCAGGAAGAGGGAAACCTCCTTGGCAAGAGTGCCTATCGCCTGGCGGTTCTGCCCGCTGATGTCGTTTACTTGGTTTACTGCGATGTTAATTTGATCCGCGCCGGAAACCATCTCGTTCATGCTGTCGCTAATCTCGCGGGTGGCGTTTTCCAAATTGCCCGTTTCCCGGATCACCTCGTTGGCCCCTTGCAGCATTTCGCTGGAGCCGCTTTTCACCTTGTTGGTAATCTCGGTAATCTCCAAAATGCCCTTGACGATCTGCCGGCTGCCCACGTCCTGCTCCTCCATCGCATTTCGAATATTGTCCTCCTGATCGGCCACAACCCGGATGCCCGACTCAATGTCCTCGAACTTGCTAAGGACGCTTTCGTTGGAATTGGAAATTTTGTCGATAGAGCCTTTTATCTTTTTCAGCACCGTGCCGATGATTTTTGACTGCTCCTTGGAACTTTCGGCCAATTTGCGAATCTCGTCGGCCACGACGGCGAAACCCTTGCCGGCCTCCCCCGCGTGTGCGGCTTCGATTGCGGCGTTCATCGAAAGCAGGTTGGTCTGACTTGCGATGTTTTCCATTACGCCGTTAATCTCCATAAGGCCGGCAGACTCGCGTGCAATTTCCTGAATGTCGGCGGCCACTTCGTTGATCCCGGTGCGGCCAATCTCGCTGGCCTCCATAAGGTGCTTTACGTTGGCCGAATTTTTTACCAAAGTGTCGGTAACCGAGCGAATGTTCGCCGCCATTTCCTCGACAGCCGACGACGCTGTGGAAACATAACCGCTCTGATCGCTTATAAAACCGTCCAGCCGGTCAATGTTCTGCACAAGCTGTTTCATCGTCGCGCTAGTTTCGGTAACGCTCGCGCTCTGGTTTACCACCCGGCCTTTGACGCTCTGGATGTTAGCTGTAATCTGGTTCATCGCCGCCGCTGTCTCGTTCATGTTGCTGGAAAGCGTCTCGCCAATGTCGGAGAGGGTGTCCGCTTCGCCCTTCACTTTCGTGATCAAGGCCTTGACTCCCTTTTGGGTTCCGTCAAAGCTCTTTATAAGATCGCCAATCTCGTCCCTGCCCTTGTAGTTTAAAAGCTCGACATCTCTGAAGTCGCCATCCGCAAGAACGCCAATCTCATGTTGCAGCCATACAAGAGGCCGGGTGGCCTTTCCGAAAAACACAATGGCCGCGATTATAATGGCCGCCATAAGCGCGGCTACGATGATCATAACTTCCAGCGTGATTGCGTTGATCGGAGCCATCATTACGGCCTCTGTTTTTAAAAGTCCAACGCTCCATGTCATGCCGGAGTTCGCGCCCACGGGCAGGGAGTTTAAGACGATTTCCACGTTGCCGCCTAAGTCAGGCGAAAAAAAGCTTGTTTGCAGGTCTGCCCCGGAGTGGACGGCATTTATCATCTGCGGCAGCGCGTCGCCGAACATACTGCCTCTTTCGCTAAGGTTCGAGTGGATGACGGCGGGGTTGGGGGACGAAGTGCCCATGATGTGGCCGTTGCCGGCGTAAACGGCGACAAGGGCGATTTGCGGATGCGCCGCAATGAAGGACTGCATCTGGGGTTGAAACAGCATGACGTCAAGAAGGGCGGAAAGCACGCCCACGACCTGATCGTTGGCTCTGTTGATTATGGGCACGGAAATCGTAACGATCCAAACCTCGCCGCGGCCCGGCACAATGCGCATATGGGGCTGCTCGGCACGGTCGGCGCGTGCCTGCGGGCTTAGGATGTGGGCGTGCATTTCGGCGACGGACAAAAGCGTGCGGTGTTCGATTTGGCCGCCGGCAAGTTCGCGGATAAAGGCGCTGCCGAACTGGCCTGTGGGGGTGCTGCCGGTGCGGTCTATGTTGTCTGCGTCCGAGTCCAGTATGTCGGGCAGCCACAGGGCGTTTATGCCGAAGAACTCCGGGCTTGCGGCGACTATGCTGTGTTTCATTTCGTCAAAGGTGTCCCGGCGCATGGCTTGCGGCAGGTTTTCAAAATCGCCCATTATGTCAGACAGCGCGTTCAGCACCCGGAAGTCGGCGTTCAGCCGGCCGGACCAGTATTCTGTCCAGAAAGCGCCCATTTGCGCCAGTATTTCTATGCCAAGCTGTCTGCTTAGAGCCATTGTGCGGACGGTCTGTATGGACGCGCCTACAGAAACCATAAAAATAATCGAGGCGGCCACGATTATGCTCAGTTTGTACCTGATTTTCATTTTTACCCTCTTTTTTGCGCTGTATCAGCCTGCCTAAAGGCCGCTGCCAGCAGTTTTGTGCGATTTTTTTGAGACCTGCGCCATTCTTTTACCAAGGGAGGCGGCTTTTCTTTGATGCCGGTTAAAAAACGCCCTATGCCCGGATCCAACGGGGGGGG
>WRKI01000301.1 GCA_009778155.1 Spirochaetota bacterium
CCCCCCGTGAATTAGACCAAGATAGACATAGACACAGCGATTTTTCTCAAACAAAAAACATAAGGATAATCTCATGAAAAACACAGCAAAACTGTTCGGGATTGCCGCATTGACGACGGCAATCGTTTTTGGCTTGGCCGGCTGCGACCTTGTAACGTCGGGCCATTTTACCATTACCCGCCCGCCCAGCCACGGGGACATTATCGTCATAGGCCCCGGCGACCTTGACATGGGCGAGGTGCGCACCGGCGGCGGAGCCTTTCTTATGGGCAGCCCGCCGACAGAACTTGGCAGGATGGACGACGGAAGGGAAGACCAGCGATGGGTAACGATAAGCGAGGGCTTTTGGATAAGCCAGACCCCGGTAACCCAGGCGCAGTGGTACGCGGTAATGGGGAACAATCCCAGCGTTCACAATTCAAACCCCATAGGCGGGGACGTGCAGGGCAGGCGGCCGGTGGAAAACGTAAGCTGGTTTGACATTCTGGTTTTCGCGAATCGGTTGAGCGAATTCGCGAACCGTTTGGGCGAAGGGGAAGGCTTTACCCCGGCGTACATGATAAACGGCAGCACTAATCCCGACGACTGGGGGGATGTGCCAACAAGCATTAACCACCCGAACTTTGACGCATGGAGCGCGGTTCAAATTGTGCCCGGCTCCACCGGCTACCGCCTGCCGACCGAAGCGCAATGGGAATTCGCCGCCCGCGCCGGGACAACCACGGCCTTTAGCAACGGGGAGCAAGACTGGACTAACCAAGAAAGCCTTGACCGGATAGGCTGGTTCGGTTTTAACAGAGGGGATGCCACGCGGGAAGTCGGCTTGAAGGAGCCTAACCCCTGGGGCTTGTACGACATTCACGGGAATGTGTATGAGTGGGTGTGGGACGGGAGCTGGGGTGATTACTTAATTGTACGCGGCGGATTCTTGTTCAATTCCGTGCGAGATGCCCGCTCGGCTGCCAGACCCGATTGGAGTGGGCTGGGAATGGAATACCGGGTCAACAGAGCCGGCTTAAAAGGTTTCCGGCTTGTGCGGCCTTAGGGAAACGATGATTAAACACAATCGAGGATGCGGATTAAAATCCGAATCCTCGTTCTTAACCGTATTTTGCGCAAATGAAAAACAGGGGCTGAAGCATCGGTTTTTTCTGCAGCCTCTTGTGCCTTGGTGTGAGGCTTCCTTCTTCAAGAGCGTTAAACTGAGAATTGGTTCCCTAAAGAACTGCCGGCTTGCCAGCGGCCGCCAGCCTGTAGTATAATGGGGTCATGGCAAACAGGGGCTTGAAAAACGCGAAAAGGAGCTAAGACAGGATGAACGAGACAATAGGCTTTGCCCAGCCTTGGGTTTTGGCTTTTCTTGCGGTGTTAATACCCATGATAGCCTTCGACATATTCGGCAAACAGGGCAAACGGGCAAGACTGCTTTCCGGGGGGCTTAAAAACAAACTGTTTATCTCATCGTTTTTTTTCAAACTGTTTGTCGCCTGCGCCATAATCGCGCTGGCAGGGCCGCGTTGGGGGTACGCCCCGGCAAGAGCCGACAACAGACGGGGACTTGACATAGTTTTCGCCATAGACCTTTCCCGTAGCATGGACATCCTAGATGTGCCGGGCGCAAACAACACGGAAGTTTCACGGCTGGAACGCGCCCTGGCACTGGCAAAAGAAGCCGTCGCCGCCGCCCCCGGCTCCCGACACGCCGTGGCCATAGGCAAAGGGTCGGCAGTGTTGGCCATTCCGCTAACATGGAGCTACGAGACAGTGCTGGCCTTTCTGGAAGAACTAGACAGCGCGTCGATAACCGGCTGGGGCACAAACCTAGAGGCACTGGTAATGGCCGCCGCCGGCGCGTTTCACGCATCTTTTTTAACACGCCAGACAATCATCTTAATTTCTGACGGCGAGGCCACCCTGGGTGATTTTTCAAACGCGCTTAACTACAGCGCGCGCCGGGATATTTCCGTAATCGCCGTCGCCGTAGGCAGCGACGAGGGGCGGCCAGCCGGGACGGCTTCTACAGCCGGACACATTTCCAGTCGGGATGCGGCTGTTATGCGAAACGCGGCGGAACAAACAGGCGGCATATACATAGACGGCAATGCGAGCGATGCGGCGGCAGTCCTTGCGGCGCATTTAAGCTCGCTCTCCGGCGGCTTTGCGCCGGCGGCACATTCGCTTCAGCAGGAACGCCGGTCCATGTTTGTCATAATCGCCGTCGCTATTTACGCCATGTCTAAATTTGCGCCAATGGCGCCGGCACGGAGGAAGCAATGGGCAAAATGAACCGGGTGGCGCTTCTCTTTCTGATCGCCCTGCTTTTACTTTCATCCTGCTCCAGAGGCAAACTCGTAATAATGGAAGCTAACTTTTTTTATTCGCGCGGAAGATACGACGATGCCATAGCCGCGTATTTAAGGGCGTTGGATTTTCCCCAAGCCGCCCCCTATGCCGAGTTCGGGCTTGGCGCGCTGTTCTACACACTTGGGGAAGACGAGGCCGCTCTTGAGCGTTTTGAAAACAGCAGGCGGCTTTTGAGCGGCGAAGATGCGGCAGGGCACCGGGAACTGCTCTACAGGTTAAACTACAATTACGGAATCATTCTTTTTGGGCAAGAGGATTTTTACGCGGCGGCGGCCGCCTTCCGGGAAGCGCTTAGAATAGAGCCGCAAAGACTCAACGCAAGGCGCAATCTTGAGCTTGCCCTGCTCGCGCTGGAGCGCGGGGGCGGCGGGGACGGCGAGGCCGCTACGGACGACGAAACCGAGGCGGAAGGCCTTCAGGCGCAGCAGGCCAGGGACGCGCTTTTTCAGTTTATGCGCGACAGGGAGCGCGACCAGTGGAGGGCTACCGAATGGGAAGCCGACGCGGGTATGCAATCGGGGCCGGATTTTTAACATGAAAAAACTTGCAAAACTAACTCTGATTTTTCTTTTTTCGCAGGCGGGCATCGCACCGTGGTTTTTCGCGCAAGGCCTGTCCGGCAGCGAGGTAAGCCTGTCATTTTACCCGCAGACCCCCGTTGTCGGCCAGAGCTGGCTTATCAGCCTGCAAATCGATTACCCGGAGCCGGACTCCGTAGCCGTTTTGGAGCCGCTTATTTCGCCCCTGCTTTTTTTGGAAAGCGTCAGCCAAAACCGGCAGGAGCTTCCCGCCGGTGCACAAACCGTCGTGGAATTCAGGTTTGTCCCCATAAATCCGGGGAATGTAACCTTGCAGGCTTTTACGGTTTTAAGCCCGCAGGGGCTGACGCAAACCCTCCCGGTGTCGGTTACCATAGCCGCGCAGGGAGTGGTGGCGACCGAGGACGAACTTTTGCGTCCTGCCGTTTCTTGGGAGGGGCTTCCGGCGGCTCCTGTTGTCGGGGAGCCTTTCATTTTTTACCTTCGTGTGGCGGACTTTCCCGCTCCGCTGCCGCCTGCCGGGTTTTTCATGCCGGACATTCCGCCTGGCATCATCCTTGAAAGCCTAAACCCGCAGGCGGCGGCCCTGGCCCTGGCGGAGGGCGGCGGCTTTCTTCTTAGCTTTCGTCTGATCGCCCTAAGCCCGCATCTCGTTTACCTTCCCGCCCGCTCCTTGCGGCATGGGAACCTTCTCTTTGAAATCCCGGCTTTGCACATAAATGCAAGCTCCCCCCCGCCGGCGGTTATCGTAATCGAGGCCGGTTTGGAGCAGGCGGCTCTTGACGGGGATGCGGCTTTTGCCGCGCCCGATTTTCCCGCGATAGACCCCATCTTATATGGAAGATTTCCGCGTGCCTCGGCGCAGGAGGAAATAGAGGCCCTTTACAATCTTGCCCGGACTTTGTGGGAAGACGGCCGGCAGGCGCAGGCTCTTGCCCAGTTGCGGCGCGGCGAGCGGGATCATCCTTCAGGCTCGATTTTGATTCCTATCCGCATAGAGGCCGAGGAGAGCCTCGGTTTTTTCAATACAAACGATGAAAACCGGCTAAGGCGCAGAATTCCCATGTTTTTTTTGGGACTTTCCTTCTTTTTTGCAACGATTTTATCTCTGGTTTGTTTTTGGTTTAGGAACAGCGCGTTTATAAAAAAAGCGGCGCTGTTAGGAATGGCTGTTTTCGCGATAGCGGGTTTCTTCAGTTTTTATCGGGTGATAAATCCCCTGCCGGGGGAAAGAAGCCTTCGCGGCGCGCGCTATGCGGTAGCGACAGAAACGCCTGTCCGCCGTGCGCCCAGCTATGCGGGAGAGCAGATTTACATTTTCAGGCAGGGTCAGCCCTTGGTGATACTTAGGGGGAACAATACGCCCTGGGTTTGGGCTGTAGCAAACGAAGCCGGGGGCGCCGCAGGCTGGGTGCCGGCGGATGCCGTGGTATTTTACTAAGGAAACGGTTAGCTTCAGGTTAACCGGCGGTTCCTTAAAAAGAGGGGAAAGTTATGAGTTTCAAAGATATTTTCGAGAAGTGGGAACGTGGGCAATCTCCGAACGCTATGGACGCGTGGGTTCATGCGTATAAAAAAGACGAAAGCGACTACAAGTCGTCTAGAAATAGCGGGCTTCGCCGGCGTTTGCGCTCTAAAAAACCGGACGACGTTCTGGATATTCACGGTCTTACCAGGGACGAGGCTTGGCTTTCGCTGGAAAACTTTTTTTCCAAGGCGAAAAACAGCGCGTTTGAAAAGGTGCTTGTTATTCACGGCAAGGGGAACCACTCAAACGGCGATGCCGTGCTGGGGCGCATTGTCCGCGAGTTTATAGAAAAATGCCCCTACGCGGGGGAAAGCGGGCAAGAAAAGGCTTCGGCCGGCGGCAGCGGTGCCACATGGATTCTGCTCAAGGAGGCTGCGGCGGCGGCTGTCTGAAGGAAGTTCCGACTTGATTTTAAGAGAGGCTCACACAAAGGCACAAAAGTTCGGGCAGAACTATGATACGCCTGAGTCTTCTTCTTGCCTCAATATAGCGCAAAAAGGGCATAAAGCATGATAAAGCGGCGTTTTCTTCCCTTTTTTAACTTTGTGCCTTTGTGTCTTTGTGCCTCCGTGTGATTAAAATGGGATTAAATTCCGAAGCTCGAGCGTTTGTCGTGCGGTTGCCTTAAATCCCTCTTGACATTTATCCGCAAATTGTAGATATTTAACAAGAGAGCTTGTCAGGGACTGCCGGTTTTGGGCAAGCCAGACTCGCAACAGGCAGGAGGCAAAATGAAACTTACGCCAAGAGAAATGGAAAAACTCATGCTTCACACGGCGGGCGAACTTGCGAAAAAGCGCAAGGCACGGGGGCTGAAGCTGAACTATACCGAAAGCGTCGCATTGATCAGTTCGGAGCTAATGGAATATGCGCGTGATGGCAAAATGGTTACCGAACTTATGGAGCTAGGCCGGAAAATACTTAGCGCCGATGATGTCATGGAAGGCGTGCCGCAGATGATTCACGAAATACAAATCGAAGCGACTTTTAAAGACGGCACAAAACTTGTAACAGTCCACAATCCAATCAGTCCAAACTAGGAGGGCAAAGTGAGCGGCACAATGATTCCGGGCGAAATAATTTCGTGTAACAAAACAATCGAGCTGAACAAGGGGCGGCGCACGGCGGAAATAAAGGTGAGCAACACGGGCGACAGGCCTGTGCAGGTTGGCTCCCACTTTCATTTTTTCGAGGTGAACAAGCTTCTGTCATTTGACAGAGAAAAAGCCTTCGCCATGCGCTTGAACATTCCCTCTGGCACTTCCGTGCGCTTTGAGCCGGGGGAAACAAAAACTGTGCGTCTTGTCGAGCTTGGCGGCCGCAAGCGTGTGTACGGTTTCAACAATCTGACAAGCGGCGATGCTAACAGCGAAACATTGCAAGCGGCTCTTGACCGGGCAAGGGAAAAAGGGTTTATCCGCAAGGGGGATGACAAATGAGCCACATTATCGACGGTAAAAAATACGCATTAATGTACGGCCCCACAACCGGCGACAGAGTCCGGCTGGCCGACACGGAGCTGTTTATCGAAATCGAAAAAGATTACACGGTCTATGGCGACGAGATAAAATTCGGCGGCGGAAAAACAATCCGCGACGGCATGGGGCAATCGTCTAACACCACAAGCGCGGACGGCGATTTAGACCTTGTTATAACAAACGCTGTCATTATCGACTACACTGGCATTTACAAGGCAGATATTGGCGTAAAAGACGGAAAAATCGCAGGCATTGGAAAAGCGGGTAACCCGGACATTATGGACGGCGTAACGCCGGGCATGGTAGTGGGAGCGTCAACGGAAGCTGTTGCCGGCGAAAAAATGATTGTAACTGCCGGCGGCATTGACACGCACATTCACTTTATTTGCCCGCAGCAGATCGACACGGCACTTTTTAGCGGAATTACTACGATGATTGGCGGCGGCACCGGGCCTGCTGACGGCACAAAGGCGACAACCTGCACGCCAGGCCCCTGGAATATGGCGATGATGCTTTTGGCCGCAGAAGAATATTCTATGAACATTGGCTTTACCGGCAAGGGCAACAGCGCGGCCTGGGCACCGCTTGCAGAACAGATCGAAGCCGGCGCTGTGGGGCTGAAGCTCCACGAAGACTGGGGCACGACTCCTTCCACTATAGACAGTGCGCTTAAAATTGCCGACGAATATGACGTGCAAATTGCCATTCACACCGACACGCTTAACGAAGCCGGCTGTGTGGAAGACACTATCGCGGCTATAGCCGGGCGCACGATTCACACTTATCATACGGAGGGGGCTGGCGGCGGGCACGCGCCGGACATTATCAAGGTTGCCGGCGAGCAAAACGTGCTTCCTTCTTCCACAAACCCGACAATGCCCTACACGGTAAACACGCTGGAAGAACATTTGGATATGCTGATGGTTTGCCACCACTTGGACAAATCGATTCAGGAAGATGTCGCCTTTGCAGATTCGCGCATAAGGCCGGAAACAATGGAAGCCGAAGATGTGTTACACGACATGGGCGTTTTCTCCATGATGAGTTCCGACTCGCAGGCGATGGGGCGCGTGGGCGAGGTTATCGTGCGGACATGGCAAACTGCCGACAAAATGAAAAAAGAACGCGGCCCATTGGAGGGCGACAAAGAAGGCAGCGATAACTTTCGCGTCAAGCGTTATGTCGCAAAGTATACGATAAACCCCGCGATTACTCACGGGATTGCCGATTATGTCGGCTCAATCGAAAAAGGAAAATTCGCAGACCTCATCCTGTGGAATCCGGCGTTTTTTGGCATAAAACCCGAACTTATCATCAAGGGCGGCATGATAGCCGGCTCCCGCATGGGCGATCCGGGGGCATCCATTCCCACGCCGGAGCCTGTGTTTTACCGACATATGTTTGGCGCGGCGGGCAAGGCGGTATTCAAAACTTGCATTACCTTTGTTTCGCAGGCGGCGATTAAAAACGGCGTGGGGGCTAAATTGGGGCTTCAGAAAACGCTGCTGCCGGTGCGCGGCTGTCGCAACATTTCAAAGAGCGACATGAAGTACAACGATGCCGCGCCGGACATTCAGGTAGACCCGGAAACTTACGCCGTTACGGTTGACGGCGTAAAATTGAGCAGCAAGCCGGCAGAGGTTTTGCCTTTGGCGCAGCTTTACAGTTTGTTTTAAGGAATCGAAATGTTAGGACTTGTGCTTCTTTATGTAGGCATCGTGCTTATAAACAACGGGATTTGCCGGCTTTCCAATATCGATGACAAATCGACGTCAATCTTGAACTGGGTTGTCGGCAGTCTTTCTGTAATTGTCAATGTTATCGCCATTGTCCAAGGCGAGTATTATGCGGCGGCGGCCGGGCTTCTGTTCGGTTTCACCTACCTGATCAACGCGGCGATAAAAACCAACAACTTGGACACAAGGATTTTCGGCTGGTTTTCCTTGTTTGTTACGGTCAATACCATTCCCGCTGCCATTGTCGATTACAATGCCGGCGACTGGCGCATGGCTGTAATTTGGATTTTGTGGGGGGTTCTGTGGCTTACGGGCTGGATTGAAACTGTCGCCAAAAAAAATCTTGGCAAGTTTGTTCCCTGGCTTGCGATTCTGCAAGGAATTTTTACCGCATGGATTCCCGGCTTCTTGATGCTTCGCGGAATGTGGTAGGGGGAAAAATGATTGTCGAAAAGGTTTTGGGCAAACTTGGCGATGCGGCCTTTGCCGGCCGCGCCGCCGATGTTTTGGACATTGAATGGTATAACGCGAACAAACGCATAGACCGCAAAATGACTCGCGGCGGCAAAGAGGTGGGGATACGCATGGATCACCGGACTTCCCACACAGGTTTTACTCAAGACGATGTTTTGCACGATGACGGAACCGAAGTGATCACCGTAAATATAATTCCCTGCGAGTGCATCTATGTTAGGATTGATACCGCCGCCGGCACGTTTGCGGCCGGCAACCTTGCCGCATTTTGCTATGAGGTGGGTAACCGCCATGCTCCTTTTTATTACGGGGAGAGCGAAAACGACTTTCTAATGCCTTACGAGGAGCCGCTTAAAGAAGTGATTGCGGAGCTTGGCCTTTCGCCGGAAAAAACCGAAGCGCGGCTTTTGCCGGAAAAAAAAGTGTCGGCACGCGGACACGGGCACTCCCATTAGCGCCGGTTAAAAGGGGAAACATGGCACACATGGATATAGAAAAATTGTTTTTGCTGCTGCAAGTGAATGACGCAAGTTTTCCCATTGGCGGCTACACTCACTCGCTGGGGCTGGAAACATATATTCAGCAGGGAAATGTTACGGATGCGGCTAGCGCGAAAATATACATTCAGCACAATCTGAAGGTTTCTTTCCTTTACACTGAGTTGCTACCGGCATCTATCGCTTATGACGCGGCTGTGGCGGAAGACCTTAATGCCCTAGCCGAACTGGAAAACCTGCTTTATGCAAGCAAGTCGCCGAAGGAACTGCGGGAAGCTTCTCTTAAACTGGGGTCGCGTTTTGCGAAAACATCTTTGCGTGTGGCGCAATCTGCGGCGCCCGGCGGCGATATAATTACGCGTTATATGTCGCAGGCGGCCGGACGCGTGTCGCACGCTGTTGCTTACGCTGTTTTTAGCGCGGCCTGCAATATCGAAAAAGAAAACGCGCTGGCGGCATATTTGTATGCGCAATCGGCGGCAATGGTAACTGTTTGCGTAAAAACCGTGCCGCTTAGTCAAACGGACGGGCAAATAATTCTGAGCGGCTTGCACGGGCTGTTTGCAGAATTGCTTGTGGAGTTAAAGGGTTTGTCGAAAGACGATCTTTGCCGCAACACGCCGGGTATGGACATTGCATCCATGCAGCACGAGCGGCTTTACTCCCGTCTTTATATTTCGTAAAATTATGGGAACCCAAAAAGCTGAAGTTTTTTGAGGTTCCCAATAAAATTAAGGAGGCTGTTTAATGAGCAGCGAAAGAAGTTATGTGAAAATCGGCGTTGCGGGGCCTGTCGGCTCCGGCAAAACCGCATTGGTCGAAGCGTTGACGCGAAAGATGTCCAAGGACTACAGTATCTGTGTGGTTACAAACGACATTTACACTAAGGAAGATGCGGAATTTTTGGTAAAAAACAGCGTTCTTCCCAAGGAAAGGATCACGGGTGTTGAAACAGGGGGGTGTCCCCACACGGCTATCCGGGAAGACGCTTCCATGAACTTGGAAGCGGTCGAAGAATTGGTTTCCCGTTTTCCCGACACGCAAATTGTCTTTATTGAAAGCGGCGGCGACAATCTTTCGGCAACTTTTAGCCCGGAGCTTGCCGACACGACTATTTTTGTAATCTGCGTTGCAGAAGGCGACAAGATTCCGCGCAAGGGCGGCCCCGGCATTAGAAACTCCGACTTGCTTTTGATCAACAAAATTGACATCGCTCAATATGTCGGCTCTGATTTGTCAATCATGGAGCGCGATTCTATAAAAATGCGGGGCGACAAGCCGTTCATCTTTACAGACATTAAAAGCGGAAAACGTGTGGACGATGTTGTAAACTGGATTAAGCGCAATGTTTTGCTGGAGGGGTTGTAAGCGTTATGGGAAACAGGTATCCGCAGCTTTCTGATTTTTTTTTGCGTGTGAAAAAAGGCAAGGATGTATCTGTGCTGGAGGATATCCGTTTTACAGCTCCGTTTAAGATTACCAGTCCTTTTTACGATGCCGGGGGAAGGCTTCAGGTTATGCTTATGAGTGTTTCGGCCGGGCTTATGGAAGGCGACACTCAGCGTATGCAGATCGATGTTGGCGACGGCGCTGATTTGGAGTTGCTTTCGCAGTCTTTTGAAAAGATTCACAAAATGGACGGCGGCGGCTCTGCTTTGCGGCAAATAAACTTAAATGTCGGCAAGGCGGCCGCTCTGTTTTACGCGCCTTTGCCGACTATCCCTTACGCTCATTCCGCATTTTCAAGTGTTTCGGAAATTCATTTGGCCGATGTTTCTTCGACTGTTTTTTACTGCGATATTCTTGCCGCCGGCCGGGTGGCGCGGGGCGAATGTTTTGCGTACAAACGTTACAGCAATCGTGTAAAGGCCTATCGTGCCGGGGAGTTGATTTACTCGGATAACACGTTTTTTGAACCGGCTCGCATGAAAATGGACGGTTTTTGCCTGCTCGAAGGTTTTACGCATTCGCTTAACATTTTCTTTTCGGGGCCGGCTCTTGGCGAAAATACTACCGAAAGCATTATGGAACAAATTCACGATGTTATCCATTCATGGCAGGCGCCGGCGGCCGGCGTTGCCCATGCGAAAGGCGGCGCAAGTCTTACCGGCAATGGCGACATTTGCGTACGCGCCCTTGCCAACGGCTCGGAGCCGCTTATTTCCCTTGAACACGAGATAAAGCGCCTGTTATGTTTTCCTTGAGAGCTATCCGTGTTTACAATTTTTTCAGATAGCCCCTATCTACCGCAATGTCCAACACTTTTAACACAAAGTCCCAAATCTCTTTCGAGGCGTTTTCAATTATGTGCTTGTTTTTTTCGATGACCATGTCATAAGTTACATTATGTGATTTCCAGCCGGCCCCTTCCAGAATATAATTTTGCATTAAAGGCTCCAGCCGGTCAAAAACCGAAGCGAACTTTGCGTCATTGGTTTCCCCCGCCTCGAATTCCTCCCATAACTCCATAAAATAATTTCGCTGGTCTTCGTCTAACAAACCAAAAATTCTTTCAGCCGCCTTTTTTTCATCGGCATGAGCATTCGGCCTTTCAGAAGCGTATAAAAATGTATCGCCTGCGTCTATTTCGACAATGTCATGAATTAACAGCATTGAAAGTACCCGCTCAAGATTTATGGAAAAGTCCGAATACTCCTTTAGCAACAGCGCCATAACGCATATCGTCCATGAATGTTCAGCGTCATTTTCAAAACGGCTTCCGTCAAACAGCCTTGATCTTCTGACAATGTTTTTCACCTTGTCAATTTCGATGATAAAATTTAACTGTTTTTCAAGTCTTTCGTGGCCAATTTTGCCTACAGTTTTACTCATAAATCCTCTTTTTTTTGCGCATTGGAAAACCGCCCGAAAGGGCGGCTTTTCACAAACGGCTATTGCTTGCGGCCGGCGATCTTGCGCACGGCCTTGAAAATATTCTCGTAACCCGTGCAACGGCAAAGGTGGCCGGCAAGCTGTTTGCGCAATTCTTCGTCGGAGTATTCCCTGCCGGAATTGACAATCTCGCTTGCGCTCATTATAAAGCCGGGCGTGCAAAAGCCGCACTGGACAGCCCCCTCGTCTATGAAGGCCTGCTGAATGGCCGCAAGTTCGCCGTCCATACTAACAAGCCCTTCGGTAGTCGTAATTTCTTTACCGTCGGCCCATACAGCCAGATAAATGCAGGAATTAAAACACTCCCCGTTTATCATAACATTGCAGGCCCCGCATTCGCCAACCTCGCAGCCCTTCTTCACGCTGGTCAAGCTGTAATCGCCCCGGAGCATATCCGTAAGAGATGCCCTTATGTCAACAAAGGTTTCGCGGTTCATGCCGTTTATTTTACATCGCACAAGTTTTTTCGTTACGCTCACGCCGAGCCTCCTGCCATTTTAATTGATTCCCTAATCGCCCGCCGGGCAAGCTCCTGCGCCAAGTGAATGCGGAACTCCGCGCTGGCGCGCCAGCTTGTCCTGGGCTTGATGTCGGAGACTGCCGCCTTGGCCGCCGCTTCAATGCTTTCCTCGCTTGCCGGCATCCCGGCGGCGGCAGCTTCGGCAGAGGGACAGCGCATTGGCACAGGCCCGGCAACTCCATAGGCAAGCCGCAGGCGTTCAATTGTTTTGCCGTCTTTGGAAAGCCGCACATTCGCGGAACATCCCAAGGTTGCAATGTCCAAGGCTTCCCGCATAGCGTATTTTATATAATGGCCAAAATAGTTCGCGTAACTGTCTCGCGGAATAATAACAGCCGTAAGAATTTCCTCATGGGACAATGCAGTTTTCCCGGCCGTTATGTAATGCTCCTGTATTGGCACAAGGCGTTTGCCGGCCTTGCCAAAGTATTCCATAACAGCGTCAAAAGCCATTAAGGTAGATGCAGTGTCCGCAGACGTAACCCCGTTGCACACATTGCCGCCTATGGTAGCAATGTTGCGAAGCTGCGGGCCGCCTATTGTTTGTGCCGCTTCCGCCAGCGCGGGAATATGTTTTTGAACCAACGGATCGGCTGCCAGGCTTGATATGCTGGTCATAGCCCCTATGCGCAAAGCGCCCTCGCCGTCAAGGCTAATCCCCCGCAGTTCATCCAGCTTTTGAATGCTGATAAGAGTGCAACCCGCCAGCTTGCCGGCTCTGATTTCGACTAACACATCGCTACCGCCGGCAATAACCAAGGCCGCCGGATGTTCGCGCAACAACTCGACTGCATCGGCGACGCTTTCAGCTTCGTATAACGCTTCTATATCGTACATAAGTTTTCCTTAAATTAACCCCGCCGCTTTAAACTCGCTGAACAAAAGATGCGGCGTCATGGGGATTTTATTTATGGCAACCCCGGTTGCCTGCAACACTGCGTTGCGTATCGCGGCGGCGCCGGGAACCGTCGGCGGCTCGCCCAGAGCCTTTGTCCCGTATGGACTTGTCGGTTCGGGATTTTCCACAAAGCGGGCTTCCAACCGGGGGTGATCCAAAATAGTCGGAATCTTGTAATCCAAAAAGTTGCCGTTAAGCAATTTGCCAGTTTTGGAATCGTAGATAAACTGCTCGTATATGCCTAAACCAATCGCCATGCTCATGCCGCCGTGAACTTGCCCGGCCGCTAACAGCGGATTTATCAGCTTGCCGCAGTCGTGGCAGTTCACCATGTCAAGAACCTTGATCTTGCCCAAGGGCAGATCAACCTCGACCTCGGCAAAGCAACAGCCAAAACTGTACGCGTTGCTTTTTACTTGGGCGGTAGTTTCCGATGTAATATGCTGGGAGTTTTCGGCAGAATAGAGCGTTTCCGTAGCAAGAGAGGCCAAGCTCATTAAAACCCGCTTGTGATTTTTTTCAAGCACTATGTTGCCATCCACAATATCCAAACTTTCCCCGCGAAATTCCCCGGAATCGCCCCAAGATTTTTCCCTTTGGGCGGCTTTGTCAAACGTTTCTTTTTGTTGCATAAAATCTTGCGCGGCATTCAGGATTTTTTCCTTTAACATAAGAGCGGCTTTGTGTATCGCAGTACCGCCGACATAAGTCTGGCGGGAAGCATAGGCTCCCGTGCCAAAGGGGCTTATATCAGTGTCTTGAACGCTAACAACGTGCACATCCTGCCAGCGTATGCCTAAAGTTTCTGCAGCCATCTGTGCAAAAGCTGTGTCGGAACCCTGGCCGATTTCACACTCGCCAAGCATAATCTGTATGCTGCCGTCTTGGTTTAATACCATACGGCAGGCGGAAACTTCTATCGATATTGGCCACACAGCAGTATTGTACCAAAAAAGACTAACGCCTACGCCCCGGCGCACCGGGCCGCTCTGGTCTTTGTAACGCTCGCGCTTCTCGTCCCATTTGATATAATCCTTGCCAAGCTCCACGCACTGGCGAAAGGAATCGAAACGGTTTACATTCCCGCTAAACTTATCGACAAAGCCGACAGGCATAAGATTGAGGAAACGAAATTCCAAGGGGTCCATGCCAAGCTTTCTGGCAATGTCTTCGACGTGCGACTCTATGGCAAACACAGCCTGGGGCGTGCCGTAGCCGCGCAAGGCTCCTGCAACGGCGACGTTTGTGTAGACTGTAAAAATCTCGGCCTTGCGAGCATCTTTTTCCTCGCGATAAAGCTCGCGAAATACACTAGTGCCTTTTGCAGCAACACCGTGCCCGTGGGAACCGTAGGCCCCTTGGTTGGAATAGGCAGTGTAACTGCGGGCGGCAAAGCGGCCGTTAGACTTAAGCCAGCTTTTCAGTATTATTTTTTTACTATGCCTTGTTCTAGTGTTAGAAAAAACTTCTTCCCTGGAAAGTTCCAGCTTTACCGGGCGCCCCCCGACAGCCTGCGTCATCAAGGCGTTCAGCGGTTCGTAAAGCGCGTCCTGCCTGTTGCCAAAGCCGCCGCCAATGTAGGGTTTTATTATACGCACCTTGCCCCAAGGAAGCCCCAGAGCTTGGGCGACAATGCGGCGGACTATGTGCGGAATCTGTGTAGCGGCCACAACGACAATGCGGCCGCTTTCCATCCAAGCAAAAGATACGACGCTTTCAAGATGGCAGTGCTGGCCAATGGGCGTTTCGTAAACGCCTTCAAAAAATGCCAGCCCTTCTTCTTTTATCGCTTCTTCAAAGTTGCCGTCAATGACGCAAGTTTGTTTTAGAATGTTGCGAGGGCTTTCCTCGTGAAGCTGAACGGCCCCTTCTTTTATCGCTTCTTCCGGATCGAGTATTACCGGATATTCATCGTATTCTACCTTAATTGCTTTCAGCGCGCGGGCTGCGCAAACTGCATCGACGGCAATTACCGCCGCAATGTCGTCCCCATAGAAACGCACCCTTTTATTAAGAAGCCTTCTGTCCATAGGATCCCAATGAGCCGGATCGGTTGTCCAAGGATGGCCGGCTGTAGGATAGGGGTAATCCGGAACGTCGAAACAGGTAATAATCTTTATTACTCCGGACATCTTTTCCGCTTCTTTTGTATCGATACTTTTCACCAGCCCGTTAGCTATGCTTGAGTGCAGAACCTTTCCCACCAAGGCGTTTGCCGGCGCGAGGTCTTCTGTATATTTGGCCCTGCCGGAGACTTTTTCCCAAGCGTCTACCCTAGGTATGCTTTTTCCTACGCTCATCTTTCCCCCTTATCTCAATATGTTATCATTTTATCACGGCTTGGAAAAAAAAGCAAGCGGCATTTTTGCAAAACTGTTTTTTTTTCGAGATTTGTTTTTGAAAAATAACGCTGGCATAGTTGACACAATAGTAGAAAGATGATATGATTTAGACATGAGTAATTCATTTTTTTTGAAAGGCGATATTTGCTGGAGCGCTTCTCCTCATTCACTTCATACTATAGAGGGTGGCTTTCTTCTTTGCAAAGACGGGAAGTCCGGCGGCGTTTTTAGCGAAGTGCCAAAAGCATACGAGGCTGTGCCGGTAAAAGATTTTTCGGGCAAGCTGATAATACCGGGGCTTACAGACCTTCACATCCACGCCCCTCAGTTTGCTTTCCGCGCGTTGGGAATGGATATGGAGCTTCTTGAATGGCTTAACACTCACACTTTTCCAGAGGAAACAAAATACCGCGATCTTGACTACGCTCGCAAAGCCTACGGCCTCTTTGTCGATGATATAAAAAAAGGGCCTAATACCCGCCTGTGCGTCTACGCCACGATCCATGTTCCGGCAACGTTGCTTCTTATGGATATGCTAGAAGAAAGCGGGCTTGTAAGTTTTGTCGGCAAAGTAAATATGGACAGAAATAGCCCGGATTCTCTTAGAGAAGATGATTCTGCTGCAGCGACAAGGCAGTGGCTTGAAAGTTTTTCAAAGGGCCGCGGCGGTGGGCGGGGGCCTTACAAAAATACGGCTGCGATTCTGACTCCGCGTTTTACTCCAAGCTGCACAGACGGGTTGATGAAAAGCCTGGCGGAAATTCAAAAGAAGGGGGGCTTGCCGCTGCAGTCCCATCTTTCGGAAAACTTGAAAGAGATTGAGTGGGTGAAAGAGCTTTGCCCGGCAAGCGAAAACTACGGCGCGGCTTATGCCGATCTTGGCCTTATGGATGGCCCTACGATTATGGCCCACTGCGTCTGGTCTGACAAAAAGGAAATGGAGTTGCTTGCGGAAAAAAACGTTTACATTGCCCACTGCCCGCAGTCGAACACAAACCTTTCTTCGGGCATAGCCCCTATAAGGCGTTTTATGGAAAGGGGCATTCCCGTAGGCTTGGGAAGCGACGTGGCGGGCGGCTCGAATACTTCTATTTTCAGGGCTGTCTCCGATGCCATTGCGGTTTCAAAACTTCGGCAGGTGCTTGTCGCGCCCGATGAAAAAGCGCTTACTCTGGAAGAAGCGTTTTACTTGGGCACAGCCGGGGGGGGGGCCTTCTTTGGGAAGCTGTCGGGTACGGACTTCGGCGCTGCCGGATCTTTCGATGAAGGCTGGGACTTTGACGCGCTTGTCATTGACGAGGGAAACCTTGCGGACACTGTCGGGCGCAGCATAAGGGAGAGGCTGGAACGGGCTGTTTACCTGTCCGACGACCGGCATATCGCCGGAAAATATGTCCGCGGGGTTCCGCTGTAGAGAAAACCTCTAAGGAAACGCTGATTAAATCCCATCGAGGATTTAATCAGCGTTCTTAACCGCATTTTGCGCAATGAAATGAGCATAATGCATCGGACTTAAGTCCG
>WRKI01000302.1 GCA_009778155.1 Spirochaetota bacterium
CCGGCCGCACCGCCGCAAGGCGCATGGCAGGCCAGCCCGTCGCCAAGCCCCGGCTGGGGTGGCGGCGGTGGAGGCGGCAGGCCGACAAATCCGGCCGTTTCGCTGGACAGAGCCATAGAAATCGCTTATGCCGATCTTGCACGGCGCGGGCTTAACGGCAGGTTCCGCAACCATTCCGGCATGGACTGGGAAAGAGGCCAATGGGTTTGGGAGCTTGTGTTTTTTGTACAAGGCGGCCCGCTTCCCTTGGTTGAATTTTACATCAATGTCCACAACGGGGCAATCGTAAAATTCGAGTGGGACGACTAATCCCGGAAAGGCAAAAATGAGCGACAAAAATATCAAGATGATTTGCGCCACGATCATAATCGTGGCGGCGATAATCGGGGTTGTCTATCTAATTACCGAAATCGTGGAATACGCCACCGGTGGCGGCGGTCCGCGTCATTGGGACGATTGGTAGAAAAGACGGCTCCGTCTGGGAGCAAACTTTACCTGCACAAAAAAGGAGGCAATAATGAGCGATAAAAGTGTCAAAATGATTTGCGCTACGATTATAATCGTGGCGGCGATACTTGGTGGGGTCTATCTGATCTCCGAAATCGTTGAATACACCGTCGGCAGAGGCCGCTGGTAAACGATGCCCGCCAAACGGGTTACCAACCCGGCAACGCAGTTGCCTTGCGGCAACTGAAGCTGCCTTGCGGCAGCTTATTCTCAATCTCAAAGGATGAAAAAATGCAAAGATTCAGGAAAAAAACGATTGCGGTTTTAGCCGTAGCAATTTTAGCGTTGGCCATACCGGCTACCGCTATGGCGCAAACAACGGCCATGCAAGCGCAGGAAATAGCCCTTGCCATGACCGGCGGCGGGCTTATCTCCAGCCTTGAAATGGTTCAAGACGGTGCTTGGGGTTCTGTTTACAACATTATCGTTGTGCATGGCGACACGATTTTTGACATTGCCATAAGCGTTCAAACCGGCGATGTCTTGCGAATGTCAACAACCACTGCTCAAAACGTAGGCGGTGCGGCCGCCGCGCCGGTGGCTGCCCCCTTACCACAACGGGAAAGGCAACGCCTGTTTAGCATTGGCGCCGGCATGATGATCGACTTTATGTCCAGCGATTCAGAAGTCCGCTACCCCGTGGCGGTATCCTCGCTGGATCACGCATACACAATGGTTATGGATTCAGACCATGTGGGCTTTGGCGGCTGGGTGTTTTTCGATGCGCGTTTTGCCGAGTTTTCGGTAGGCTTCTTTGCCGGCCCCACCGATATTGAATTTCAAAGAGTTGGCGGCGGCGATGATGAACTCATCTTAGACAAATACACCGGGCTATTGTTCGCGATGGATTTTAACCTCTTGCTTAGGTGGCCTATTCCCATTGTCGGGGGAACCATCGAGCTTTACCCGCTTTTGGGTTTTGGCTATCACATGGTGCTTCGCAACAACCTGCCAAATCTGGTTGAATCGAGGGATATCAGCAGTTCAACCTCCGCCTTTAACGTGTGGAGAGTCAACTTTGGCGCGGGCGCGGATTTTTTTGTAAGCCAGACAACTTTTATAAGATTGCAGGGCATGGCCTACTACCGGACGCCCAGTACTGTCGAGCGCAATTTTCAACGCGATAGGACGGAGGGAGCCACAAGAGGCCCGCTTTACGGTTTTGGCGGAACGTTCAGAGTAGGTGTCGGGTTTAGATTCTAAGATGCGTTTAATAGGAAGAAAAGCGGCTGCGGTTTTTGCCGCAGCGGTTTTATCGCTGGCCAGCCCCACTGTCGTCATGGCAAACATTAGCGCCCTGCAAGCGCGGGAAATCGCTCTTGCCATGACCGGCGGCGGGGTTCTTACCCGCTTTGAACGGGTGCAGGATGCCGGCTTGGGGGCTGTGTACAATTTTACAGTCGCCAACGGAGAGCGGCACTACGAGGTTGCCATAAGCGCACAAACGGGGCTAAGTCTGGCATTTTCCAGCACGGAGCACGCGCCGGTCGCGGAGCCAGCGGCGGCCGGGCAGTCGGTTGAGCCGGCGGCCGCCGTCAGCCCTGTTGCCAGCGGGTCTCCCGGCTGGCCGCGTCGTATTTTGGGTATTTTTACCCCGAATATTTCCCGCGACCAAGCCGTGGAAATTGCTTATGCGCATTTTGCATCGCGCAACATCGATGCCACGTTTCTAAACGATGCGGGCATTGGTTTGGAACAGGGCAGGTGGGTTTGGGGGCTTGCATTCCTAAACGGCACCGGCAGGGGTGTAGTCGAAATATACATTGGCACGCGAAACGGCGATGTCGTGTATATGTTTGATAGCGGCCAGTAAAGCCGCAAGGAGGTTTTGATGAAAAGAAAAGCAGGCGCGGTTTTTGCCGCAGTGGTTTTGTCGCTCGTTTTGCCTGCCGCCGCAATGGCTCAAACAACGGCCATGCAAGCGCGGGACATTGCTCTTGCAATGACCGGCGGCGGTGTTGTTACCAGCCTTGAAATGGTTCAAGAAGCCGGCTTTGGCAATGTGTACAACATTACGGTTGTCAACGGGGACACTCATTTTGACGTTGCAGTAAGCGCACAAACAGGGGACATATTGCGAATGTCGTCTTTCAATGTGCCCGGCGCGTCAGGCGTGGCCGCCGCGCCGGCGACTGCCCCGCCAGCGAACCCCGCGCCAACGGTGGCTCCCGGCCGCCCGCGCCGTGTTCTGGGCATCTTTAACCCGAACATTTCCCGCGATCAGGCCGTGGAAATAGCTTATGCGCATTTTGCTTCGCGTAACATTCAGGCGACTTTTTTGAACGATTCTGGCATTGGTTTGGAGCGTGGCAGGTGGGTGTGGGAGCTTGTTTTCCTAAGTGGCACCGGCGGCATATTCGAGATTTACATTGGAACGCGGCATGGCGATGTCGTGTATGTAGAATTTGACAGCGGTTGGTAAAAAACCGTTGTAGCAAAAACGGAGGATTATTTTGATGAAGAGAAAAATCGTTGCGGTTTTAGCCGCAGTAGTTTTGTCGCTGGCCATACCGGCGGCAGTTATGGCGCAAACAACAGCCATTCAAGCGCGGGACACAGCCCTTGAATTAACAAATGGCGGGACGCTTATGGGGCTTAGTCAAGTTACCGAAGCCGGGCAAACCCTGCATCATGTTATTATCGATAACAATGTGCGGTTCAATGTCTTTGTTTCCGTTAGCACAGGCGATGTTGTGCGCGTAACGACAGGCCAAATCCCTGGCGTTGCACAGCAACCGGCACCGGCCGCGCCGGCACAACAAGCCGCCCCCGGAGGCGGCAACATAGCGATACCCGCCAATGTCGTGCCCAGACCGCCGGCGCGGCCTGGCGGCCCGGCTAACCCGCCAATATCGGCGCAAAGGGCTGTCGAACTTGCCCGCAATCACTTGGTGTCAATCGGCGTAACCCAAGCCCGGTTTGACTACGTCTACATGGACATCGAAAGAGGTAGATGGGTATGGAGCGTGGAGTTTGACGGCCCTGGCAGGGATTTCGAGTTCTATGTGGATGTGCAAACAGGCGCGTTTTTAAACGCGCCGCGCTGATAACTTATAAGGAGTGTTTTGAATGAATCGAAAAATGTTTGCGGTTTTAACCGCAGTGGTTTTGTCGCTGGCTATACCGGCGGCGGCAATGGCGCAAACAACTGCAATGCAGGCAAGGGAAACCGCCCTTCAAATAACCAATGGCGGAACCGTAATGGGTTTGGAGCAGGTGAACGAAGCCGGCGGCGCATCCATGTTTCACGTTATTGTCGATAACAACGTCAGGTTCAACGTCTTTGTCGCCGTGAGTAACGGCGATGTAGTGCGCATAACGACGGAACAAATGCCTGGCAATACATTGCCTAGCAATCCTTGGGGTTCGCCTTGGGGTGCAGGGGCGGGCGGCTATGGCGGTTGGCACACTCCCGGCTCCGGCTGGCATACACCCTCCCACGGCTGGCACTCGCCGGGCTACGGTTGGCATTCGCCCCACCACGGCGGGCATAGCCCGCGCGGCAGAGGCAGAGGCGGAAGAGGCGGCGGCAGGTGGTAGCAACTGCCGGCGAAGGTAAATCGAACTGCCGCTCGTTGGGTGGCACAAAATTTGCAAGGGGAAAAAAATGAAGAGAAAAATTGTAATGGGTCTAGCGGCAGTGGTTTTGTCGCTGGCTATACCGGCGGCGGCAATGGCGCAAACAACTGCAATGCAGGCACGCGACACCGCCCTTCAAATAACCAATGGCGGAATCGTAATGGGCTTGGAGCAGGTTAGCGAAGCCGGCGCGTCAATGTTTCACATTATTGTCGATAACAACGTCAGGTTCAACGTCTTTGTCGCCGTTGCTAGTGGCGATGTCGTGCGCATAACGACGGAACAAATGCCGGGCAACCAGTGGAGCGCAGGCCAGGGCTGGCACTCACCGTCTCACGGTGGGCATTCACCTTCACCCGGTTGGGGCAGTTCACCTTCACCGGGCTGGGGCAGTTCGCCTTCACCCGGTTGGGGGCATAGCTCGCCTTCTCCCGGAGGCAGGGGCGGCTGGTCTTCCCCGCATTGGGACGATTGGTAAAATTGAATTGGCCGCCCGTACGGGCGGCTTTGCGTTTTAACGCAAAAAATTCCAAGGAGTAAAAATATGAAACAAAAGTCTGTGAAAAGGCTTCTACTGGCATTGTTGGTTATTGTACCTGTAACAATAACCGGTTGCGATATGTTCGATTACTGGTTCGGGTATTCTGACTCAAGCCCAAGCCCAAGCCCGACGGGTAGCCCGGCGGCGACAACATCGGGAAGCGGCCTGTTAGGCGTATCTGCGCCGGCCGTTTCCCAAGATGCGGCTATACAGATAGCCAGCGAGCACCTAGCCGGCATTGGCCTTGAACCAGGCCAAGCAAGGGGCGCACGCATTGAACAGCAAAACGGTCAATGGGTGTGGAGCGTCAGCTTTGGCGACAACGGAACGGAGCACGCGCTTTCCATTGACGTAAGCACCGGAGAAGTTGTAGAATAGAGATGGTTTTTACAGCCTGTTCCGGGTGTTGGGGCAGGCTGTAAAACAAATACACAATGACGGCTTTTTTTGCAATAACAATCACCTTTTTAGCCTCTTTGGTTTTTCTGCGCCTTGGCGGTGTTGAAAAAAAGGCCGGCTTTCAAAAGCGCAAAAACCTGTTTGTCTGCTCAGGCCTTGTTCTGGTTTTTGCCGCTTATGCCTTTGCCAACCTTGGCAACCTTCATTCCCCGCAAAGCTCTTTCGCCGCCTCCAGAAACCAAACCGTAACCGTAGACTTTGGCGAAAACATCGAATTAAGCCGCATACAGTTTATGGTCGGCCACGGCGAATGGGGAGCCTTTTCCCTGGAGTTTGCCACGGAGGCCGGCGACGACTGGAACTTTTTGCAAGTGCAAACAATCGGCGTTTTTGCCTGGGATTTCCGCGACTTAAACTTTGTCGCAAGGCACGTTTGGATAAGCCCCATTTCCTACGAACTGAATCTTTTGGAGGTGGGCTTCCGGGACGGCCAGGGAAACATTGTGCCTATAACCGAGGTAAGCCTCGGCGGGGAAGCTCTTTTTGACGAGCAACATCTTGTGCCGTTACAGCCACGCGATTATATGCACTCCATGTATTTCGACGAGATTTTTTACCCGCGCAGTGCCTACGAGCTTATTCACCGTCTAGAAGTTTACGAGTGGACGCACCCGCACTTGGGCAAAACATTAATTTCGCTGGGGATACGGCTTTTCGGAATGACACCTTTTGGCTGGCGTTTTATGCCGGTTCTTGCCGGGGTGCTGGTTCTTATCCCGCTGTACTTTCTGGCCTTTGCCTTATTCAAAAGCACTTTTTGGGCGGCCTTTGCCACATTTATTTTTGCCTTTGATTTTATGCACTTTGTCCAATCCAGAATCGCCACGCTGGACGTATTTGTTTTGCTCTTTATCGTGAGTATGTATTACTTCATGTACCAATACAGCCGGCAGGGCACGCTTGCCCCTTTGCTTTTTTCCGGCATATTTTTCGGCTTGGCCGTTTCTACAAAATGGAGTGCGCTTTACGGCGCATTTGGCCTTGCCGTCATTCTTTTTATCATTTTGGGCAAACGTTATTTTGAATGTCGGGGAGACCCCACACAACGCGACGCTTTTTTTAGACACACGCGGATCACGCTTGCCTGCTGTGTCGGTTTTTTTATCATTATTCCCGCCGCAATATATGCGGTAAATTATATTCCCTACCGGCACGCCGGCATTATGTATCCCGAACTTGGTTTTTGGGCGGCACTTGTGCAGGCGCAGATCGACAAATTTAACTTCCATGTTTTTCTGGAGGCGGAACACGTTTTTGGATCGTATTGGTTCATGTGGATTTTAAACTTGCGCCCCATGATGTTTTTCGACAACACCGTCTCTGCCGGCATCGTTCAGGGGATAAGCACCTTTGGCAATCCTGTTGTGTGGTGGGGCGGCATTCCCGCGCTTGCATACACGGCTTACAGGGCGGCACGCCGGGATTTTACGGCGGTGTTTCTGCTAACGGGCTATCTTGTGTTTTTGCTCCCTTGGCTGTTTTTTGGCAGGGTTGCATTTATCTACTATTATTACCCGAATGTTCTTTTTCTGACGCTCATGTTAGCCTACGCCATAAAACAAGCGCCGGTGTTTGAAAAGTTACGCGCCAATCGGCACGCCAACCGGCGCGTTGCCGCGTGCTGTTTTGCCGGGCTGGCCTTTGCGATGTTCCTTTTGTTTTATCCCGTAATTTCCGGCGTTCCCGTAAGTGCCGATTATGTGGATAATTTTTTGCGCTGGCCTTTTATGCGGGGCTGGGTATTGGCAATTTACCGGGGTTTCTAAAACAGTGTTTCTAAAACTTGCAAAAAGAATTGTCCAAATTCCCCTTGCCGTGCAAACATACATGACGCTACGATACATTTTTTCCATGACGGATGACTTTGCCCGGAAAATGCTCGGCAAAAAGCCGGTATTGTATCTTTTGGAGTACCACATTGCGGATCATTGCAACATGAATTGCAAGGGCTGTTATCATTTTTCATGCCTTGTAAAGAGCGAATCCTTCCCGCAACTGCAACATTACAGGCGGGACATTCAAAGGCTGGCCGCGCTGTTTGCAAACATCAAAACGATACACCTTATGGGCGGCGAACCTTTGCTGAACAATGAACTGCCCGGCTTTATTCGCGAAACACGCGCGGCATTTCCGGCGGCGAAAATCTGCATTTTGACTAACGGCATTTTATACAAAAAAATCGAGGGCGAACTTTTGGAAGCGATCAAGTTATGCGATGTTTTGGTGCAGGTGTCGCTT
This sequence comes from Spirochaetota bacterium, assembly GCA_009778155.1. Lineage (GTDB taxonomy): Bacteria > Spirochaetota > Spirochaetia > Treponematales > Breznakiellaceae > WQXQ01. The sequence goes on from WRKI01000302.1 coordinate 7,325, forward strand.
TACAAACCGATGATTCCCCGGAAAGACGAAATGCGGGCCTACTTTCTAAACCAGGGCATAAAGCACTGGATTGGCGAACCCGTTTTGTATTTTGCAAAGTACATAAACCCCGCCGGCGATTCCGATCCTGTAAAAACATCGCGGCAGTGTCCGGCCTCGCGCTGTACTTTTTTAGGCGACGGGCATATTGCCCGCTGTGCCCTGCCTTTTAACATTGGCTACTTCAACCGGCACTTCGGCCTGGACATTCCGGCACAGCAGGACAAAACGGACATTCACTCCGGCGACAGCGATGGCTTTGCCCTAAAGCGAAAGTTGTTGCGACCCATGCCCCTGTGCAAGTATTGCCGCAGGCTAAAGTGGGCGGCCTGGGAGCCAGCGGCTTGCAAGCCAGCCGCAGGCGGGGCGCACAATATAGAAGATTTTTGCCACATATAGGCAAAGGAGGCCTTTTGAAACCCGTTTATTCCGTAGTTATCCCTCTTTACAACGAGGAAGAAGTTATCGCCGAAACCTACGGCCGGCTTACCGGCGTAATGCAAACCATGAACGAGCCTTACGAGCTGATCTTTGTCGATGACGGCAGTCGGGACGGCACGGCAAAAATCGCGGCGGAAATTGCCGCCGGCGACCCTTGCGTGTGCCTGATCAGCCTTGCCAGAAACTTTGGGCATATGCCGGCAATTACAGCCGGCATGGAATACTCGCGTGGCGATGCCGTTATCATTATCGATGCCGACTTGCAAGACCCGCCGGAAGCCTTGCCCCACATGGCCGCCTTGTGGAAGTCCGGCTACGATGTTGTCTACGGCAAACGGACGGAGCGCAAGGGCGAAGGCTTTTTCAAAAAATTGAGCGCGAAACTTTTTTACGGTTTTATCAGAAAGATGACACCTGTCGATTTGCCAGCGGACACTGGCGAGTTTCGCCTAATGGACAGGAAGGTTTGCGATGCCGTCAACCGGTTAGGCGAAACGCACCGCTACATTCGGGGGCTTGTAAGCTGGGTGGGCTTTCGCCAAACGGCCTACGAGTATGTGCGCGAAAAACGCTTTGCCGGCTCGACAAAGTATCCGCTTAGAAAAATGGCGGCCTTTGCAATGGATGCAATCACCGCTTTTTCCTACAAGCCCTTAAAATTGGCCACGCTTTTGGGGGCGGCAGTCTCTTTAAGCAGTTTTCTCTATATGCTTTTTGTCGTGTGGCAGGCGATTTTTACCGATACTACGGTAAGCGGCTGGGCTTCGATTGTTGTCCTGCTGTTGTTTACCCAAGGGCTTGTCTTGATGATTCTGGGGCTTATGGGCGAATACATCGGCCGGATTTTCGAGGAAACAAAAAAACGCCCCGTCTACATTGTCCGGGAAGTTCTTGGCCGCGACGATTTTTTTGAAAAAAATCGCAAAAGTCATAATTCTGACACAATTGCGTGCCATAATTAAGGCAGACAACAAAAACGGAAGTTTTTCCGGGGTTGTTTAACGAACGGGCTAGACATTTTTCGCCAAGAATGCTATATTATATGTAGGCTTGCTCGAACAATAGTCGAGTTTTGTAACAATCCTAAGAATTATTTCAAGGAGTATGATGATGAAAAGAAAGTCTTTTGCGGTTTTAATCGCGTTAGTTTTGTCGGTAGCGATACCTGCTAGTCTTATGGCTCAAACAACGGCCTTACAAGCCCGGGACACCGCTCTTGAATTAACCCAAGGCGGGGTGGTCATGGGGCTTAATCAGGTAAACGAAGGCGGACAGCCCCTGCACCATGTAACCATTGACAACAATGTAAGGTTCGATGTATTTATTTCCGTTGGCTCTGGCGATGTGGTAAGGGTGGCAACCAGCCAAATTCCCGGCCAAGCGGCTGGGCAGGCAACTGGCCAGCAAAACTGGCAGACCGCCCCCGCGCAATCGTGGTCAAGCCCTAGCCCCCGCCGGGCGGGTATGCCGGCAAACCCTGCTATTTCTAGGGATGCGGCTATAAACATTGCGCACAATTTTCTTACCAGCAACGGCTTTGCCCCTGGCCAGCTTAGAAGCGCCCACATGGATTGGGAACGCGGCAGGTGGGTCTGGGAAGTAGAGTTTAGGAACGGCAGGATTGAGTACGAGTTCTACATTGATGTAAACACAGGCGAAATCGTAAAGTTCGAGATTGACTGACGGCCGGTTATGGCCGGGAACCAGCCCCTGTTGAGCCACCCCAAGGGTTGCTCAACAGGGTTTTTTTATTTGGCCGGCACTTTTGCCGCCGGCAGTAATGCCGCCGGCAAGTTTGCCGCCGGCAACAGTGCCGCAGATTCCTTGTCAAGGAACAGATGCCAGCAGTTGTGTTCGCGCAGTTTTGTGGCGGGGATTTTCGGGGTAACTTTGCCGGCGCAAAGCGTATCGCGCACGGCCTCGGCCTTGTTTTTGCCCGGCACCACGCTGATAATCGCATTGGCCTTCATTATTTGGAAAACGGTCATTGTAATGGCCTGTTTTGGCACTTCCTGCACCGATGCAAACCAGCCCTCCGAAACTTGCTGCTTTTTGCAACGCTCGTCCAGATTTACCACAATGAAAGATTCGACAGTGTCAAAATCGGCGGGCGGGTCATTGAATGCGATATGCGCATTTTCCCCAATGCCGACCATTGCAAGATCAACCGGGGCCTTGTTAATTTCCGCAGAAAGCTCGGCGATGTGCCCGGCGACATCGCCCTGCCCGTCGATAAAATGCGCCGCTTTTAACGCCGCTTTTTTAAGCGCAACTTTGGAGGTGAACCGCTCTTTTAGATATTTGCGAAAGCTGGCGGCGTGGGATTCTGGCAAACCGATATATTCATCCAGATGAAACACCTCGACCTTGCCCCAGTCCACGCCTTGCGCCAAAGGCGCATCCGACAAAAGCGCATCGAAAAAGGCAAACTGGGAAGCGCCGGTAGAAAGCACCAGTCTTGCGACCCCTTTTTTGGCAATGGCCGCCGTCAAAAAGCCCGCCGCTGTTTGCGCGGCAAGTTTTCCCATCTCTTCCTTTGTGTTTGCAACAGAGAATTCCATTTACAGCTCCTTGGGCCAAGGGCGCAAACCGCCTAGTCCGAGAAAACGTTGCTTTCCGAGAAAGCCGCAAAAGCCCGGGCAAGATGAAACCGCAACGAAGGGGAAGGCTCGCTTTGTTCTTCTTCCACTACCATTGCCGCGTTTGAACGGGCTTCGGTTTCTTGCGCAATGAAGAACCGAAAGGCTTCCTCTATTCTGTTCCGGTTTTCGAGAATCCTGTGGACATAATTCAAGGTTACCTTGGGCGTACCCGTATACCTAACCCTGCTTCCGCCGGCATTGTACATCGCAAGCGCGCCGATTTCGTAGCCGGCGTTATCCAAACTCTGGCGCAGGTACGAAACGCCCAGATAGGCGTTTGTCTCTATGTTGAAAAAGGCGTTCACTTCCAACTGGGGGAAGGATCGGTTGTTAAGCTGGAACAGGCCGCGATCGATACTGCCGTTGCGGTTTGCGCGGTTTATCGCCCTTGGGTTAAAACGGCTTTCTTCCCAAACCAAGGCAAAGGCAAGCGCCGGGGGAACATCGAACCGGTCTGTGTTTTCCAAAATTACCGAGGCAATTTCGGTGCTTCTGGCAATCTCTGCAAAGAAGTGGATCACCCATTCCCTGTACTCGATGTCGCGGTATTTTTCCAGTATAAAGTCGCAAGCGTCCTCCGCCCGGGAGGACAAAAGCCGCTCAAGGTTTCTTGGGGCGGTTAAAATGATAGGGCTTCCCGTCAAAGGCGTTTCCACAAGGGGGGCTACCGCAGGCATTGCCACCGATATCACTTCCACGGCTTCTTCCCCGGCCATGGCCTCTTCCGCGATGCCTTCCAAAGCATCATCGCCGGTGAGCAGTTCCAAAGAGATTGTCTGCACCTCGAACTCTGGCAAAAGCAAGTATTCAATGGGAGCCAGTCTAAAAGTTACAATGTATATGCACAAAATAAGGGAACTTAAAGCTCCTGCAAATACCGGTATGGCCATATACATTTTCTGATCGTAAAACTTCATTTTTTTATCCCGACAAATCATTTTTTTCATGAAACTATCGCTCAGGCTTGCTCTAAGGCCTTGCCCAAACATGGTTTCTGCACAACTTACAATAAATATACCGCTTTTTTCAATTTTTTTCAAGGGTTTCAAGCCAAATCGCAGGATTTTCCAGCGAATTTAGCCCCGGAGGGTCAGCTCCGGGGCTAAAATAAGCTTAAGCTACACTGGTTTTTTCAAAACGTTAACCCGGACAATCCCTTCCAGCTTGTTTATGCTGTCCAAAACCTCCGGCGAAGGCTCGCTGGCAATGTCAATCACGCTTGCCCCGTAGCCGTCGCCGCCGACAACGGTGATCACGTTATCAACCTTTGCATCGCCCAGTTTGCCGCCAACCTGTGTTGCCAGCTTTGCGCCGTCAAGCCCCCGGCTTAACAAAACGAGTCGCACCGGTGTGCGCTGGGTGTCCGGCCGCAGTCTTGGGAAGTTTACCGAGTTGATGATTGTCCCTGTTTCCAAATAGTCCACAAGCTGCCGGGCGGCCATGTAAGCGCAGTTTTCTTCGGCTTCGGGTGTGGATGCGCCCAAGTGCGGTATGGGGATTACTTTTTTGCAGGCCAAAAGTTCCGCCGTGGGGAAGTCGGTTACATACGCGCCCAGTCTTCCCGCTTCCAGAGCCTCGACAATGTCTTTGTCTTTGACCAAGCCGCTCCGGGACAGGTTCAAAATCCGCGCATCTTTTTTCACTAGGCGCAGGTTTTCGCTGTTGATGAGGCCTTTTGTCGCGTCCAAAAGCGGAACGTGGATGCTGATGTAGTCGGATTTTCCAAGCAGGGATTCCAGTGTCTCGGCGCGGCGCACTTGGCTGGAAAGGTTCCACGCGCCTTCGATTGTTAGCGCCGGGTCATAGCCGACGACTTTCATGTCCAAGGCGAGCGCGGCGCTGGCGACCATTGAGCCGATTGCGCCAAGGCCGATCACGCCCAGGGTTTTGCCGCGAAGTTCTCCTCCTTCAAACTTGGATTTTTCTTTTTCCACAAGGTCGGGTACTTCCGCGCCTTTGCCCGCAATGGTGTGCGCCCAGTTGATGCCGCCGACTATATCGCGGCTGGCGATAAGCATTGCCGCCAGCGCGAGTTCTTTTACTGCGTTTGCATTGGCGCCGGGCGTGTTAAACACGACGATGCCGCTGTCGCTGCATTTGGCAACGGGGATGTTGTTGTAACCAGCCCCCGCCCGGGCGATTCCCAAAACGGATGGCGCAATTGCGGCATTGTTTAAATCGGCACTGCGCACTAGGATTGCGTGCGGCTCGGAAACATTGTCGCCGACGGTGTATGTTCCCTGCGGGAATTCCGACAGGCCGATTGGCGAGATTTTATTCATGGTCTGAATGCGAAACATTTTCACTCCTTTTCGTTAAGAATTTTGCGCTTCAAATTTTTCCATGAATTGAATGAGCGCTTTTATTCCTTCGATTTCCATTGCATTGTAAATGCTTGCCCTCATGCCGCCGACGAGTTTGTGGCCGCCTAGGTTTACAAATCCGGCTGTGTGGGCTTCTTTGACAAAGCGCGTTTCCATTTCGTTTTTCTTTTCCTTGTCTTCCACTGTTACGACAAAGGGGATGTTCATTAGGCTGCGGAAGGGTTTTTCCACGGTTCCCCGGAAGAGTTTGGAGTTGTCCAAATAATCATAAAACAGCGCGGCTTTTTCTTTGTTCATTTTTTCGACTGCCGGCACGCCGCCCAAGCCTTTTACCCAATCCAATACCAAGCCCATGATGTATATTCCGTAACATGGCGGGGTGTTGTACATTGACACGGAGCCTTCTACTGTATGGGTGTCGTAGCGGAGCATGATTGGAACCCATGACGGCGCATGGCCGACTAGGTCGTCGCGGACTATGACGACTGTAACGCCAGAAGGCCCCAAGTTTTTTTGCGCCCCGGCATAAAGCAGGCCGAATTTGCTTACGTCCAGTGCTTCCGAAAGGATGCAGCTTGAGATGTCGCCTACGAGCGGAACGTCGCCGGTTTCTGGAAACTGCGCCCATTTTGTACCGACAATCGTATTGTTTACGACTATGTGATAATAGGCGTCGCCGGGGTTTGGCGCGGGTGCTGTGGGGATGTAGGAATATGCTCTGTCTTTGGAAGATGCTCTTACTTCGACTTGCGCATATTCTGCCGCTTGTACCGCCGCTCTGTCTGCCCAGATGCCGGTGTCTATATAGGAAGCTTTTTTTCCTACGCCGGGCGCGTCGCCTGCGGCTAGGTTGAGGGGTACCATTGCGAACTGCAAGGATGCCCCGCCTTGTAAAAAAAGAACCTTGTAATTTGCAGGGATTTTCATAAGTTCCCGCAGTTTGGTTTCGGCTCCATCGATGATTGTTTTGAACTCCTTAGATCGATGGCTCATTTCCATTACCGACTGGCCTGTGCCGTTTGTGTCCAGCATTTCCGCTGCAGACCTTTCCAAAACCGGCACGGGCAACACTGACGGCCCGGCAGAAAAATTGTATACTCTCATAAATGTCCTCCAATGTTAAGTCTACCACGGGTTGCCGTTTTTGGGAATACTCGAATTTGCACTTTGTGCGGATTTAACGTTGTATACAAGTTATTGGTTGGGGGAAGAGGGAAAAGCCCGCCGGGGGTGCCGGCGGGAAGGGCACGGGCTGTGCCGGCCTTGTTTTTTTGCCCCTGCGCATACAATTTCGTTAAAACAAGCGAAGCAGCTTACACGGTTGTTTCTTCTTTATACTTTTGAACGTACTTATCCAACACTTCATTTATCATCGTCTGGTATTTTACATTGTTTTTCTTTGCATGGGTCTTAAAAAAGGCAATGCTTCCGCTATTTAAGCTAATTGTTATCTTTACTTTTTCTTCCTTCCTTAATAACTCTTCAGGAGGCGGTAAAAAATCAGCGACTATTTCCCCTTCGGCTATTACCTTGGAAATGTTTTTAGGGGCTTCTGTGTAAATGATTTTTTTTCTCATATTTTCCCTTCCCTTCTCTCCAGTATCCTGCTCCGTAAATACGGATATTGCCATTTCTAACGGTGAACCTTACCGTAATGATCCCATTTCCATCATTCCCTATGCAGAAAAACCTTTCTTCCTTTTTAGAATGCTTTTTATCCTTAACAATAATACGTTTTTTGTCAAAAAATGCTTCTTGAGCTGTTTCAAATGAGACATTGTGTTTCTCAATGTTTTCTAAGTTTTTATCCTCATCCCATTCGAAGGTCATTTTATTATTATATGTATTTTTTACCATATTGTCAAGTTGTTTCCCCGAAAAATTTTGTATGTATTTTTATACACTACGAACAGCCCCGTACCAGTGAGCAAAAGAAAAGCCCGCCGGGGTGCCGCGCAGGGACACCGGCGGGCTTTTTGCTTGTATACAAGCCCTTGATTTGGAGGTTTTGGGAAAATGCTCGGGTTACAGTTTAGGACAAATTTTTATGCTTCTCTTTTTCAAAATCTGTTGCCATTTTATGGATTTCTTCAAGCGATTTATCTTTCCATAAGTCCTTGCGCCATTCCGCATAGTCAAAGTTGTTGTTTTTTATACTGAAAATAAACCTCTCTGTATCAAGAACGCCAAAAGTATTTAACAGTAATTCAATTGCCTCTATCCGCAACACGGTTTCAGTTTTCATTCTGTCCCTCCATTCTGCATACAAAATCTATAGGGTTGACTATTTGAATTTCTTCGATTTTTTTGTTTATCAACCCTGTGTCTGTTGTTATAAAGTATTTACACTTGCTCTCTATTGCACAGGCAATATGAAGGGCATCGTTTGCACGAATTCCTGTTTTTTTTATTTTATCGCCCTGTATCAAAATGGCTTCCGAAGATTTACATTTATATTTTGCCAAGTTTTCCCATAGCTGGATTGCTTTTCTATTTTCAACATTTGGGTTATTGTTATTTTCAAAATCTGACATATACGACCACACCAAATCGTATTTTCCCTTTTTTATTTGCTCTTGGATATGCAATTTTGCCGATGTTTCCAGTTGATTTTTTATGTTTTTTTGATCGTCAAATGGTCTATTATAAGCACAGTGATCCAAATATACCCTCATAGTTAATGCATAACATAAATCTTTCGGTTTGTCAATAGCCAAATGAAGTCCCGCCAAGCTTTTCCCCGACAGCGGGCAAAAAGCCCGCCGGGGGTGCCGGCGGGCTTTTTCCGATTGTTGTAAGGCTAGGGTTTACTGTGGCGGAGCCGCCGGCTCCAGAACGTACTGTATGACAATGCCGCTTACAGCAAAGGTCATGCTTTGTGCGCCGAAGAGGCCGGTGCGCACAATGGGTTCGATCCGCACGTCGATTACGGCGTTGGCGGCCGGGAAAAGCCGGCGGGCTTCTGTAAGAACGAAAGAGTAGGTTATTTCAAAACGCTGATCCTGCTCAAACTGCAACACGCCCAAAATGGTAAAGTCGCGTTGCACCGGCTGTATCATGGCCGTTTCTACAGGCTCCTCGACTTCGATTGCTGTTACGCAACCCGTCATTGAAAAACCGATTAACGTTGCGATTGCGGCAATGCCCAGCAACCTTGCAAATCTTTTCATGGGAAAACTCCTTGTTTGTTTAGAACCTAAAGCCGACACCCAGCCTTACTTGTAAGCCAATACCGCCGTATGCGTTTGCGTTAAGCCCTATCGCCTGATTTAAAGTAACAACATTATTTTCCAGAGTGGTCGGAAGGCGGTAATAGGCCAAAAGAGCACTCCTGAAAAACCAATTTGGGGTTATCATAATATCAGAGCCAAGCCCCAAGAGAATTCTAAAGTTGCTTAAATCGCCGGGTTCAGGAATATCGATGCCCTCTAACTCTCCGGAAAGCACAGCTTGCCAGCCTATGCCCAAAAGCGGAGCGATTGTAACAGCGCCAATGGTTAAGGGCAATCTGCCGAGCAATGTTAAATCCATTGCGAAAAACGAGCCTGATACGATTAGTTGCTCACCGGCAATATTGTCTTCAATTTCGAAGGGGCCGCCCAAAAAGCCCATTGAAAGCTCAATAAAACGTCCGCTGACAAAAACATAGCCTCCAAAGCCTAAAGACAAAATGTCTGAGCCGCCGCCTTCTATAAAAAACCCCTCATTTGCAACGGGATCCCAAAGCGACGCACTGTCGATGGTTACCCCAGACCAGCCAAAGTCCGCTATAAAGCCGCCGCCAACACTAAACTGGGCGTGAAGCCCCGTTGCCGTCAGCCCCAACACAAGAGCCAGAACTAAAAACTTTTTCCTTAACATAAGCCTTTTTTTTCCTTTCCCCTGCCGGCACCACGCCAACAGGGAAAGGCCGCCCGCCGGGTTTACGGCGTAGCGGCCCCTGTTAATATAAACAAGCCCATACGGGCCGTTTTTACGGCACGATTTTCCGAATTTGTACCCCGGCGGTAAAACAAAAAAAGAGGAAAATGGGCTGTCTTTACGGAAACATTGTCTAGAAGCAGGCTAAGGGAGAATTCACGGGG
>WRKI01000303.1 GCA_009778155.1 Spirochaetota bacterium
GAGAAAACCGCTAACTCCTTATACTGCAGGCAGTTAGGAGTTTGCGGTTTTCTCTAAAGGGTACGAAAACCTCTAAAAACTGAAGTTTTTAGAGGTTCCTATAGGGACGTGCTCAGTTTGGCGATTTACAAAACCGCCGGCGCGGTGTAAAATGTTATTTAAGGGTGTATTGCATTTATGAAGAGAGAGAGCGAACTTGAGCGGGCCGCCGCTTATGTTAGAAATTTGCGGCTTATAAAAATCGGGGCCTGGCTTTTGGCTATTTTTGCGGCGGGCTTTTTGGCCGGCTGCGCCGGGATGCGGGCAAGAAGACTGCCGCCGCCCCCCTACGAGCCGCGCACGGCTTCGACCCTGGGCATTCTTGACAACTTGGAAGCCCAGGAAGAAATCATGCTCGCCTTCGCCCGCGCCCATCCGGGTAAAATCGGCGGGGTGGCCTTTGTCGATGGCGACTGGTCGATGCTCGTTATGGACACTCGGTTTTTCTTTGCAAACGGGCGTTTTTTGCCCGAAGACCTGCGCGATTACTGGCAGGACTTTTACCCCTGGGATTTTTACCCCTATCCTTTTACCGGCAGCCCCGGTCTAAGGCGCGTTCTGCTGGACAACCCCGTTTTTTCGGTCGGTTCCTCCTTTTTGTTTGACACATTGTACTCGTCCCTCACGCGGGAGGCCAGCCGGGAGATGCAAACCGTGCATTCTTTTTTGGGTATAGAGCTGGTGGTGCACACTTACATTGTGCCGGTTTTGGAGCGTGTTGCGCAGAGGATAAGCGAGGCCGCCTTAACCGACGCTTCAATCGGCGAGTGGCTGGAAGACATTCTGGACGGCGGCAGTGCCTATGCCTGGAGCTGGCGGCCTATTGCCGGCACAAACCGGCGGAGCAATCATTCCTACGGTATTGCCATTGACTTTTTGCCCAGCGACTTGGCCGGGCGGCACACCTTTTGGGGCTGGACGCGCTACTACGGCCCTGTGAGCCGGGAAACGCATTACCTGCCGCCCGACGCGGTTATCGAGGCCTTCGGGCATTACGGTTTTCTTTGGGGCGGCCACTGGAGTATGTTCGACACGATGCACTTTGAATACAGGCCGGAGCTGCTGATACTGAACAACGTGCCCTTCGAGCGGGTTGACCGGTAAAGCAATCCCCTGCCGGCCGCAAAGCAATCCCATAAACTCACACGGAGGCACGGAGACACAAAGGCACAAAGGTTTGTTTTGCAAGCCTCTGCCAGGGGAGCAAGCCCCTGCCGGTCGCAAAGCAATCCCATAAACTCACACAAAGGCACGGAGACACAAAGGCACAAAGGTTAGGAGGGATTATGATAGGCCGGAGCCTTCCTTTTGCTCTTTGTAAAGCGTAAAAAGATAAGCTAGGGATGAAACCGGAAGTTTTCAAAATTGTGCTTTGTGCCTTTGTGCCTTTGTGTGAGCCTATTCCGAACCGTGCCTTTGTGTGAGCCTATTCCGAACCGTGCCTTTGTGTGATCCTACTCCGAACCGTGCGTGCGAGCCTACTCCGAACCGTGCCTTCGTGCGCCTTCGCGTGGGCAAAAAACAGGGGCTGGCCGGGAATGCCGGCAGCCCCTGTTTTTTTTGCGAAATTAAGGCCGGGTTATCTTTCCAACAGGAATTCCACCCGCCTGTTTTGCCACCAACTGTCCCGGTCTTCAAAAGCCACGACAACCCTTGTGCCGCCAATGCCTATGTAGGAAAGCCGGCCGCGATCCACATCGCCGTGGGCTACAAGATGTTCAAGCACCGCCTGCGCCCTCTGCTGGCTGAGAGGCTGCAAACCGACCGTTGTGGCCGTTCCAGTCTCCTCCACCGCTCTCTGCGGGCTACCCGGCGGAGTCGTCGGATTCGCATGGCCTTCCACCGTTATCCGGTATTCATAGAACATATTGAGGATTTCCGCAATACGCTCCAAAATCCTGGCATTGCTCTCTAAAAAGGCATCGGACAAACCAACCGTAAGACTGGCCGAGTTCGGCGGGAAGACAATGGCAGGAACAATAATCCTAAGAACATCGTCGGACTCCCTTACGACAAGCACGTCAATCCGGACAACCCCTTCAAAAAGGCCAGTTCCGTCGTGAACATCGCCGTCAATCTCGTGGCCGTCGAAAATGTTGTTAACCATCACCGTAAAGGGATAGTCCATAGCCGACTGCACCCATTCGCCGTCCGCACTGCGGCCGTCCCACAGAATCTCTTCCGGGGGCATCCCCTCGCCGTACCATTCGGAGAAGGTAAGGAAGGGCGGATGCGGCTCGCGAATAAGAATGTGCCAGCTAAAAATGGGCGCTTCGCTTATAACCTCGATATTTACAAGCAAACCGTCGTCCGCTTCGTCGCCGTAGGGGCTGAAAGGCTGAGGCCCAAAGCTGACGTTTACAATCGGGGCGGCAGGCGGGCCAAGCTCGACAGCTTCAAGCTCGACTTCTTCCGGCTCCGGCGGCAGCGGAAGCGGCGGCGGAGGCGGCGGCGGAGGCGGAGGCGGCGGTTCGGCCTCGATCTGGGGCGGCGGCGGGGTTCTACAGGCTGTGATTGAAAAAGAGACCGCCAAGACAAGCGCTAAAAAAAGCGCAATCGAAATGATTTTTTTCATCAATGTTCTCCTTGCATTTATTTGAAATTTATCGACAGCTTTCAAGCCGGCAATAAATTTTTATTTGCGCCCGGCGGCAGTTCCCTAAGTTGCAAAAATAATGTAGGATGTCAGTATGAAGGTTCTAAAAGAGGGCTATCCTTTTATTTTTACACCGCTTGCTGCCGCAGCGCTTCTCTTATTTATACGACAAACCGGCTTTTTTGTAAATAGGCCGGCTCTGGCCGCCGTCGTATTGGTGCTGGCTGTCGTTTCCGTCGTTTTTGCAATGTTTTGCGCGTTTTTTTTCAGAGACCCCAAAATCGAAGTTACGGCGGGCGAAAACATCGTGCTTTCCCCCTGCAACGGGACGGTTATGAATGTGGAAGAAGGCCAAAACGAAAAAATCGTGCGGGTTTTTCTTTCGGTTTTCAGCGTGCACTTGCAACGTTCCCCTGTGGCTGGCCGGGTAACGGATGTCAAGCACCAAAAGGGGAAGTTTCTTATGGCCTGGGACCCGGCCGCCCACTCCTTGAACGAGCAGAACATCATAACGATTGCCGGAAAGGACGGGGTGTACACGGTCAAGCAGATTGCGGGCTTTCTTGCAAGAAGGTGCGTGTCATGGGTAAAGCCCGGCGACGAGCTTGCCATCGGAGACAAAATCGGAATGATTAAGTTCAGTTCCCAAGTCAACCTCTATATGCCTTTGGAAACAGAGATCAGCGTCAAGGCGGGCGACAAGGTCGAAGCCGGCGTTACTGTAATAGGGACGAAAAAAACAAGTGAAAAAGCCGTCGATTAAAAAAGAAAATCTGAAAAAGGGGATTTACATTATCCCGTCGCTTTTTACCTGCGGGAATATGGCGCTGGGTGTTTTATCCATTTTCGCCTCCAGCGAGGGGCTGTTCCTGCGGGCGGCTTGGTTTCTTGTAGGTGCGCTTGTCTGCGACATTCTCGACGGCAGGATCGCCCGCATGACAAAAACCACAAGCGAGTTCGGCCTGCACATTGATTCTTTAAGCGATGTGATTTCCTTCGGGGTGGCGCCGGCTTTTATGATGCACCAGCTTGTGCTTGCCGACATGGGGCCGCCGGGGGTGGCTATCGCGGTGCTTTTTGTGCTTTGCAGCGCCTTGCGTCTTGCCCGGTTTAACGTGTTGGCGCAAAGCGGCGAAAGCTACAAGCATTTTGTCGGCCTGCCCACGCCGGCTTCGGCCGGGGTTATTCTTTCCTTCGTGTTAAGCTACGAGATTTTAGGCCCGGCGGGTTACGGGGTCGGTTCCAACACGATTCCGGGTGTGGCCGCTCTTATGCCTGTAATTTTCCGGGCTATGCCGGTTGTTACGATAATCCTTTCTTTTCTTATGGTGTCAAATGTCCCTTATGTGTCGTTCAAAAAGACCAAGCTTACGCGGGTGCGCAGTATTCAGCTTTTTTGCTTTTTCATCGTCCTTGCGATTCTTTTGCTCGTTTTTCCGCAGAATGTAATTTTCATTATTTTCTTCGGCTACGCGGCATCGGGGCTTCTGTTTTACTTCCCCCGGCTGTTATGGGCGAAAAAACGCAACCGAAAAAAGCGCGAGCCGGTAAAAAGCCTGCCGGAGGCCTAGCGTCCGGCTCGGAATATGCTCACACAAAGGCACAAAGGCACGAAGGCACAAAGTTAAGATAAGGAAGAAAACGCCGCTTTATCATGCTTTATACACTTTTTGCGCTATATCGAGGCAAGAGGAAGGCGCGGCCAGATCGTAGTTCCGCCCTAACCTTCGTGCCTTTGTGCCTCCGTGCCTTTGTGTGAGTTTATGGGATTGCTTTGCGGGGGAAGTCCAGAGCTTGCTCCTCTGGCAGAGGCTTGCAAAACAAACCTTCGTGCCTTTGTGTGAGGCTTCCCCCGCCCTACGATTTTTTTACGATGAAGCCCCGCGCTAGAAAAAAGTTTCGCACGGCTTGTTCCAGTTGGAAGCGCGGGGGACTCATGGGCATTACGAAACTGCGGGCGGCGGCCAGAACCGTCTTGTAGCTTTCCGCCGCGCCAAGGTCAAAGTCCACCACATCCTCCAGATAATCGTTGACAAGAGAGCCTAACACTTCGCCCTTTATGGAAGAAAGACTCGCCATGTAACGCCGGCGGAAGTCCGGGTTTTCCTTCATGAGTTTGGCCGCCCCCGGCTGCAGATAACAGTAAAGCCCGAAACGGTCTAAATCTTCGACAATGGCCGCCGCGTGCGGCGAGTTTATAATCTTGAAAATCTCCTCCGTAAGCCGGGAAGCCGAAACACCCGCCAAAAGGGAACTTTCTTTTTTGATCTTCCATTTTAGCCGCAAAGGAATGGCGAACCCCGTGGCCGCCGCGTACTTTACCGCGCGAATCATGCGCACCGGGTCATCCTTGAAAATTTCCGGAATCGGAATAATCGGCATGAGCTTTTTTTCCATAATGTCCTTCATGCCGCCGACATAATCGATAACAACCTGCTCCAAAGGATCGTAAAACAGGGCGTTCATGGTAAAATCGCGCCGCAACACGTCCTCTTCGATAGAGCCGAAATTGTTGCCGGTAGAGCCGTGTTTAAGAGAGCGGAAGGTGGAAACCTCGAAAATGCGCTTTTCAAAGTAGATGTGCACCAAGCGGAAACGCCGGCCGATAATGCGCGAATTGCGGAAAATCTTTTTAATCCGCGCCGGGTTCGCCTCGCTTGCAATGTCAAAATCCTTGGGTTTTTTGCCCAAAATTAAATCCCTTACAGCCCCGCCGACAATGTAGGTGTCAAAGCCCGAATCCTTGAGCCTTTTTATAATGCCTACAGCCTCCGCATCCACATCGGAAAAATTGATTTTATGCTCGTCATGGGTGTAAACCAGCGCCCTTTTTACCGCCTGGCCGTTTTTCCCCGCAGAATACCTAATCCTCATACAACGCTTCACTCCTTTTGCCCGCTTGCCTCGCCAAGTTCGCCAAGTTTTACTTGGCGCATAATCCAGGAAAGCAGGTTTTCCATAACTTCGTCTTTGTTTGTTTCGTTAAGCGGCTCGTGCCGCGCCCCTGGGTAAAGCACGAACTCCAAGTCCGGCATCCCCAGAGCCTTGTAAGCGGCGACAAGGGCGGTGGGGCCGGCCCCCATATCCCCCGCCGGGTCGGCGCTTCCGGAAAAAATATACATGGGCAGATCGCGCTTTATTTTTGCCAGGGCTTCCGGCGCGTGGACACGCAGGCGGGCGCGGGCAAGGTCGCTGTAAAAGCCGACAGAGCAGGTAAAACCGCAAGCAGGATCGCTTATGAAAGCGTCAACCTCTGTCTCGTCCCGCGAGAGCCAGTCAAAGGGGGTGCGTGCCGGGCGAAAATGCTTGTTAAGCGAGCCTTCGACTACGGCTCTGGCAATGGGGCAGGGAAAGCGGTTTCCCTTGAAGAAAGAAATCGCGCCCAAAAGCGGAAAAGCGGCCTTTATCCGCAAAGCCGCCGTGCCCGCCGCCGGGCCGGACACCCCGGAAAGGATACAGCCGGCAAGCCCCTCGCCGCCGGACGGCGCGGCCTCGATACAGTCCTGCACAACCAAGGCTCCCCAGCAATGCCCCAAAAGAAAAAGCGGAACGCCGGGCGACGTTTTTTTTATTTCCCCGTTCAAAGCCCTTATGTCCGCGCTAACCCGGCCAAGGCCGCCACTGTCGCCGGCGTGTCCCAAAAGGCCGCCCCTGCCCGCATCGTTCACCTCCGGGGAGGCCGTTTTGCCGTGCCCGCGCATATCGGCCGCCCACACCTCGATCCCGTGGGGGCTAAGTTTTCCGGCAAGCCCCTCGTAACGCAGGGCGTGCTCGCCGGCGCTGTGCACTATATGAAGCGCGGCCACGGGAGTCGCGCCCTCCGGCGTGCCGGCCGCATCAGCGTGCCCGCGCCAGCGTCGCAAGAAGAGTTTAGCCCCGTCATCAGCTTCAAACCAGCTTTCATCGCAAAGCATATCAAACTTGCTCCGCCATTTCTTCGAGATTTGCCGCGATGTCTTCCCGCCCCATCGCGCGGAAGATCGCCGCCGATCTCAGGTAAGCCTCGCGGGCGGCCGCCGGGTTGCCGGCACGCCGGTGCACATCCCCCTTGGCACGCCAGTCGTTTGCAAGCCCCCAGGAGTTTTCCGTGCGCCTGTCAAGCTCCACGGCCTGCTGTAGAGCCTGCAACGCGCCGGGGTAGTTGCCGGACAAGGATCGGATTGACCCTATGACAAACCAGTCGTTGGCGGCAAGCTCAAGGTTGCCGCCCCTTTCGTGTATGGCCAGGCTTCGCATCATGGAGGCCTCGGCCTCGGCAAACCGGGAAAGCGCCCTTTGGGACAGGCCGATCACCTGCCACGAAAAAGCCAGATAAAGCTGGTCGCTAGTTATGGCGGCTATTTCCCGGTTGACATCGTCCAATACCGCCTGCGCACTGGCCGTCCCTGTTGTAAGCCTGCCCCTTGCCGCATGGACGCGGCTTACCGCCGCAAGCTGGGCGTCCGGCATGGCCTGCGCCATCCTTTCGGCAAAGGCCCATTCGTCAAAGGCCTCGGCCGCATGGCCGGCGGAAAGCAGGGCGTTGCCCAGGGCCAAAGACGATCGCACCAAAAGCCCCGGATCGTCGGCCAGGGTTGCAAGCCTGCGGCTTTCGTTCAAAAAGATGAAGGCCGTCTCGTGGTTGCCCCTGTCGGCCTCCCGCGATCCTAGTTCGAGCTGGCTTTCCGCCAGCATACGCAGGGTTTGCACCTCGCCAATATCGCCTCGCGGGCGCGACGAGCAGGAGGTAGCCCCTATCGTCAAAAACCCGGCCACTGCCGCCGCGAGTGCCGCCGTCGTTAATTTTTTCAATCTCTGTTTCATCAATAATCTCTCTTTCATCAAAACTCCAAATCCCTGGCCGTCGTGCCGCCGGGGTGCATTTCTATCCGCTGGGGAACGCCTCTTCTTAAAAGCGGGTTGTTCGTAAGGGCGATCAATACGTCCTCTGCCGCGCTCAAGGTCGAGTGCAAACTTGCCAAAAGAATGCCCAGCATGGGAAGCTGACTGGGAATGAACTGCGCCGTCTGCTCTATGCTGGCCAGCGTTCCGGTAATCGCCCCCAGCGATTCGACAAGGCTTTCGTAAAAAGGCCCGTCCCCGTCCAAGATCGACATGACCGTCCCGGAAGGGTCTGCCAGTCTGGCTGTCAAGCCTTGGAAATCTTCCAGAATGGGATCGACTTGGAACATAAAGTGCTCGAGAAGGGCGAGAATGTCGGTGGAAAGCGTCTGGGTAAGCTCTGCCGCGCCGGCGGCCGTCATCTCCACATGGCCTAGGGTGCGCCCAATGCTTGTTTCGTCCGTGCCTTGCAGCGCGCCGTGCACGTCCGTCATGATAAAGCCCACGGTTTCCATTATTTCGGCCACTTGGTTTATGATGTCGCCAATGCTGTCCCCGGAGTCCGGCGCGTTTGCAAGCCCGCCCGCTATGGTTAAAATGCCTTCCGGCGAGTTGATGTAGGGGATCAGCGATCCTTCGGGAAGCTGCCGCTCGCCTATGCCGGGGTGAAAGAGGAACTGGCTGCCAAGGCCAATGGGCGAGACTGCCACGTCGATGACCGATCCTTCCAGAACGCGGGAATTGTAAATGTCGAAAATGGTAAAGACGACTTCGACCCGGTCGTCGTCGGTAAGGACGAAGGACTGGACATAACCTATGGTAAAGCCCCGGAACTGGACTGGCATATTGCGGCTGATCCCGGTTGCCGAGCTTAAAAAGGTTACATACTCGTAATCCCTTGCGAACCATCTTTGGTTCGACCCCATCATAAAAATGACAAAGAGCAAAACCCCGATTCCGATCAGGATTAATCCTCCGACGATTTTATCTGCATGGCGTATTGCAAATTTCATGGCGCCGCCCATGTTTTCATATAACGCATAAGGCCTTCATCCTTGGCAAGCTGTTCTTTTGACACCGTCATAGACAACTGCCCCTCCGCAATTACAACTATTGTATCGGCTAAATCCTGCACTATCTGCATATCGTGGCTTACAAAGAGCACTGTCGCCCCGCCCGCCTGCCTCTCTTTTACAAGTTCGATAAGATGGTCGGCCGCGCTTGTATCAAGGGATTCCGTCCATTCATCTAGATACAGGAGTGCCGGGTCGCACAAGAGGGCGCGGGCGAAGGCGATGAGTTTCTGCTCGCCCATTGAAAGCTCCGCCGGGCGGACATCGAGGCTTTTTCTGTAGCCAACCTCTGCCGTTACCGATTTTATCCGCGCCTGCCGTTTTTGCGCGTCCATGTCCGGGAAGTGTATGCGCAGGGGAAGCTCCAGTATCTGGAACAGGTTCTGGTTTGCCCAAAGCGCGGAATCTTGAAAAACGAAGGCTCCCTCGCGCCGGAAGGCCAGGTTTTCCGCCCGTGTCATTTCGGCTATGTCCTTGCCTTTGTAAAACGCGCCCCCTTCTTCCGGCACGATGATGCCGGCGGCCAGTTTGAGCACGGTGCTCTTTCCCCCGCCGGAAGGCCCCACTAGGGCTGTCGTTTTTGAGGATTCAAACTCAAAAGTAATGTTTCTTACCACCTTCCTTCCTTGGGCGGAAAAGCTTGCGCCCCTTAATTCGATTATGCCTGCCATTATATTAACACTATATAATAGATCGCGCTTAAAACGATAGCCGCCAAAACGCACCCGGCAAAGGCCTTGCTTACCGCCCTAAGCCCGGCCACGGGGACTTCGGTTATAGCCCTTTCCACGGATAGTCCTTCTATAACGGCGCAGATTGAAATGACTGCCCCGAAAACGACGCTTTTTGCCACCAAGATAAGCAGGTCCCCGATTGATAAATTATACAATATATTAGAAAAATAATAATCCACCGTCATGGGGTTGAAGAACGAGGCGATGAAAAAAGAGCCTGCAAGCCCAAAAATCGAAAAATAAATGTTGAGCATGACAAGCGAGATTATGACCCCCAAAAAGCGCGGGGCGGCCAAGTGTTCGATTGGGTCAACCCCGATGGAAATATAGGCCTCGATCTCGTGCGAGATAACCATGCCGGCGATTTCCGTGGCGATTGCTGTGGCCGACCGGGAGATGACGACAAAGGCTGTCAAAAGCGGCCCCAGTTCTATGGTGATGACGAGGATGAGTATGGGGAAGATTAGTTGCTGCTGGGAAAAGCTGGCGAGCATGGGCACTCCGACTATGCTTATGGCCGATCCTATTCCCAGGGCCATAACGGATGTTATCCACAGTGCCTGCACAAATGTATAGTATATTTGCATGGTAAGGATTTTATAGGATGCCTTGCCCTGCCTTACAAAATACCAAAGGCCTTGCAAGGTTCTTTTTAGAAACCCCAGATTATAAAAAAACTGCTCGATTCCGGCAACAGCGCTTTTCACCCTTACATTATACAGAAAAACGCCGGAAAACCCAACCGCCCCAAAGCGGCACTTAGCTCAAAAAAGCGCACGCAAAGGCAAAAGAATTCGTAATAACTTGGGGAAACGCTGATTAAATCGACGCTAATCAGTGGTTCCTTAAAACTTCCGCCAGCGCGTCGTGGCCGTTAAGGTTAAAACCCTGGGTTTCCACGGCTGAGATTTTGCAGGGCAAAACAGTCCCGGGCGGCGGCGGGGCATCCCCTGGCTTTAGACCTATCTGCAGTTTAAGATAATTTTCCGACACGCCACGGCAAAAAGCCTTTCCCGGCTCGCTTTTTTCGACCAAGGCCGACACCTCGCGGCCAAGCCAACGCCGCGCATAGCCTTCGCGCCCCTGCCGGGCTAAGGCCTGCAAAAGATCGGCGCGTCTTGCTATTTCTTTTTCGCCGGTTTTTTGCGGGAAATCGTAAGCGGCAGTTCCCGGCCGTCTGGAATACGGAAAAACATGAATCCATGCAAAGTCAATCTTGCGGCACAATTCAAGGGTTTGCTCAAAATCGGCTTCTGTTTCGCCCGGAAAACCGGCGATAATGTCGCAGGCAAGAAAGGGGTCGTCCTTGGCGGCGCGAAAAAGCTCGACCGCCGCCTCCACCGCTGAGCCGTCGTAAAAACGCCCCATCTTTTCCAGAACACCTTGGCTGCCGGATTGGACGGCAAGGTGGAAGTGCGGCCTTACCCGCCTGTCGCCTATTGCCCGGCCAAGCTCTCCGTCTATCCTGTCCGGCTCCAGGGAAGAAAGCCTTATGCCGATGTTTTTTGTCCCAGCGAGCAAAAAGCCCAAAAGAGCGCCCAGGCCGCCTTCGTATTCGGTAATGTTAAGCCCGGCAATCACAGCCTCGGCATAGCCCTTTTCTTCCAGCCGCCGCAATTCCTGCAAGGCCGCATCTTGGCCAAGGCTGCGGGGGGCACCCCTGGCAAGGCGGGCGCGGCAAAAGGTGCAGCTTCTGCCGCAGCCGTCCTGGACTTTCAAAAAACCGCGAGTGCGCAGGGGGGAATCCCCAGGGGCAAAATGAAAGCCCCCGCCCGCGCTTTTTTCCAGCAGACGGCCGCCGCCCTCCTTCCAGCCTTTGACAAAGGAAGAAAGCCCCGCCCCGCCGGCGGCATCAAGCCTGTCGGCAAAAATGCCGTTAGCAAGGGCAAAAGGCAAATCCAAAAGCGCGTTTTTTTCGTCGGCCTTAAAGACGTGCAGCCGGCCGGCAGCCCCCCCGCAGTCTTTTTCAAGGGCTTGAATTGCCGCTTCTTCAAGTTGCGCCAGACAGCCTGTAACAAGAACGCAGGCGGCGGGGTTTTCGCGCAGGGCTTTTCTTATAATGCGCCTGGCCTTTTGATCGCTTTTGGAGGTTACCGTGCAGGTGTTTATTACAATAATGTCCGGCGGGGCCGGCTCATGCGAAAAACCAGCCTTGCGGAAAGCGTCGGCAAGAGCCTCGCCTTCAAGCTGGTTCAGCTTGCAGCCTTGAGAATATACAGCCGCGCAAAGCATCGCCGGTTAACGCCCCGCCAAGGCCTGCCTGCTGCGCAAAAGCCCGCGGCTTGCGTCGGTCAACTGGGCGTTCAGTGCAAGCGCCCGCTCGTAAGCGGTAATGGCGGCCAGCAAATCGCCGGCGTTTTCCCTGGCATAGCCGAGCCGGCTCCACCACAGGGCGTTGCCCGGAACGCGGTGAACGGCCGTGGAAAGGGCGATATCCGCATGGCGGAACATCCCAAGCCTTATGTAAATCTCGCCCATGAAGAAAAAGACAAAGTGGATGCGCTGGCCTTCCGGCGCCAAGTTTATGTATTCTTGAAAATACCGCAGAGCCTCGATGTTGCGGCCTTGGAAATAATGGACTTCCCCAAGGATTTGAATGACCCGGCCGTCGTAGCGGCTAATCACCCTGGCCGAACGCGCCAAGCGCAAGGCTTCGTCGTAGCGGCCAAGCTCGATAAGGCTCCAACTGGCGACAACATGGGCCTCCAGATTGTTCGCGTTTTCTTCGATTTCCTCTAGGCTGATACGGACAGCCTCTTCAAAATTGTTCGCCCGAAACTCCGTCAAAGCGTCGGCGCGCATTTGCGCCTGGGCTTGAAAGGGAAACAATACCGCGAAAAAAATTAAGGAAAAAACCGCCTTGCCGGCCATTAAACTACGCATCGCTTTGCCCCTGCACCTTTTCTTTTTCCGGCATAACACAGTAGCCGTTAAAAACACAGCCGCTTTCCATCATAATTTCGGGGGTAACCACGTTGCCGGCCAGCTTGCCGGTAAGGGTAATCTCAAGTTTGGAATCCGCCTTGACATCCCCCTTGACCTTGCCGCGAATAAGAACGTGTCTTGCGTTAATGTTCGCGTTTACCACGGCTTCCTCGTCAACAACCAGAACGCCCATCGAGCTAATCTCCCCGGTTACCTTGCCCCGGATAAGAAAGGGCTTTTCAAACTCAAGCTTGCCCGTAAAATCTATATCGCTGGAAAGAATCGTGTCAAAATCCCCGTCTTCCAGATAAGTTTCATGCGAACTACTCACAGCGCCTCCAAAACGAAAGGCCAGCCGGTTTTTTCACTGGCCTTTGCCTATATTTTAACGAATGCGGCCGGCTTTTGCAAGAGAAATTCGCCGCATACTGCCGGATTCCGAAAAAAAATCTATGTGAACCTCGGAAGTATCTCACACAAAGGCACGAAGGCACAAAGGCACAAAGTACAGATTAGAAAGCCGCCGTTTAATCCCTACTTTAGCTCCTTTTTGTACTCTGTTAATGCAAGAATGAGGACGCCCAGCTATCATAATCCGCCTACCCTCTTAACCTTTGTGCCTTCGTGCCTTTGTGCCTTCGTGTGATTAAAATGGGAGCAAATTCAGAAGCTCGAGCATTCATGCGTTTTCCTAGGGGCGAACAAGTCGCAAGCCTAGGGAGCGCAGGCGGCTGGCCGGGTTGAAGAAGCCGCGCGCCGCCGAGCGGGCAAGCTGCGCGTAATCGAAAGAGCTGCCGCCGCGAGCCACCCGGAAAACCCCCGAAGACGCGCCGGCAGGGTCGGTCTGCGGCCAGGCAGGGTAGGCCCCGTACCGGTCCCAGACCCATTCCCACACATTCCCGTGCATATCATGCAAGCCCCAATCGTTAGGCCTCTTGCCCCCGACCTCCTGCGTAATATTATCGCTGTTAAAATCGAACCAGCCAATTCTGTAAAGACTGGCTTTCTGCCAGCCGTCCGCCCCGTTGCCAAAGTCCGATGCCGTCCCCGCCCGGGCCGCGTACTCCCACTGCGCCTCCGTCGGCAGCCGCCAGCCGTCCGCGTCTTCCGCAATCTCCGCGGCATCCCACGCGGGGCTAGAGCTAAACGAGACCTTTGAAAAAAACGCCCGGAAAAAAACAGGGCTTGCCGGCAGCCGGCCCCAGTCATCCGGGTTCGCGCTTCCTTTTATGCGATAAGCGGGGCTTAATCCTTCCATTATACTCAGCCGGTTGGCAAAAGCCAGCGCTTCGTACCAGCTTACGCTTTCCACAGGCCAGTTTGCACCAGCCTCCGGGGTGTACGCAAAATGGCTGGGGTTGCTCCCCATTACGCGCGCCCACTGCCCCTGCGTTACCGGATACGCGCACATCCAGAAACCGCCGGTGAGCGTTACCTGCCGCCGGGGGCCTTCATGGGCGGCCGTCCCGCCGGCTTCATTTGCCGGGCTGCCCATCATGAAGACCCCGGCGGGTATTCCCACGACCTTGAAGCCAGCGGGCGAAAGCGCTGTTTCCCCGGCCTGCGGTTCCGGCCGCGCCTTCGCTTTTTTCCCAGCCGGAGGGCCGCCGGTGTCGAAGACCGTTTTGCCAAGATTAAAGCGAGATGCATCCATTTCGCCCCGGTACTTTTCAAGAGCCTTTTTTTCGCGCTCGATCTCCTTGAAAGAATAAAGGGTCTGCCCGTCCTCGCCCGCCTCTACATCCGGGAGAAAGACCGCGCCAATTTCCTTGACCGCGCTCTCCCAGGCGGCCGCCATGTCGAAGGGCCGGCATTCCTCGCTGTCCGCCTTTACCATACCCGGCTCCGCTGTTAGCGGCGAAGACCAAATCGCGCTGAAGCTGAGCCTTTTGAAGTTGGCCAGCTTGATGCCGTCGTTTTCGACATCTTCAAAATGAAGGCGCAAGGCCGGGATAAGCCAGAAAAGTGCGGAAAAGGCAAGCGGGATAAGGCCCAGAAAAACGCCCAGAACCGGCAGGGGGTTGTCCGTTATGTGAAACGCCAGTATCTGGGTAAAGGCGTAAAGGAAGGAGGCCGCATCGGCCTGTTCTTGCGTTGTCAACAGCCCGGTGTTCACGGTGTGGAACAAAAAGTAGGCTCCGAACAAAAAGTTTACCCCGTTTATTGCGGCGAACTTGATGTTTGCCGATCTTGGGTTCGCAGAAAAGACGCGCAGGCTTTGAAGCGGCACGGATGGCTCCGGGGATTTTTTTTCGTCCGTCCGCAGCAAAAGCTCGTCAAAACGGTAAACGATTGTGCCTTCGGCGGTGGCTTCGGGGCTGCCGGCAAATCTGGCGCAAAAGGCCAAAAGCTCTTCCCCGGCCTGCACGCTGTTTTTGCCGCAAAAGGCCATGTATTCGCCCAGGCTTATCACTCCCCGGTTTTCCTGTATGTAGGCGATAACCGCCTTGTCTTGGGTTTTTTGCCAGTCTTTGTTGGGGTCGCCTTCGCCGAATACAAACGAAAAGATCGCCTTGTACATTGGGGGCTTTTCGACCCATTCCTGCGGCTGCACGCCGGGGGCGTCTTCGTTCCAGTGGTATCCATCCAAGTATCTGTCTGAAGGGCCGGCCGGCCGGGGCTGGCTGGAATAAAACCAGAACCCACGCAAAACCCTGAAAGGGGCTGCCGCCGAGCCGCCACCGCCGCGATTGCCACCGCCGCCGCGATTGCCTTTGCTGTTCAAAATAGCGGCCAGAACTATCGCGATAAACAGGACGAAATAGCCTATCAGCATTAGCGTTATCCAGGCTTTGAACAGGAAAACGCCGGCCGCCACAGCGCGCTTTTTGAACTTTTGCCAGAACCTTTTCAAATCCGCAAGCGGCCCCCGGTAGCGGCTGGCAAAGCCGCGCGGGAACGAATAGAGGATTTCGCCGGACTCTGTTACTTCCAGCCTGCCGTTGAACTCGTCCGCCGCCCGGAGCATGGCTTGCCGGACCTCCGAAAGGGGCAAGGCCGCCGCCGCGCTAATGTCGGCCACAGTCGCCCCCTGCCGCCGCTCTTTCAGCGCGGAAATTATGCGCCCGTATATCTCATCTTCAGTTTTTTTCATGCCTGCGTCTTATTTTGCACAGCAGAGGAAGCCGATGGTTTGCAGACACCCACACTAAACCCGCTCGCCGCTGTCGAACACCGTTTTTCCCAGTTTGGAGCGGGAAGCGTCCATTTCGCCCCGGTACTTTTCAAGCGCGGTTTTTTCGCGCACGACATCGTTGAAAGAATAAATCGTCTGCCCGCCCTCGCTTAACTCCACATCCGGGGGGAAAACCGCGCCGAAATCCTTCACCGCGCCGTCCCAAGCGGCGGCCAAGTTGCGCGGCCGGCACTCCTCGCTGTCGGTTTTTACGATGCCCGGCTCCACCTTCAGGGGCTTAGCCCAAAATCTGCTAAAGCCCAGTCGTTTGAAGTTGGTCAGCTTGATGCTGTCGTTTTCCTTATCTTCAAAGTAACGGCGCAGGGCCGGGATAATCCAGAAAAAGGCGGAAAAAGCAAGCGGGATAATGCCCAGAAAAACCCCCAGAACCGGCAGCGGGTTGGCCGTTATGTGAAACGCCAGCATCTGGGTAAAGGCGTAAAGGAAGGATGCGGCCTCGAACTGTTCCTGCGTTGTCAACAGCCCGGTGTTAACGGTGTGGAACAAAAAGTACGACCCGAACAAAAGGTTTACTCCGTTTACGGCGGCGAACTTGACGTTGGTCGATCTGGGGTTCGCGGAAAACTTTCGCAGTCTTTGCACCGGCAGGGAAAGCCCGAAGGATTTTTTTTCGTCTTTGCGCAGCAAAAGCTCGTCAAAGCGGTAAACGATTGTGCCTTCCGCAGTGGCTTCGGGGCTGCCGGCGAATCTGGCGCAAAAGGCCAAAAGCGCTTCTTCTGCCTGCACGCTGTTTTTGCCGCAAAAGGCCATGTATTCGCCCAGGCTGATCACGCCCTTGTTTTCCTGTATGTACGAGATAATCGCCTTGTCTTCGGTTTCCTGCCAGTCTTTGTTGGGGTCGCCGTCGCCGAATACGAAGGAAAAGATGGCTTTGTACATGGGGCTTTTGACTTTTGCGGCGGGAGCCGGCCCTCTGCCGTAATGCTGCTGGCTGGCCGACTGGGTAAGGCTGGAAAAAAACCACCATTGCCATAAAAGCCCGAAGGGGTTTATGCCAAAGCCGCCGCCCCTGCCGCCGTAGTCGCCCCCGCCGTAGCCGCCTTCGCTTCTTGACTTGGCCGCTATGGACAAAAGCACGGCGGCCAGCGCGATGGCGATAAACAGGACGAAGTAGCCTACCAGCATGAACATTATCCATACTTTGAAGAGGAAAACGCTGGCGGCTACGACATACTTTTTGGATTTTTGCCAAAATCTTTTCAAAGCCGCAAGCGGCCCCCGGTAGCGGCTGGTAAAGCCGTTTGGGAATGAATAGAGTATTTCGCCGGACTCTGTTACTTCCAGTCTGCCCTTGAATTCGTCCGCCGCCTGGGGCATGATTTCCCGGACATCCGAAAGGGGCAAAGCTGTGGCCGCGCTAATGTCGGCGACTGTCGCCCCCTGTCGCCGCTTTTTAAGCGAGGAAATTATTTTCTGGTAAATAGCATCTTCAGTTTTTTTCATAGCTACGCTCTACTATACACGAAAACGCAAAAAATTGCAACCGTTTTGTAAGGGTGGCCAGCAATTCTACATTTAACAGAGCAAGGAGGAAAAACCACGGAGGGCTGCCAAGCGTAGCTTGGCAGCCCT
>WRKI01000304.1 GCA_009778155.1 Spirochaetota bacterium
TACAAGGCCTCCTTGCACGTGGCTACAATACCAGTTAAAGGCTAGCATTGCACAGCTTTGAAAAAACCAAAACCACTATATAAAACATACCAGCTTTTGCGGTTTTTGTCAATGCCTTTCCGGGAAAAAATCACTGTTCCGTGCCGTACGCCGGGAGTGCCACCCCGCCAGCCACTCCCCAAGAGCCGCTTGCTATGCTATAATCCCCGTAGTGAAAAAACAAAAAGCTTTCGTATACAAATGCACATCTTGCGGACATGAGGAAGCCAAGTGGCTAGGCCGCTGCCCGGAATGCGGGGAGTGGAATACGCTCGTGGAAAGCGCGGCCGCCGGCAAAGACAGGCAGGGCGCGAACAGGACGCCGGCGCAATCCCTGCCGCTTTCCGCCGTTGACCCGCAAGAGGGCAGCCGCATTACAAGCGGCATAGGCGAACTGGACAGAGTACTCGGCGGCGGCGTAATGAAACGCTCGGCGGTGCTGGTCGGGGGCGAGCCGGGCATAGGCAAGTCCACCCTTTTGCTGCAAGCGGCGGCCGCCGCCCGAACCAAAGGCCGCATCCTCTACGTCTCCGGCGAGGAGTCGGCAGGGCAAGTCCGGCTGCGGGCGGACAGGCTGGGCATAAAAAACAATCTGGAGCGTATCGAAATACTTTGCACCGGCAATCTGGAAGAAATCGAAACCAATCTGAACGCGACAAAGCCTTCCTTGGTGATCATCGATTCCGCCCAGACGCTTTTTTCGGCAAACTCGACCCCCGGCTCGGTAAATCAGATGAAGTTCTGCGCCTTCGAGCTGATCTCTTGGGTCAAGGAGCGCGATGCGGCGCTGTTTTTAACCGCCCATGTAACAAAGGAGGGGCTGATTGCCGGCCCCAAAATGCTGGAGCACATGGTGGACACGGTGCTTTATTTTGAACAGAGCGACAATCTGCCCGGCTCGCCGGCGACTGGCGGGGGGACGGTGGACTGCCGTTTTTTGCGGGCTGTCAAAAACCGCTTCGGATCGGTCGATGAGATTGGCATTTTTACAATGAGCGAGCAGGGGCTGGCTCCCATTGACGACACCGGCCGGCTTTTTCTGGTGCGCCGGGAGGGCGACCCGCCGGCGGGTGTTGCCACGGCCGCCGTGCTGGAAGGCACGCGGGGCATTCTTGTCGAGATTCAAGCGTTGACGATTCCCGCCAAGGGGTCGGTTAGCAGGGTTTTTTCCGACAAGATTGACTCGGGGCGTGTTTCGCGCATTTCGGCGACTTTGGAAAAGCACTTGGGGTTGCGGCTTTCCGACCAGGACTTGTATGTAAACGTGGCCGGCGGCATTCGCATTGCAGAGGTGGGGGTGGAGCTTGCCTTGGCTTGCGCCCTGTATTCGGCGCGCTCGGGCCTTGTCCTGCCGGCAAACTTGGCGATTGCCGGCGAGCTTTCTCTAACGGGGGAGGTTCGCCCGGTGCGCCGGCTGGAGGGGCGTGTTAAAACCGCCGCAAACTTGGGGTTCGACTCTTTCCTTGGCCCCGAGCACGAGGCTAAGCCGGCACTGGGTTCGGCGCTGCGCCCCTGCGGGAATATCAAGGCGGCAATCAAGAGTTTGTTCGGGAATGCTGCCGGTGCTGCCACGGGTTGACTTAACTCTAAGCTAATCGGTGGCTCCCTAGCCGCCGCCGGTCTGCCCTCTGCGGGCAAATTTCTCTCGTTTCGTCTTTATCTCTCCTTCTTGGAGCTTTATCGCCCCCGAATGGGGACTCTCTTTGCGGGAAAATAACCGTTTTTTTCGCGAATTTGTCATCTGGGAAAAATCGCAAAAAAAAATCACGGAATTTCAAAAAAGCACTTGACCATCGCGCCAAAAATTATTATTTTATAATCAGACTGATGATGCGGCTTAGATGAGTTTCTGCAACAACTGCTTTCTAAATCAACCATCGAAAAGTTAATACACCCACTGTTTTTCTTTACGTCGCAAAGTCAGTAGCCCCCGGGTTTCCTCACCTCCTTTTCCCGGGGGCTTTTTTATTTTAAAATCGGGCTTTCGGCGCGGCTTTACAAAGCGCGACTTTACAAAGCGGGCTTTACAAAGCGGGCTTTACAAAGCCTTGCAAAAGCGATAGAGTTTTAACAGGATGAGAAAGGTTTCACTTACGGGGATTAAGCCGACAGGCTCCCTTCACATTGGCAATTATCTGGGCGCGATTAAGCCGGCTCTCGAGCTTGCAAAGGAGTTCGACGCTAGGTACTTTATCGCCGACTATCACGGGCTTAACACGATTAAAGACCCAAAGGAGCTTAACTTTACGATAAGGCACGTCGCGGCGGGCTGGCTTGCCGCAGGGCTTGACCCGGAGCGGGTGCTTCTGTACCGGCAAAGCTCTATCCCTGAGATTTTCGAGCTTACGGTTATGCTTATGGCTTTTACTTCCAAGGGGCTTATGAATCGCGCCCACGCTTACAAGGCGGCGGTTCAGGTTAATGCCGACAAGGGCGACGATCTGGATGCCGGGGTCAATATGGGGCTTTTTACTTACCCGGTGCTTATGGCGGCGGATATTATCGCTTTTGACTCCGATGTTGTCCCTGTGGGGCAGGATCAGGTTCAGCATATTGAAATGGCTCAGGATATTGCCGGGGCTGTAAACGCCAACTACAAAAAGCCTGTGCTTAAAGTGCCCAAGGCGGCTATTCAGGACAGTGTGGCGACTGTGGCGGGGCTGGACGGGCGCAAGATGAGCAAGAGTTACAACAACGCTATTGAGCTTTTTTGCAGCGAAGCGGTTTTGCAAAAGACGATTATGCGGATGGTTACAAACTCGCAAGGGGTAGAGGAGCCTAAAGACCCGGACTCCAGCCACATTTTTTCTCTTTACAAGTTTTTTGCGGATCAGGGGGAGCAGGACGCGCTTGCCGCCCGTTACCGCGCCGGGGGTATGGGCTGGGGTGTGGCCAAGGAGGAGTTGTTCCGCGTTACTAACCGCGCTCTTAGCCCCATGCGGGAACGTTACGAGGCGATTATCGCGGATATTCCCGCTTTGGACAAAATTCTGGAGCAAGGCGCGGAAAAGGCCCGCCCGATTGCGGCCGCCACGATTAAACGCCTGCGAAAGGCCTGCGGGATTGATTCCTAGGGAAACGCTGATTAAAGTACGGGCTGTCGCTGTTCCGGTTTGCCGATAATCGTACTATGAAAAAAACTGTCTGCGCCCTTATCGGGCTTGGCCGCATTGCAAGTTTGCTGGAAGATGACGCTTTAAGGGAAAAACCCTGCACCCATGCCGGGGCCATGCGGGGCAATCGGGACTGCAACTTGGCCGCCGGCTGCGACAGCGACGGGGAACGCCGGCAGCTTTTCGCCCAAAAATGGCAGGTCCCCGTGTACGAGGATGCCGCCCTTATGCTGAAAACCCACAAGCCGGCAATCCTTGCCATTGCCACACACCCCGACTCGCACTACGATTATTGCCGCATGGCCGCCAGCCTTGGCGTGCCGGTAGTGATTTGCGAAAAACCCCTTGCCGACAATCTGGCGCAGGCGCGGAAAATCGCTCGCTTAACACAGCCCGGCGGCACGACGATCATTACAAACCACGAGCGGCGTTATTCGCAGGACTATATCCGCGCCGCGAAAATTCTTGAAGGCGGCAAACTGGGGGCAATTTTAAGCGCAAGGGCTGTCCTGTACATGGGCAAAAACAAGCGGCTTGTTGACGTGTTCTGGCACGACGGCACACACTTGGCGGACGCGCTCATGTTTTTGACAGGCTCCGTCCTAAAACACAAAAAAAGCTGGGGTTCCCCCCTTTCCTCCAAAACCGGGACGGCATGGCTGGAAGGCTCTTTGAAAGCCGGCCAAAAACCGCCCGTGCCAGTTGTCATAGAAGTAGGAGCCGGCAGGGATCATTTGGTTTTCGAGATCGAGTTTTCCTGCGAAAAAGGCCGCCTAAGAATAGGCAACGGGGTTTTTGAAGTGTGGGAAAGCGCGAAAAGCCCCTATGCCGAAAACTTCCGCTCGCTAAAACAAACGGGCGAAACCTTTGACGGGCGCACCGGCTACTTTGCAAACATGGTAAAAGACGCAGTGCTCTGCGCCAAAGACCGCGCCCGTCAGCCGGCCTCCGGCGCGGCGCATGGACTGAGGGTCATCGAGTACTTGAACTCCGTAATGGCTTGGAAAAATTAAAGCGGCAAGCGGCGACCTTTCCCGGCCGCCGCGTTTCGCTCAATCTTCTTTTTTGCGGATAACCGACAAGTGCAACTCGTCAAGCTGCTTTTGGTCGATTTCGCTGGGGCAGTCCTCCATAGGGCCGGCGGCGAAAGAATTTTTGGGAAAGGCGATAACCTCTTTTATGGAAGTTTGCCCGGCCATAATCATGACAAGGCGGTCAAGCCCAGGGGCTATGCCGCCGTGCGGGGGCGCGCCGTACTTGAAGGCCCCGGTAAGAAAGCCGAACTTTCTTTCGGCTTCCTCCGCGCCAAGCCCCACGATGTTGAACACGCGCTTTTGCAGCTCCGGCTCGTGAATACGGATTGAGCCAGAGGCCAACTCGTAGCCGTTGAGCACCAAGTCGTAAAGGTCGCCCTTGACCGCGCCCGGGTCCTGCTCCAGCGTGGCGTGGTACTGATCCTGCGGCCAGGTGAACATATGGTGGGCGGCCTGCCAGCGGTTTTCTTCCTCGTTGAACTCGAACATGGGAAAGTCCACAATCCAGACAAACTCGAATTTTTTCGGGTCGCAAAAGCCCAAATCCTTGCCCAATTTTGATCTTACCGCACCCAGCGAGACATTGGCCACCGCCCTTTTCGCGTCGGCCGTGATCAGGATTAAATCCCCGTCTTCTGCGCCAAGGCCAGCCCTTATTTGCCCGGCGTTTTCGGCAAAAAACTTCGCCACGCCGCCTTCCAAAGAGCCGCCTGTAGCCTTCATCCAGAAAAGCGCGCCCGCCCTGTAAATTTTCGCATGGGCTTCAAGCTCTTCGATTTGCTTGCGGGAGTAGTCCGCCTTGCCTTTTACGACAATGGCCTTGACACCGCCGCCTTCGCCGGTTATGCCCTTGGCCTGCGCCTTTTGTTTTTCCGCATCGCCGGCGGCCAGCGCGTCCTTGAAGGCGGCAAAGGAGCCGGCCTGCACAAAGGGGGCAAAGTCTTGCAGGGGCATATCGAAGCGAAGGTCGGGCTTGTCCGTGCCGTAAACTTCCATTGCTTCTTCGTAGGCAAGCCGGCGGAACTTTGCCGGCAACTCAAGCGCGAGCGTTTTTTTGAACACATGGCAGAAGAGCGCCTCGATCATGCCCAAGACATCGTCGCGCCTTGCGAATGACATTTCTATATCAAGCTGGGTGAACTCCGGCTGTCTGTCGCCGCGCGCGTCTTCGTCCCTGTAACAGCGGGCAATTTGAAAGTATTTGTCAAAGCCCGACACCATCAAAATTTGCTTGTAGATTTGCGGCGACTGGGGCAGGGCGTAAAACTTGCCGGGGTAAAGGCGCGATGGCACAAGGTAGTCCCGCGCCCCCTCCGGGGTGGACTTTGTAAATGTCGGGGTTTCTATTTCGTAAAACCCGTTAGACGACATCCACTCGCGGATTGCGAAGGTTACCTCGTGGCGCAGGCGTATGCGTTTTTGCATCACGTCGGAGCGCAGGTCAAGGTAGCGGTACTTTAGACGCAGCTCTTCGCTTGCGTTGCTCTCTTCGTCAATCTGGAAGGGCAGAACCTCGGCTTTGTTTAAGATTTCTATACGCAAAGCGTGGACTTCCACCTCGCCTGTGTCCATTGCCGGGTTTACCATTTGTTCGGGGCGCGGTTTTACCTCGCCTTCTACCGCGATGCAGAATTCGTTTCTAAGCTGGGCGCAGATTGAGGCAAGCTCCTCGCTGCCCTTTGCCTCTGTGTCCACGGTTACCTGAGTAATCCCGTAGCGGTCGCGCAGGTTGATAAAGAAGATTCCGCCGTGATCGCGCTTGCGATGCACCCATCCGTTTAATATAACTGTACGGCCGCAGTCGCTTTTTCTAAGCGCCCCGCAGTCAACCGTTCTTTGCATATATTTCATGCTTTCCATGTTAGCCTTTTTCCCGCCTTTTGCCAAGATGCAAAAGAAGGCCTGACTCGAAGGCAAATCGAACCGGCACTTCATTGAACCAGAGGAGGGTGGCCTTATCTTCGCCGGCCCTAGGACTTTGACCTTACGTTTTCGAGAAGAAGCCGGGAGGCTTCATCCGCCTGGCTGGTGATTCTGTTTACCTCGCCCAGGGCGTAAAGCAGATTTGTGTTGATCTGCTCCTTGGCTTCCATTGTCATGCGAATATTGTTTTCCTGCTCGGCGACGGTTTTGATCCCGCTGTCCAAAACCTCGAACTTTTCGATAACGCCGCCCATCGACTTGGTTATTTTGTCAATCGAGCTTTTGATTTTTTTTAACACCGCGCTGATCGACTTTGACTGGTTGCCCGACGATTCGGCCAGCTTGCGGATTTCCCCGGCTACAACCGCAAAACCCTTGCCAGCGTCGCCGGCGTGCGCCGCCTGTATTGCCGCGTTCATGGAAAGCAGGTTTGTCTGCCCGGCAATGTTTTCCATAACGGCGTTTATTTCCAAAAGCCCCTCGGACTCCTTGGCAATCTCCTGAATGTCGGCCGCCATGCCGCCAAGCCCCGCCCGGCCGACCTCTGCGGCCTTTTCCAAGTCGGTAACATTCTGCGCGTTTCTGGCCAATGTTTCGGTAACCTTGCGAATGCTGGCTACCATCCCTTCTATGGAAGAAGACGACTGGTTCACGGTGTCCGCCTGGCTTCTTACATAGCCGCAAAGCTGCTGCGCCACTTCCTCCGACAGCTTTTTGGCGGCAATCCCTTTTTCCCTAAGCTTGAAATTTTCGGTAATGTCGCGGGTAAAGGCGATCAGACGTTCCTGCCCGTTAATTTTTATGCGCTGCATGGTTTCATTGACGGGAACCGGCGTGCCGTCCCTGCGCTGGTACATAAATTCGTAGTTCACCTTGCCTTTTTCAAAGGCTTCTTCAATATGTTTTATCGATTTTTCCATAGAGGGGGTTCCGTCCGGCTGGAAGGGCGGCATGAATTTCTCGAAGTTGTTTATGAACTCCTCCCTGGAGGCATGGAATATATTTGTTACAGTCGCGTTCACCTCTTGACAGCGGGACTGCTTGTCGAAAATGGCGCAGACCATTGGGGTAGCGTCCAGAATTGTGTTTATCCTTTCGACCGTCTGGCGCACCTCTTCTTTTTCCCGTTGAAGCGCCCGCTGATCGCGGCTGTAGCAGATAATGCGCCGCCGCCCGGCGACATTTATAATGCGCAAAAATTCCTCGACCGGCACTGGGGCGCCTTCTTTTGTCATGTATGTCCAAAAGTAGCTGATGGGGCCTTCGTTTAAGCATTTTTTGAACATCTGCATCGCTTTTTCCATAGAAGGCTGGCCGTCCGGCTGGTGGGACGGCATATAGTCGCCCCATTTTTTTTCGTGGTAATGGCGCTTGTCCGTTACGCCCAGTATTGTTTTGGCATTGTCGTTGACATCCAGACAGTTGCCGTCTTCGTCAAAAATGGCGCACAGTGTGGGCACGGTTTCCAAAAAAACGCGAATGGTGTCAATCGAAACATTCCTTTGCGAGGATTGTTCGGAACGCAGGACGATAAAGGCCGCCGCGCCTAAAAGCCCGGCTATCAAGACGGCAAGAGCGGCTCCAAGTGCCGCCACGCTCCCTACGGAGTTGACAATTGCCAGCATTATGATGATGCCCACGGCGGCGATCACCGCAAAGCTCAAGATTCCGGTTTTTTTCATAAAACCCACCCCTTTCTAAATAGAGGCACAAAGGCCTTGCAGTTATTTTAGCACCTCAACCGGAGGCTGTCAACAAAAAAATTTGCAATTGCAGCGGCTCTCGCCCTCGCCTAGAGAAACGCTGATTAAATCCTCGATGGGATTTAATCAGTGCTTCCTTAGCGTCGAGTTTCATTACTTCCCTAAAGCCGGGTTTTGTGCTATTATTTGGGCGGAGGTTTACGATGCTATCATCATCATCTTTTGTCGGGCGTTCCGTGCTTACTTGGCTGGATTACTCGCCCGAAGAAATACGTTACCTGCTGGACTTGTCCGGGAAGGTTAAAGCCGAGGGGAAAAGCGGGGTCGTTTCGCAGCGTTTTAAGGGGAAAACCATCGCCTTGCTTTTTGAAAAACGCTCCACAAGGACAAGGTGCGCTTTTGAAACCGCCTTTGGCGAAGAAGGGGGCTACCCGGTCTTCCTTTCCACGGACGATATCCAGCTTGGCGCAAAGGAATCGCTGGAAGACACGGCCATAGTGCTGGGCAGAATGTTCAGCGCGATTCAATTTCGCGGCTTCAAACAGCATACGGCAGAGGTCTTGGCAAAGTATTCCGGGGTGCCTGTCTACAACGGGCTTACCGACCTGTACCACCCGACACAGGCGCTGGCGGACATTATGACGCTGGAAGAAAGCTTCGGGAACAGCAAGGGGAAGAAACTTTGCTACACCGGCAACGGGCAAAATAACGTGGCGCGTTCCCTAATGATCATCTGTTCAAAACTGGGCGTGCATTTTTCCGTGATATGCCCGCCGACTCTTGCCCCGGAAGCGGCTCTTGTCGAAAAATGCCAGCCCCTGGCTGCAAGCTCCGGCGCGAAAATTACCGTGAATCAGGACTTTTCCGAGCTGGAGGGTGCGGACGCGGTCTACACCGATGTTTGGACATCGATGGGGGAAGAAAAAAAAAGGGACGAGCGCATTCGTATGCTGACCCCCTACCAAGTGAACGCCGGGCTTATGGCAAAAACGGGAAGGTCGGACAGCATCTTCCTTCACTGCCTGCCGGCGGTCAAGGGCGAGGAGGTAACCGCCGATGTGATTGACGGCGAGCAAAGCCGCGCCTGGGATCAGGCGGAAAACCGCAAGCACACGATCAAGGCCATTCTGCTTGCAACCCTGGGGGTAATTAGCGGATAGCCGGGGCGGCGGGCGCGGCGGGCGGTTTATGCAAATAATAGAATGGAATGATTTTGTTGAAAACGGGCTTCCCATTGGAGAGCGCCTTTCTGCTGTTACCGTGGGCGTTTTCGACGGGGTGCACCGGGGGCACGTCTCCCTGATTGAGCGGGTAACCCTCGGCGGCCTGCCGGCGGGGGTGCCGGCGGGCATTCCCGTCATCGTTACATTCAGGAAAAATTACAAGTTGGAGCGGCCTCTGTCGGCCTTTCCGCCGGGGCAGAACATTGTCAGCTTTCGGCAAAAATGCGCCATCTTCGAAAGTTTGGGGGTTGCGATCACCGTGGTTGCCGATTTTTCCGACTCTTTCCGGCAGATGAGCGGGGCGGATTTTTTTCGCCTGCTTTGGGAACGGGGGCGCATGGGTTTTTTGGCAGTGGGCAGCGATTTTCGCTGCGGCCGCAATCTTGACACCGATGCCGCCTTGATTCGCCAGCTTCACGCCGGCAAGGGCATTCCTGTCGAGGTTGCGGACGCGCTTATGGAAGACGGGGCGGCGATAAGTTCCAGCCGCATACGCAAGGCTATCCGGCAGGGCAACTTAAAACAGGCGGCTTCCATGCTTGGCCGCCCCTTCACTCTCGACTTGGGCGAAGCGGCGGCTTTGCACGGCGGCTCGGACTGTGTTCTGCCGCCGGCGGGCAGTTACCGCGTCCTGCTTTACGAGGACGGCCGCCCCGGCAAGCCGGCAGTGCTGCAAATCGAAGACGGCGGCCTTGTAAAAATTTCCCGCGACGGCTTTCTTCCAGCCGGCCGCGAAGCTTACGCCGAGTTTGTCTCTTAGGGAACCACTGATTAACTCGAAGCTAATCAGTGGTTCCCTCTGCATTTGCTCATTTCATTGCGCAAAATGCGGGTAAGAACGATGATTAAATCCTCGATGGGATTTAATCATCGTTTCCTTAGGGAAACCCCTTGCCCCCTTGCCGGCAAGGTTGACAAATTCCCAAAATCGGCTTAGAATGTAAGAGAGCTACAATGCTCAAAAAACGCTAAATTATGGAGGTTTTATGAAAATTGCAATTAACGGCTTTGGCCGTATCGGACGCATGGCTTTGCAGTCAATGGTCGCTCAGGGCTTTTTGGGAAAAGACAAAATCGATCTTGTAGCCGTCGTGGACATCGTTACAGACGCAAAATACTTCGCTTATCAGCTTAAATACGATTCCGCTCAGGGCAAAATGAAGGCGGAAATTGGCACGGACGGCGCGGACGTGCTTGTAATCAACGGGCACAAGATTAAATGCTTGTCGG
Organism: Spirochaetota bacterium; assembly: GCA_009778155.1. Taxonomy (GTDB): domain Bacteria; phylum Spirochaetota; class Spirochaetia; order Treponematales; family Breznakiellaceae; genus WQXQ01. The sequence continues at coordinate 10,266 of WRKI01000304.1, forward strand.
GCAAGGGGCTTACCCCGGCGCAACTGCCTTGGAAGGACATGGGCGTGGAATACGTGCTGGAATGTACCGGTATGTACAACAGCGAAAAAGCCTACGGGCATATCGAAGCGGGCGCGAAAAAAGTACTGCTTTCCGCACCCGGCAAGTCCGAAGATGCGAGCAAACCCGTTAAAACAATCGTCATGGGCGTAAACCAAGAAGAATACGATGCCGGCAAACACCACGTCGTGTCCAACGCAAGCTGCACCACAAACTGCCTTGCGCCGGTTGTGCACGTCCTGTTAAAAGAAGGCTTCGGCATCGAGACCGGGCTTATGACGACCATTCACGCGTACACGGCCACCCAGAAAACCGTGGACGGCGTGTCCCAGAAAGACTGGCGCGGCGGGCGCGCGGCGGCGGTGAACATCATCCCCTCGACAACCGGCGCGGCCAAAGCCGTGGGCGAAGTGCTTCCGGCGACAAAGGGCAAGCTGACCGGCATGGCCTTCAGGGTTCCCACGGTAACGGTTTCGGTCGTTGACTTGACCTTCCGCACGGAAAAAGACACTTCTATAGAAGAAATCGATGCCGCGCTGAAAAAAGCCTCGGAAAGCTATCTGAAAGGCGTTTTGGAATACAGCAAAGAAGAGCTTGTTTCCACGGACGTTATTCACGACCCGCACACGTCGGTTTACGACAGCCTTGCCACGCTTCAGAACAACCTGCCGGGGGAAAAACGCTTCTTCAAGGTGGTTTCTTGGTACGATAACGAGTGGGGCTATTCCTGCAAACTTATCGACCTGCTCAACTACATGAGCAAAAAGTAAGAAAGAGAAAGGAGGGAGTTGGCGGGGCTTTTTTCCGGCACTCCCTCTTTTCGTCTTTTTAGCCCCACACCAATCTGCAAGGAGTTTTTGATGATTAAAACTGTAAAAACCGTAGACCTAAAAGGCAAACGGGTAATAATGAGGGTGGATTTTAACGTGCCTATGAAAGACGGGGTTGTCCAAGACGACACCCGGATAGTCGCCGCCATCCCCACGATAAAATATATTTTGGAGCAGGGGGCGAAGTCGCTCACCCTCATGTCGCATTTGGGCGACCCTTCAAAAGATTCCAAAAAAGCAAAGGAAAAGGCCGAAAAAGACGGCAAGAGCTTTGACGAAGCGGCCTACATGAAGGGCAAGCACCGCATGGCTCCCGTGGCGGAGTATTTGGAAAAAAAACTGGGCAGCCCGGTAATTTTCGCCGGCGAAGACGGCTGCTACGGCAAAAAGGCCTTTATCGAAGGCCAGGCCGCAGGCAGCGTCATCATGCTGGAAAATACGCGCTTTCATAAGGAAGAAACCGCCAAAGAAGCGGCAGACCTTGACAAACTGGCGAAAGAGCTTGCCGGCTACGGGGAGATTTTCGTAAACGACGCTTTCGGCACGGCGCACAGGGATCACGCATCGACGGCTTCGATCTCGAAGTTTGTGCCGGTGTCCGTCGCGGGCTTCCTTATGGAAAAAGAGGTGAACTACCTTGAGCCGATTGTAACAAACCCGCAGAAGCCGCTAGTGGCCATTATCGGCGGGGCGAAGGTTTCCTCGAAAATTGCCGTTTTGGAAAGCCTTTTGAAAAATGCCGCCGCGCTCATTATCGGCGGGGGCATGGCTTACACCTTCCTTAAAGCCCAGGGGCACAAGGTCGGCAAGTCGCTGGTGGAAGACGACCAGATTGACACGGCCAACAAGGTGCTTGCCGCCGCGAAGACCGCCGGGGTGCAGATCATTCTGCCTGTGGACCATGTTTGCGGCGAAACCTTTGACGCGGCAGCCAAACCGGTGGCCGTTGACGGGCTGGATTTGGCGGACAACCTTATGGGGCTTGACGTGGGGCCGAAAACGCTGGCCGCTTACAAGGCCGCCCTTGCCGGGGCAAAGACAATCGTCTGGAACGGCCCCGTGGGTGTTTTCGAATTTGAAGCCTTTGCCAAGGGAACCGAGGAAATCGCCAAGCTGGTGGCGGCGGCGACAGGCTCCGGCAGCATTACCGTGGTCGGCGGCGGCGATTCCGTTGCGGCGGTGAACAAGTTCGCCCTGGCCGACAAGATGAGCCATGTTTCCACAGGCGGCGGCGCTTCTCTGGAACTGCTGGAAGGCAGAAAGCTTCCCGGCATCGAAGTGTGCAGGGGGTAGCGCGTGAGGCAGTGTTACATAGCCGGCAACTGGAAAATGCACAAAACCCGGCCGCAGTCGGCAGATTTGGCCAAGGAGCTTGTGGCCGCCCTTAAAGACGGCTCGAACAAGTATCTGGTCGCGCCTTCCTTCACAAACTTGGAAGCCGTGGCTGCCGTCATAAAGGGGACAAACATCCGCCTTGGGGCGCAGAACTGCGCCTGCGAGGAAGAGGGGGCGCACACCGGGGAAGTTTCGGTACTTCAGCTTAAGGATTTGGGCGTGCAGACGATTATCCTGGGGCACAGCGAAAGGCGGCACTCGTACAAAGAGGACGACGCGCTTATCAACAAAAAGCTCAAGCTCGCGCTGAAGCACGGCTTCGAGGTGATTCTCTGCATTGGCGAGCTTTTGGAAGAGCGGGAAGCGGGCAAGGCGAATGCCGTCTGCGAAACGCAAACCGTCCAAGGGCTTGCCGGCGTTAGCGAGGCCGAACTTGCCAATGTAGTGATCGCCTACGAGCCTGTTTGGGCGATTGGCACGGGAAAAACGGCCACGCCGGAGGATGCCGAGGCCGTACACGCCTTTGTCCGGGGGCTTATTGCCAAGCAGTATTCGCAGGCGGCGGCCGACAAGATCGTTATCCAGTACGGCGGCTCGGTAAAGCCGGACAACGCCGCAGAGCTTATGGCCAAGGAAAACATTGACGGGGCGCTTGTCGGCGGCGCGTCGCTTAAAACGGAAACATTTGCGCCTATTGCCAAATGGAACGCAAAGTGAGGCTTTAGCCGGGATTTTTCCTTGGGGGTGCGGCGGGCAAGTCCTGCCGCGCCCCTGTGGAGGCGCACCCTCTGTGGGGGCGTTCAAAGGGCTTGCGGGCAAGACAAACTATGAACTTTTTTTCTTTTTTCTGGGTTCCTCTGTTCTATCTTTTGTGGCGTTTGATTTACCGCAAGGACTACTCCGGGGGGGTGTCGGCGTTTTTTTTCGGCATTGTTACCGCTCTTTTGCAGTTTCTGTTCGGCAGTATCGTAACGCCCGGCGGCTTCGGTTTTTCGCGCTGGCTTTACGGCTTTGTTGAGATCGTAAGCCTGCCGGTGCTTCTTCCCATGCTGGTTTGCGGGGGTTTTGTCCTGTTAGGGGCACTGCCAAAAAGCGCCGACTTTGCAGACTTCGCGCTTTTGTGGATTATGCCGGTGGCCGTTTTCCGCGCGCTCAGTTGGGGCGAACTGCGCGACCCCATTTTACTCGCGCTGGTTCCCGTGTTGTGGACAGCCCTTGCGGTCGGCATTCATTTTTTTATAAGCCTTATCATTGCCCGGCCGAAATGGTATGTGATAATTCCCTGCCTGCTCGGCATTTTATTTTTGCCGCTGGCCGCGCCGGCGGTTTATTGGGCTTTCTTTTCGCACCAAAGCGTTTTGGGCTTTGCCATTTTCGCGGCGGTTATCATCCCTCTTTTATTTTCTGTCATAGCCGGGCTGTTGCGTTTCAAAGGCCGGCAGGAAGCGGCGTGAAAAAACGGGGTTGGTGGTTTCGTGTGAGGGTTTAAGGAAGCACTGATTAAATCCCATCGAGGATTTAATCAGTGCTTCTTACCCGCATTTGCGCAATGAAATGAGCAAATGTAGAGGGAAATGCTGATTAGCGTCAAGTTAATCAGCGTTTCCCTAATGTTCGCCCTTTAGGGCGAGGTTGCTGATTTTTAAAAAACGCAGGGAGGTGTTATGAGCGTCAGGGAAATCTGGGCGGCTATTTTAAAAAAGCTGTATTTCGATTTTGCGGAAAAAGCCGCGTTAAGCGAGCGCGAAACATTTGACGACGAGCTTAACTTTCATTTGGTGCGCTTTCTTCCTATAATTTACACAGCCGGCTTTTTGCCGCTTTTATGGATACCGCTGGATTTAATTTTTCACCCGTATCCTTTGCTGGCGGTTTCTTTGCGCGTTTTGCCCAGCGCCGCCCCCTTTGCGGGCTTTTTTATTATCAACAGCAAAAACGCCTTGCGCTCTATGCGCGTGTTAGGAATGGTATTAACCGCTTACATGGTTTTTTATACCACAGTTCTGGCTCTTTATGCCGGGCAGTACATGGCATTATATTTCCTTACGGTAGTCCTGTGCCTTATGTTCGTGATCGGGGCGATTGCCAGCCTTAAATTCAAGATGATCGTTTTAGCGTCGGGGTTTTTCCTGTATTTGGCATACGGGATAATTACGGGCGTTAACTTTACAGAGCCGATAATGTTTTTTGTTTTGCTTGTTATGTGTACAACCCTGTCGGTCAGTATGTATACCTCATGGGTTATCGACCGCAACCGCTATCAAAGTTGGAAGCTGTACAGAACGCTAAGGGATGAAGTTAGGAAAAACGAAGAAAACTTAAAGACCATATCCGATCTTGCGCAAAAGGCCGAAAAACTTGCGCACAAGGCAGAAGAAGCGTCCCGCGCAAAAACCAACTTTCTTGCAAAAATGAGCCACGAAATACGCACGCCGATGAACGCAATAACGGGAATTACCGAACTTGCCATGCGGGAAGAGATGGCCCCGGCACTGCAAGAACAGCTTATGATTATAAAGCAATCTGGCACCGGGCTTATTTCGATAATCAACGATATTCTGGATTTTTCAAAAATAGAAAGCGGCAAGATCGACATCGCCCCGTCGGAGTATTTTTTGTCAGAAGTGATAAACGATGTTGTAAACATAATAAAAGTGCGCCTGATCGAATCCAACGTACAATTTGCGATAAACTTGGACAGCAGCATTCCTAACAAATTATTCGGGGATAAAATAAGGATACGCCAAATTTTGCTAAACATTTTAAGCAACGCCGTAAAGTATACAGCCGAAGGCCATATCTTATTTTCTATCGGCTTTGAGACAGAAACAGACGCGTCAGCCGGGGCGCAGACGATAACGCTTGTTTGCAAAGTGCGCGACACCGGCAAAGGGATAAAGCCCGAAAACATTGCCCGCTTGTACGACGACTTTGCCCAGTTTGATTCAGACAGCAACAGCGGCGTAGAAGGCTCAGGTTTGGGGCTTCCCATTACCAAAAGCCTTTTAACCGCAATGAACGGCGATATTTCCGTAGTTTCGCAATACGGCAGCGGCAGCGAGTTTACTGTAAAAATTCCGCAAGGGCTATTGTCGGACGAAAGGCTTGCCGCAGTTGACAAGCTTTTGCCAAACGGGGTGCTGCTGTACGAGCGCCGGCAAGTCTATGCCGACTCTATCGCCTTCAACCTGAACAGCCTGGGCGTTAGCTGCAAAACGGTAGCGACCGCGCAGGATTTTAACGCTGAAATTGCGGGTTTAAAAGCCGCAGAGCCTTACGACATTGTTTTTATCGAAGCGTCGCTGGCAACCGCCGCCGCCGCCGCCTCCGGCGGCGACATGAAAATCGTAATGATTGCCGACTTTGCCGGAAACACTGGCAGCTCAAAATCGGACACGCTCGTACTGCCGGCGCACTCCCTGTCAATTGCCAATGTGTTGAACGGCAAAACGGAAACCATTTCCAAAAGCGACGCTTTGAGTCAGCTTGCGACATTTACAGCGCCGGATGCGAACATTCTCATTGTCGATGACATTGAAACAAATCTGTACGTTGTCAAAGGTCTGTTAAAGCCGTACGAAATGCAGGTAAACATTTGCTCAAGCGGCATAAAAGCCCTGGAAGCTGTCGAATGGGATGTTTACGATCTTATCCTTATGGATCACATGATGCCGGGCATTGACGGAATAGAAGCTACAAAGCGCATACGGCAGTACGAGGGAGCCGGCGGGCATTACAAAAACGCGCCTATCGTGGTGTTGACAGCTAACGCCATATCCGGCGTGGAAAGTATGTTTTTGGAAAACGGTTTCGACGACTGCCTTTTTAAGCCTATCGACACCGCCAAGCTGAACCTTGTTTTGGAAAAATGGATACCCAAAGACAAACAGATAAAGTTCTCGCAGGCTGGCGGCCATGAAAAACCGGATGAATCCCCGCAGTGGGATGCAGCCGATTTTACCGTTGAGGGCTTGAACATACAGCGGGGACTGGACGGCTCCGGCGGCAACCTAAAAAACTACAAGTTTGTGTTAGGCGTTTTCCAAAAAGACGTTGGGGAAAAATCCAAAGAGATCGAAGCCTTCTTGGAGTCCGGCAAAATCCGGGAATACACTATAGTCGTGCACTCCCTTAAAGGGGCGCTTGCCAACATAGGCGGGGAGAGCCTTGCCCAAGCCGCCGCCGCGCTGGAGGCCGCCGGAAAGGCCGGCGATTTGCCGTTTATCGAAAAAAACAACGGGGATTTTCTTGCCGGCATAAGGGCGCTGGCTGCGGATATTGGCGATGCTGTGAAAGAAGATGCCTTGGCTCCCTCCGCCGCTCCCGATCTTCTGTTTGACGAGTTGGAAAGGCTTTCCGCCGCAATAAATGAAAGGGACTCTTCCGGCATAGAGGCATCTGTCGAGGTGCTTGACATTTTTTCCAGTGTAGACGGGATTGGAGAAATTATAAACCGCAGCTTGGCCGGCAATTATGATGAGGTTGTAAAACTCATAGAGGCCATGCTGCGCGAAAAAGCCTCGCCCGGCAACGAACTGCCGGGCGAGGCGGGG
>WRKI01000305.1 GCA_009778155.1 Spirochaetota bacterium
AAGGATACTTTGATGGCTAAAAATTTGTCTTGGCGGGTTTGCGTGATGAATTTTCAAGGAAATTAAGCCTTATGTTTTCTAAATGTAGAATTGCTGCGGCTGTGAATTAACCTATTGACAGCGAGATTGGATTGTGTTAGACTACTCATTAAGGAACCTGCCCGGCAATGCTGCGACAATGCTGCGGCAATGCTACGGCAAAGCCGGGGAGCGGGTTGTCTTATCATAACGGAGGAGCAAAGTATGATGAACAAAGATTTAGCCAAAGCGCTAAGCGATCAGGTAAATGCCGAATACTATTCCGCATATTTATATCTTTCAATGTCTTCCGCCGCAGACCAGGCGGGACTTAAAGGAATTGCGCATTGGCTGTTCGTGCAGGCGCAAGAAGAAATGGCGCACGGAACCAACATATATCAATATATTTTGGCTCGCGGGGAAACACCGGCATTTCCGGCAATCGATGCGCCCCCTTCAAACTTTTCGGACGCGAAAAAACTTTTCGACGAAGTTTTAGCCCACGAACAGCTTGTTACCGGCCGGCTTAACAAAATTGCCACTATGGCCATGCAGGCGCACGATCACTCTTGCTACCAGTTTATCTTGTGGTATGTGAACGAGCAGGTGGAAGAAGAAGAAAGCGCGACGGACATCGTAAACAAGCTGGCAATGATTGGGGATAACAAAGGCCTGCTTTTGAACCTTGACAAAGAGCTTGCCGCGCGGACCTTTGTAAACCCCTTCCCGAATATGTTTCAGTAGCCTGAAAGTTGCTGTAGCCTGAAGATTTCAGTCTTAAACGGAGCCTTGTGGCTCTCGAAAATTTATACGGAGGAGCAAAGCGATGAAAAAATATGTGTGTGTCTGTAGCTGGGTTTATGACGAAGCTGCCGGCGACCCAGAAAACGGTATCGCTCCCGGCACCAAATGGGACAGCTTGCCGGACAGTTTTGTCTGCCCGGTTTGCGGCGTAGGAAAAGACGGTTTTTCAGAAGAATAGGGTTGTTCTGAAAAAAAAACAAAATGCAGGGAAGTTCCGCGCCGGTTCCGGTTCGGGGCTTCCCTTTATTTATGCCCGCGTATCAGCGCGGTAAAAATTTCGCCGTATTTTTCCTGCTTGATCTGACCCACGCCGGTTACTGCCGAAAATTGCGCCAGCGACGTGGGTCTCTTGCGACACATATCCTGCAAGCTGGCATCCGAAAAAACCATGTATGCCGGCACCGATTCCTGCGCGGCGATTTTTTTTCGCAAAGTTTTTAGCTTTTCTAATAGAGCCTCGTCGTCGGCCGCCCACGGAGTTGCCGCTTCGCCGGGGTTTACGCCGCCTGCTCTTGGCGAAGCCTTTTCGTCGGGCTGTTTTCGCAACAGCTTCATCACCAAACGCCGCTCCTCCCTCAGCACTTCTTCCACCCCGACACCAATGCTTATAACAGGGTACTCGCCGGCCTCTTGAATCAACAGACCTTCTTCTATTAAATAGTCAAAAATACTGCGTGTTTTTTGCGCGCTTTCCGCCGCCATAATCCCGTAAGTGCTAAGACTGTCAAAGCCCCCGCTCATTATTTTTTCGCTCTTACTGCCGCGCAAAATGTCGATAATCATCGTTTTGCCAAAACTGCGCCCCCTCTGCTTTAGCCGGTACACGCACGAAATAATTTTACGCGCCTCTGTGGTAACATCGGCTTCATCGTACTCGCTAAGACAATTCGAGCAGTTGCCGCAGTATGCGGGAGCCGCCTCGCCAAAGTAAGACAGAAAGCGCCGGCGAAGACAGTCGGCAGATGTCGCGTAAAATGTCATCTGTTTTAATAGCTCCAAGTTGTGCGCTTGCAGTTCGTAGTTTACATCGCCGTCATCATCGCCGCGCTTTATCAGAAACTCGTTTGTTTTTACATCCTGGCCGCTGTACAAAAGCATACACTCGGCAGGCGCGCCGTCCCGCCCGGCGCGGCCGGCCTCTTGGTAATAACTTTCGATGTTTTTCGGCATATTGTAATGAAGCACGAAAGCCACGTTGGATTTGTCAATCCCCATGCCGAAGGCGTTAGTCGCAACCATTAGCGTTTTCCGGTCGTAAGTAAAATCGTCTTGGTTTTTCCGCCGCTCGCCCTCTTCCAACCCGGCATGATAGCGAGTGGCGGAAAAGCCCTTCTCTTGCAACATGGCGCAAACTTCTTCTACTAGTTTGCGCGTGGCGCAGTAAATAATGCCGCTGGACTTTTCGCGCTTGGCAAGAAAGTTCAAAAGCTCGCCCTTTTTGTCCTTCGCCCGGCTAACGGCGAAACTTAGATTCGGCCTGTCAAAGCCCGTCGTTATGGCAAAGGGTTTTCGCAAGGCCAAGTGCTGGCGAATATCTTCCCGCACTTCCACGGTGGCGGTGGCGGTAAAGGCCGCCGTAACGGGGCGCGGTTTTATCCGGCGGATAAAATCGGCGATTTCCAGATAGCTCGTTCTAAAATCGTGTCCCCATTGCGAGACACAGTGGGCTTCGTCCACCACGACCAGCGACAACGCGCCCGACTCGGCAAGCCGCTGGACATCCGGCCGTTGCAGACGCTCCGGGGCGATGTACACAAGCTTGGCCTCCCCCCCCGTTATGCTGCGCATGGCGGCCGCGTACTCCGCCGGGTTTTGGGAACTGTTCAAAAATGCGGCGGGGCAGCCGGCCTCGTTCAAGGCCTTCACCTGATCTTTCATGAGAGAGATGAGCGGAGAGATTACGATAGTTACGCCGGGCAAAAGCAGGGCGGGTATTTGGTAACAAAGCGATTTTCCCGCACCCGTGGGCATGATTGCCAGCGCATCCTTGCCCGCAAGAATCGCGTCGATAACTTCTTCCTGCCCTTGCCGGAAGTCCGCGTAGCCGAACTTGTTTTTTAGAACCTCGCGCTTGTCCACGGCTATAAGTTGAACTTGAAAAACAGGCAGTCGCCGTCTTGAACGACATACTCCTTGCCTTCGATTCGGTACTTGCCGGCTTCTTTTATTTTCGCCTCGGTTCCGTATTGGAAGATGTCGGCGCAGGTGTAGACCTCTGCCTTGATAAAGCCCTTTTCAAAGTCGGTGTGAATCGCCCGCGCCGCTTTGGGGGCGGTGTCCCCGGCGGAGATCGTCCATGCGCGGCATTCGTCTTCCCCTGTCGTAAAAAATGTGCGCAGTCCCAAAAGCCCGTAGGCGGCGTGGATGAGGGGGGAAAGCCCCGGTTCGGTAAGGCCGATTTCTTGCAAAAAAGCGAGTTTTTCTTCCGGGTCTTCAATGGCGATAAGTTCGGACTCGAACTTGCCGCAAATGACGACTGCCGGGGCGTTTTCGGCGGCGGCGATTTTTTGTACCGCGCTGACGTACGCGTTTTCCTTGCCGCCGGACAGTGCCTTCATTCCTTCTTCGTCAACGTTGCAGACATAAAGCTGGGGTTTGGCGCTTATGAAGTGGCAGTCGTACACGAGGGCTTTTTCTTCTGGCTCTAGCGGCACGGATCGGACTGGCAGGCCGTTTTCTAGCGCGGGGCTGATTTTGTCCAGCACTGCCAGGACTGCCTCGGATGCTTTTTGTTCGGGCTTACCTTGGACGCGCAAAACGCGCTGCGCCCGCTCGCGGCGTTTGGCCAGCGTGTCAAGGTCGGCAAGGGCAAGTTCGATATTGATTGTTTCGATGTCGGCCGCCGGGTCGATTTTGTCGCTGACGTGCAGGACGTCCGGGTCGTCAAAGCAGCGCACGACGTGGGCGATAACGCCCATCTCGCGGATGTGCGCCAGAAACTGGTTGCCCAATCCCTCGCCCTTGGAGGCTCCTTTTACAAGGCCTGCAATATCGACAAACTCGACGGTTGCCGGGATTGTGCGCTTGGGTTTGAAGATTGCGCTGAGTTTTTCAAGCCTGTCATCGGGCACGTTGATTATGCCGATGTTTGGGTTTTTGGTAGAAAACTGATAGTTTGCCGATTCGGCCGGTGCCGAACTTAGCGCCGAAAAAATAGCGGTCTTGCCCACATTGGGAAGCCCGACGATACCGCAGTTAAGAGCCATACTCGCATTGTAGCAAAAAGGGGGGAAAATGTCTAGGGGCAAGGGGTGAAAGTTTGCAAAATATGCCGAAATAATGATATTCTGGTATGAAGATTATGTTTTAGGAGCGAAACCATGCCAGAAATAAGGAAAAGCGCGGATTTACGGAATAAATACGGGGAAATTTCAGATTTTTGCCACCGGTACAGGGAACCTGTTTTCATTACTAAAAACGGACAGGGTGATCTGGCTGTTATGAGTATCGAAGTTTACGAAGAATTGGCAAGCAGATACAAGCTATACGAGGCAATTCATACGGGGCTGGATCAAATAAAAAACGGCGAGGTAATATTTGAACAAGAAATAATGAAGAAAATCAAAAAATACGCCGGGAAACAAACAACCCCACGCTAAGGAAACGCTGATTAACTCGACGCTAATCAGCGTTTCCTGCGGACTAAAGTCCGATGTATTTGCTCATTTCATTGCGCAAATACGGGTAAGAAGCACTGATTCGGATTTTAATCCGCATCCTCGATGGGATTTAATCAGTGCTTCCATAAAAGGTGCGTAAACACTTGTATAGACATAAACGAAAAACCGGCAGTTGCAACTGTTTTAAGGTTGCGCGGCCGCACAAACAGCCGTTGAAACATGGTGTATTTTAATAAAATGTTATTTTCCCTAGCAACTGACACATTTTTTGCAAATAGACTGCCAATAGGCTTGACAATATTGTTAAATCATTGTATAAATACATTAGCTGTTAACATAACACGAACACTGATTGTCCGTAAAAACAACATTTGCGGGCGCAGAACTAGTGTCGGCGGATGTAATCTGCCATTAACGGCTCCCCGGCGTGAATGCAGGGGCTATATGCGTTGCGTTTAGCCTTGCATTTATGTCGATGTATGTGTCTTATGGCATATACGGGTGGGGTGGTGGTAAAATAATAAAAGAGGTGCGCAGGCAAGTAACAAAAAGCTATTGTCGGTGTTGTATATAGTGCCATTTGTTAATTGCCGGGCTTATCCTTTAGCTGCTGTCCCAGTTCAAAAAAAACTTCCTAAATTTAAGGAGACATTTATGCCCAAAACAGGAAAAACACCAGCTTCCATTCTAAAAGCTCTCATGGATGAGTACCAACTTACAGCCTTTTCGCTATCCAAAGCGATTAATATCAGCAATTCTTCTATATTGCAAATATTAAACGGAAAGGGAAAAGTAACAATTGCCACAGCGCTTCGTTTTCAAAAGTTTTTCGGCAACCCGGTAGCCTTTTGGCTTGACGCACAGCGCGAAGCAGACTTGGCAGAGGCCAAAAATGACGCAGAATTGAACGAGATTCTGAAAGGTATTTCAAAAGTGAAGGCCCCTACGGAAAAAAAAGCGGACAAGAAAAAAGGCAAAGATGCCACTGCTAAAAAAGGCAAAGAAAAAGCTCCCGCAAAAAAAGCTAAAGAAGCAAAGAAGCCGGGACGGAAAAAAGCCGACGCAACAGCCTAGCCGCAGGGTTTTGTTTGTCAGGCAAGGCCGGGCGCGTTTGCGGCCTTGCTTGTCTGGCAAACAGTTTCCTTGGCCAACTGAAGTTGGCAAATAAAATTGAACTTAACTCACAAAAAGGAAGTACTCATGAAAGCACTTTTAATGGAAGAATACAAAAAACTCAATTACACGGACTTTCCCGAGCCAAAAATCGAGGACACGCAGGACATACTTGTCCGCATAAAAGCCGTCGCTATCTGCGGCTCCGACATACACGGCTTTGACGGCTCCACCGGAAGACGCAAACCGCCCATCATCATGGGGCACGAAGCCGCCGGGGAAGTTGTCGCTGTCGGAAAAGATGTCAGCAAGTTCAAGCCCGGCGACCGCGTAACCTTCGATTCCACCATTTTTTGCGGCCATTGCGCGTTTTGCCTTGCCGGGCAGTTCAACCTGTGCGACAACCGAATGGTAATCGGCGTATCTTGCGACGAGTACCGCCGCCACGGCGCTTACGCCGAATACCTGGCAATCCCCCAGCGCGTCTGCTGTCATCTGCCGGAAGGCCTAAGCTGGGAAGAAGCCGCCATGACAGAACCCGCCGCAGTAGCCGCACACGCATTTAGAATCACCCCCTACAGCCTGAACGAAAACATCGCCGTAGTCGGTTGCGGCCTTATCGGGCTTTTGCTGATCGACATACTGAAAAACGCCGTTTCCGGCAAAATAATCGCATTGGACATAGACCCGGCGCGGCGGCAGGCAGCACTTTTACGCGGGGCCGCCGCCGCAATAGACCCGCAGGATGCCGACTGCGGCAAAAAAATCGCAGAAATGACCGCCGGGCGCGGCGCGGATCGCGTTTACGAAGTTGTCGGAGCCAGCGAGCCAATCCAAACCGCCGTCGCCATTACGCGCAAAGGCGGCTCCGTTACGCTTGTCGGCAACGTCAGCCCGAAAATCGAGCTACCCTTGCAGGCCGTAGTCAGCCGGCAAATCAGCCTTTTCGGTTCTTGCGCGATCAGCGGGGAGTATCCGCTGGTACTCGATCTTATGGGACGCAAAAAAATCGATGTAAAATCGCTTATCAGCAAAACCGCGCCGCTTTCCGAAGGCGAGGCGTGGATGAACAAACTCTACAACCGCACGGAAAACCTGCTAAAAGTGGTACTAATGCCATAGGGGGAGGGAGAGAACATGAAAGAAAAAGTGCGAATCGGCCTTGTCGGTTACGGCAAAGTGGCGCACCTCCACGCGCAGGCCGTGGTCGAAAGCGCCGGCGGGCAGTTGGCCTCCGTTTGCGGACGTAACGAAGCGCGACGCGGCGAGTTTGCCGGCAAATGGAAAATACAGTCGCGCCAAACAATAGAAGAAATGGCGCGGCTCGACAAAGTTGACGCCGTCATCATCACCACCCCCCACCCCCAGCACTGCGAGGGCGCGGTCGCCGCGTTTGAAGCCGGGCTTCATGTGTTAGTGGAAAAACCGATGGCGCTAACCGTGGCCGAATGCGACAAAATGCTCACAGCCGCGCAAAAAGCCGGCCGCCAGCTTTCCGTCATTTCCCAGCGGCGCTGGTACCCGGCTTGCAGGCGCATAAAAAACGCAATAGACGAAGGCAAAATCGGCAAACCAGTTTTAGCGCAACTTACGATACTCGGCTGGCGCGACAAGGCCTACTACGACAGCGACCCCTGGCGCGGCAAGTGGGCGACCGAAGGCGGCGGCATCCTGATAAACCAAGCCCCCCACCAAATCGATCTTATGCACTGGTACATGGGGAGGTTCCAAGAAATACACGGCTTTTGGGACAACTTCAATCATCCATACATCGAAGTAGAAGACAGCGCGGTTGCGGCGGTGCGCTTTGAAAGCGGCGCTATCGGATCGGTGTTAGTAAGCAATTCGCAAAAGCCCGGCATTTACGCGAAAGTGCACGTTCACGGAAGCGCGGCTTGGTCATGCGGAGTGCAGACAGACGGCGGAGCGATGTTCATCGCCGGCATGAGCGGCATAGCCGAGCCGCCCTTGAACGATTTATGGACAATCGAAGGCGAAAAAGAACTACTGGAAAAATTCCGCGCGCAGGACGAAGAGTTTTTCAAAACGATAAACCCGACCGTGCATTTTTTCACCTGCCAGATTGAAGATTTTTGCGGCGCGATAAGAGAAGGCCGCCCGGCGGCAGTAAGCGGCGCGGACGGGCGCGAGACGGTTCGCTTTATCGAAACCTTGTTAAACACTGGGAAGCCGTAATGGGAACAAAACTTGCAAATTTTCACGTTTTAGACGGGAATATCGAACAAATTCGCCCGCTATTACCCAAAGAAGCGCAGCCGGGAATTTGGTCGCAAAAATTTGTTTCCGTGTATTGGCCAGACTTTGACATCGCTCTGAACGAAAAGACCGCCAAGGCCGTATCGAAAAAACTGGAAAAAACGGTTTTGTCCGCATGGCTGTTCGACAGCGACGACATCGGCTTGACAGTTTATCAAAACGGAAAAAGTGTCGCCGCGCATATTATGAGTCCAAGCGGATACAGCAAAGCGGGAAACCCGGCAGCGTTTTGCGAAACCCTCGGCCTGCCGGCGGAAGATGCCGCGCGTTTGCGCGTTCTATGGAAAAAAGGCGATGCCGAGGATCAGCTTTATCTTACAGGCAAACTTCTAGGCCTGCAACTGGATCGCGAGGGCGAGTGGCTTCCTGAAGAGCCGGGGGAGCGCGATGAAAAAGAGGTCGATCAATGGATTGCCGAGCGGCCAGAGCCAGCAAAGATAAAAAACGAAACAAAGGCGGAGCTGCTTCAAGAACTGCATGAATCTTTTGACCCCAACATCTCCGCGCCGGCGCAGGGGCGTTATTACACCTACCTCTCCGAATACGCCGAGGATATAGAGTACAAATGCTATCTTGCAGGCGCGGACGGAAAATTGTACCTTACATATAATGCCGAAGACGAAGCCTTTTTAAAGGCGTTAAAAACCCAATCTATCACGGAGAGCTACTATCTGTATCTGCACGGCGGCGATTCTTCCAAAAGCCGGGAGGAATTGTTAGCCGAATACGCAGGACAGCCCATCTTTCTGCCGACAGGCGAAACGTTGTGGTGGAAATACGGCCTAGGCAGGGCGGTAACGCTCACGTTATGTGCAAAAGACGGTTCGCAAATTTGGCAAAAGCAGTACGATTCCGTACACAGCTATTTCGATTGCGCCGCCGGGGAAATCATAATCAAGTATATGGAAGACAGCGCTCCCCTTGAGTATGGAATTATACGCATTGACATACGCACAGGCTCTGTCATCGAAAAACTGTCCAAGCCTTTCGGCCTTAACGCATGGAGCAAGGCTTATCACAACGGCTTTTGGTATGTTTCTCATGGCGGGCATTTTGCGTTGCAAACTGCACAGGTGCGGCAAAACACTTTGACAAAATTTGACGGCGACTTTAAGCCGCAGGCGGAGCTTCCCCTGCCCAGCTTTAGGCCGGAGCTTTTTTTCTCGCCAGACAACGCGCTGCCCGGCAGCGTGCATCTTTACGCCTTCTTTTTCGAGGATAAAGTCTTGGTGATAAATCCCGACACTCTTGCCTTGGAAAACACCCTGAACGAAAAATCTTTTCTTTCGCCCCTTGGCTTTGACTCTGCCGGCCGCTTCTGGCTGCGAAGGGACTCAAGCACCGTGGAGGCCTGGGACGCGCTTTTAACAGCGCCGCGATCCCGGCACAAACTGAAAGGGGCGATTATCGGCAACCACACCGCCGGCGACGGTTTTCTATGCGCCGTTACCTACAGCGAAAAGAAAAAAACGCTCCGGGTGTACAAAATGCAGTAAGCGCGGACGGGCGCGGGGCGATTCGCTCTATCGAAACTTTATTAAGGAGGGGGACCCCAATGGGAACAAAACTTGCAAATTTTCACGTTTTAGACGGAAATATCGAACAAATTCGCCCGCTATTGCCCAAAGAAGCGCAGGCGGGAACATGGTCGCAAAAATTTGTCTCGGTGTATTGGCCAGACTTTGACATCGCTCTGAACCAAAAAACCGCCAAGGCGGTATCGAAAAAGCTGGGAAAGACAGTTTTGTCCGCATGGCTGTTCGACAGCGACGACATCGGCTTGACCGTTTTTCAAAACGGGAAAAGCGTCGCCGGGCATCTTATGGCCGAGGGGTACAGCAATGCGGGCAACCCGGCAGCGTTTTGCGAAACCCTCGGCCTGCCGGCGGAAGATGTCGCGCGTTTGCGCGTTCTATGGAAAAAAGGCGATGCCGAGGATCAGCTTTATCTTACAGGCAAACTTCTAGGCCTGCAACTGGAGCCTGAAGGCGAGTGGCTTCCGGAAAAGCCGGGGGAGCGCGATGAAAAAGAGGTCGATCTATGGATTGCCGAGCGAGCTGAGCCGGCAAAGATAAAAAACGAAACAAAAGCGGAGCTACTCCAAGAGTTGCTGGATTTTTATTACAACTGGCCTCCCTCGCAGGGGCGTTATTACAGCCATGATAGCAACCCCTACGAATATGCCGAGGATGTAAAGTACAAATGCTATCTTGCAGGCGCGGACGGAAAATTGTACCTTACATATAATGCCGAAGACGAAGCCTTTTTAAAGGTGTTAAAAGCCCTATTTATCACGTACTACGCAGGACAACCCATCTTTCTGCCGACAGGCGAAACGTTGCGGTGGAAAGCCGGCCTAGACAGGGCGGTAACGCTCACGTTATGTGCAAAAGATGGTTCGCAAATTTGGCAAAAGCAGTACGATTCCGTGGACAGCTATTTCGATTGCGCCGCCGGGGAAATCATAATCAAGTATCTGGAAGCCGGCAGTCCCCTTGAGCATGGAATTGTACGCATTGACATACGCACAGGCTCTGTCATCGAAAAACTGTCCAAGCCTTTCGGTCTTAACGCATGGAGCAAGGCCTACAACAACGGCTTCTGGTACGTCGCGCATGACGGGCATTTTGCGTTGCAAACTGCACAGGTGCGGCAAAACACTTTGACAAAATTTAACCGCGACTTTAAGCCGCAGGCGGAGCTTCCCCTGCCCAGCTTTAGGCCGGAGCTTCTTTTTTTCTCGCCAGACAACGCGCTGCCCGGCAGCGGGCACCTTTACGCATTCTCTTTCGAGGATAAAGTCTTGGTTATAAATGCCGACACTCTTGCCTTGGAAAACACCCTGAACGAAAAATTTCTTTGGCCGCTGGGCTTTGACTCCGCCGGCCGCTTCTGGCTGCAAAGGGGTTCAAGCACCGTGGAGGCCTGGGACGCGCTTTTAACAGCGCCGCGATCCCGGCACAAACTGAAAGGGGCGATTATCGGCAACCACACGGACGAGCGCGGAGCAGTGTGCGTCGTTACCTACAGCGAAAAGAAAAAGACGCTCCGTGTGTACAAAATGCAGTAAGCGCGGCCGCCGGCGCGGAACGGCCGAGCTTTATCGAAACTTTATTAAGGAAGGTTATAATGGGATTGAAGTGTGCGAGTATGCACGTTTTAGACGGGCATGAAATTAAAATCCGCCCCTTTTTGCCACGGGGGGCGCAGGCGGGAACTTGGTCAAAACGTTTTGTCTCGGTGTACTTAGAAAAAGATTACGACCTTGTGTCGGAGTCAAATACAGCAAGGGAAATATCCGAGGCTCTTTCCAAAACGGTTATCTTTGCATGGATATTCGACGACGATGATGTCAGCTTTGATGTCTATCAAAACGGGAACAGCATATTTTATCACACTTCGTACTCTAACGGCGGCGGCATGGACGGCGATCCTGCCAAGTTTTGCGAAATTTTCGATCTTCCCCCGGAAGACGTTTCGCGCTTGAGCATCCTCTGGAAAAAGGGCGACGCGCTGGATCAATTTTTTCATACAGCCAATCTTCTTGGCGTTTCGTTTGCCTGTAGTGCCGATTGGCTTCCAACGCAGATGTTCGAGCGCGATGAAAAAGCGGTCGATCAATGGATTGCCGAGCAAGCCCCCCCGGCGGAAATTGAACGCGAGACAAAAGCGGTGTTGCTTCAAGAGTTGCCGGATTTTTATTTCAACAGACTTTCCGCGCCCGAGCAGGGGCGTTATTACAACGAAGATACCAATGACAACGATGATGCGGACTGGTATAAATGTTATCTTGCGGGCGCGGACGGGAAACTTCACGTTACATATAATGCCGAAGAAGAAGCCCGTTTCGAGGCGTTAAAAGCCAATTTTTTTATGGACGGCTATCTTCGCGGCGGCGATGCTTCCAAAAAGCCAAGCCGGCAAAACCAAAACATAGATTTTACCTTTCTGCCGTCAGGCGAAATGTTGCGGCTGGAAGGCGACAAGGAAGACGGCCAAAAAGGCTCCGCAACGATCACGTTATGTGCAAAGGACGGCTCGCAAATTTGGCAGTTGCGCGACAAACATGGTATGTACAAATACTTCGGTAGCACGGCCGGCGAAATCATACTTACGCAGATTGAACCCTTTGACTCGCACTGGCTTGAGCGGCTTGACATTCATACAGGGGCTTTAATCGAAAAAATCCCCCAACCCTTCGGGCGTAACGCATGGAGTAAAGTTTACAACAACGGCTTCTGGTACGTTGCACACGACGGCGGGCATTTTGCGTTGCAAAATGCAAAGCTAAAATTTGTCGGAAAAAACCGGGAAAACACCTTGACAAAATTTGACAGCGGTTTTAAACCGCAGGCGAAGCTTTCCATTATATTCTCTGCGCCTTCGCTTTTTTTCTCGCCCGGCAGTGAGTACCTGTACATCTTTTTCCACAAAAACGAAGTCCAAGTGCTAAACCCGCAAAGTCTTGCCGAAGAAAATACCCTAGACGAAAACTCTTTTCTCGCGCCCCTGGGCTTTGACTCCGCCGGCCGTTTCTGGCTCCAAAGGGGCACAAACACCGTGGAGGCCTGGGACGCGCTTTTAACGGAAGCCCGCTCCCGGCACAAACTCGAAGGGATAATTGTCGGCAGCCACACCGCCGGCGACGGGGCTGTATGCGTCGTTACCCACAGCGAAAAGGAAAAAACGCTCCGTGTGTACAAAATGCAGTGATGCCGGCTTGACAAGCCCCGCGCATTGTGCGTATAGTAAAGTGTGAAGTTTCAGGAAATCGAAAGGATAATATTGAACGACGGCTGGAAGCTCAAGTCTGTGAAGGGTTCGCATTACCAATATGTGCACCCTTCAAAACGTGGCAAGGTAACAATCCCTTTTCACTCTGGGGACATAGTGCCGGTAATTGTCAAGTCAATCCTGAAACAAGCCGGATTAAAGTAGGAGGACAGCATGAAACTAACGTACCCAGCGATTTTTTATGAGGGCGAAGGCGGCTATTCCGTGGAGGTTCCCGATCTTCCCGGCTGTGTAAGCGGCGGGGCATCCTTGGCCGAAGCTGTCGCTATGGGAACCGATGCCGCATCCGGCTGGGTGCTTACCGAGCTTGAAGACGGAAGGCCAGCCCCCAAGGCAAGCCCTATCGAGGCCGTGCAGGTCGAAGCCGGCGGTTTTGCAAGCCTTCTCCTTTTGGATATGGACGAGTACGCTCAAAAATACGGAAACAAAGCCGTACGAAAAAACCTGACAATCCCGGCATGGCTCAACTCCTTTGCCGAATCGCGAAAGGTCAACTTTTCCCAAGTCTTGCAAGACGCGCTTACGGCAATGTACAGACGCGAAGCCGAAGCCGCCGAGTAAAACAGCCGGCAGGCAAACGGCTAATCAGACTTAGACTAATCGCGTGGCCGGGTAAAAAGAAAACGAAGCTCCTCGTAGCTCATGCGGGCGATCCATGTTTCGCCGGATGCGACAGTCAAGTCGGCAAGCTCCTGTTTGCTGGCCAGCATCGCGTCGATTTTTTCCTCGAAAGTGTTTTTTACGATAAAACGATGGACAAAAACATTGCGCGTCTGGCCAATGCGAAAAGCGCGGTCAGTCGCTTGATTTTCCACAGCGGGATTGTACCACAAATCGTAGTGAATCACACGACTGGCGGCAGTCAGGTTAAGCCCAAGACCGCCGGCCTTCAGACTTACCAAAAGAATACGCGCACTCGGATCGTTTTGAAAACACTCGATAACGCCGGCACGTTCCTTTTGGCCAAGACCGCCGTGATAAACAAGAGCGGCCTCGCCAAGCTCCTTTTGGATAATCTCCTTTAGGCAGTCAATCGTTTCGACATACTGGCTAAAGACCAGCGTCTTTTCCCGGTTGGCAAGAATTTTTTCGAGTAACGCAAGCAGAAGCTGCGCCTTGCCGGAAAGCTCGGAAACGGCGGGACTCACCTTGTCAAAAACCCGAGGGTGATCGCAAATTTGTTTTAGATGAGTCAACATCGAAAGGACAAAAATGTGCCGCTGGTATGCATCAAGATTTTTCGATTTTTCCAGCGACCCGGCCACAACGCTTTCATACAAAGCCGCCTGATCTTTTTCCAAATGCGCGTACTCGTTTTTGACAATTTTGTCCGGCAAATCCTTGATAATGTTTTTATCCGTTTTAAGCCGCCGCAAAAGAAACGGAGAGGTTACGCGCCACAAAGCATCCGCCCGTTGTTGATTCCGCTTAACCTCGATAGGCACGCGGAAATTTTCTTTGAATTCCTGCGCGCTTCCAAGATAGCCCGGAAAAATAAAATCGAAAAGCGAGCGCAAATCCTCAAGACGGTTTTCCACCGGCGTTCCCGAAAGGGCAATCCGGTATTCGCAAGGAATACGCTTTACCGTGCGCGAAAGCTGGCTCTTGGCGTTTTTTACAAGATGAGCCTCGTCCAGCAACAATAGCGAAAAATCCTCTTTTGCAAGTTTCGCATCATCGCGCACAGCCGTCTGGTAGGTGGTAAGAAGCAAGTCGCGGCCGCGATCCAGCCGCCGCCGGCTGCCGTGATAGCGGGCGACCGAAAGAGACGGGGCGAAGCGTTCAAGCTCTTTTTCCCAGTTATCCAAAAGCGCGGCCGGAGCCACGATAAGGCCGCCCTTTTCCAGCCGCCCTTCTTCTTTTAGGCGCAGGATTACGGCGATTGACTGCACGGTTTTTCCAAGCCCCATGTCATCGGCAAAAATACAGCCAAAACCGGACGTTAAAAGCGAGCAAGCCCAACTGTAACCGCGTTTTTGGTAAGGGCGCAGTTTCGCAGCAAGCCCCCCCGGGGTGGGGAAGGCCAACGGCTTAAAAAGATTAGCGGCAACCTTGCGCAGCTTGCTGTCCATCGTCATATCGGTAATAAAATCGCCGGCAATTTCGCTGACTGTGCTAGCGACGCTTGCGGCATCGGAAAAGTGCGCTTGGATAAAATCGATCATGCCCGGCGGGCTTGCCTTTGCCCTTTTTAACAGCCCGGCGAATTTATCCGCATCCATTTTTACAAAACCGTCTTTGAACTGCAAAAGAGCGCTCTTCTGTTTGACAAGCTCCTCAAACTCCGATGCGCTGAAAATCTGCCGGCCGACAGCAATCCTCCAATCAAAATCCGTCAGAGCCTTCGCGTTCAGAAACTTTGCAATCGTTTTCCCGCCGGCTGTTATCAAAAGCTTGGGGGCAAGCATCTGTTGCAAAGACTTGGGCAGGTTCACCTTTATCCCCAGTCGTTGCAAAAGGGCGGCGGCAGAATCTAGAAACTCGATCAGACGGATTTCGCTAACCGGCACCGCCGCCTCGAACTCTGTCAGATTCACCTTTGAAAGCTCTTGGATTTCCGGCAGATAGTTGGAAAGCGCGACAGGCACGCGCAGCGCGTCCAGATCGCTTATGCGCGAAAGTGGGATTTCTTCCACCGCGCCTTTTCGCGTTACGATCATCTCCATTGAAAGGGCGAAGTTTCTGGGGGCAGGCTCGGCTCGCTGGTTTTTTGCCGGCGGCTCGTTCACCGTAATGCTGTAATTGTAGGCGGAAAAATCTATGTGCAGGGCGGCCAGCCACTGGTCTACGGCCAAGGGCAGGCTGCGGTGCGCCGGGCTTGACACATCTACGGCGCGGCCTTGGAAAAACATCTCCAAAAGTTCGCCAAAGCCCGCGCCCCTCCCGTACTTGTTAAAACTTTTTCGCATAACGGCAAAGGCGCGGGCGATCTGGTCTGTCAAAAAGGCGCAGGCGATCAAGTCCACGACACTCTGCGCGCTCACTCTTTTGCCGCGCCCCTCTTTTTGCTGGACGATGCGCGTTTTTTGAAAAATGCCAAAGCCCGTCTTGCGCGCGAAAAACATTCCCGGCTCGATTGCGGCGATTTCTTCCATTATACTGCGAATTTCCGGCAGGGTTTCAAATGGCCGCCACAGCACCGCAAGTTTTTTGTCCTGCACGAGGGCGTAGGGGATGAAGGCTCCGGCGTCGCAAACCAGATTTAGGAACTTGAACAGATAAAAGAGAAAGCGATAGGAGGCTGTGCCGTCGTCGTTTGCAAATTGCACAAAGCGGTCGAAGGTCTCGCCAAGTTCGTATTCTTTTTCGCCGCCGTTTATGTCCTGCGCGACGAGTGTTATTGCCGCCCCCGGTTTTGGCTCCGGGCAGTTTACTGTCCAGTGGGATCGGGAAAACTCGTGTTCGATCTGCGGCACTTGTTCATCCTCGATTACCCCTCCCCCCCAGCCCTTGCCGCCGGCTTCGTTGTCGCAGACGCGGCGGTAAAAGTCCGCCATTACTTCGGTAAAGTTGTTTTCGTAAAAAGACGGCTGGGGCGGCAAAAGCGCGGCGATAAGTTTTCCGCAGTGCGGGATTTGTCCTAACTTGACGGCGGTCTGCCCGCCGACAACTGCCTCGGCCGCCGGTGTTTCGGTTTTGTCGGCAAAGTTCACGGTGAACGGCGGGGTTATTTGCCGGACGATTTTTTTGCCGAAGCGTTTTGCCAAGTCCATTCCCCGCAGGCGGAAGAGTGTGCCGGGGTCGGTATCGATTTCCCGCGCGATTATGTAATACAGTGCGGCCATGTGTTTGCAGGGGTCGCCCCAGTCGGAGCAGGTGCACCGGCGTTCCATGTCGCTCCAGCGTTTTGGGATTATGCTTATGTTTTTGCTTTTCAGTTTTTCCAGAAAGTTTTCCGGCAGTTCGCCGCCGCTTATCCGCGCCAAGAGCAGGGGGTCTTCCTCGATCATTTTGTAGATTTCTTTTTTATCCGGCATGGGCGGGAAGACGATTTGCACTTTATAGAAGGGTTTTTCTTTGCCTTTGACTTTTGCCTTGGCCGCGCCTTCGCGTATTTCCAGCGACAACACTTTGCCGGTGTTGGCGTAGCTTTTGCCGCGATCCAGCCGGTCTGCCATTTTGTAGTTTTCGATTGCTTCAACAAACCACTTGCCCCAGGGGGTGGTTCCGTAACGGTTTTTCATTGTGTTAATGGTACACCAAATCCGCGCCAAGTTCAATTAAGGCAACTTCTAAAAACTTCAGTTTTTGGAGGTTGCCTGAAACCAAATTTTGCCTCTGCCGCCGATAAATACTGCAAAGAAAAGAAGCCGGTGTTTGCCCCTCCCCCCAACCTCCCGAAAGGCCGCTTGCCGGGCCTTTCGTCGTAGGACGCTATCATCATGGCGATATTGGGGAAATCACTTTTTTCTGCTTTTCAATATATCCCCCTTGCGCCACAGAAAGATTAGAAAT
>WRKI01000306.1 GCA_009778155.1 Spirochaetota bacterium
GAAGCTGTGCCGCCTTCATGATCGCGCCGCAAAGGGCGGTAACGGTGGTTTTGCCGTGAACGCCGGCGACCCCCGCCGATTCAAAGCGGCCAGACCACAGCCCCAAGGCCTGCGGGTATTTTACAAGCGGGATGCCCAGCCTTGCCGCCTCTGCCAGCTCCGGGTTTGCCGCCGCGTCGTAGGCCGCCGAGTGGATGACCATGTCAAGGCCGCCGGACACATGGCGGCTGTCAAAGCCTTCGTGATACGGAATTCCCCGTTTTTTCAAGACGGCATCGGTGTAAAAAACTTCGTCCGTGTCGCTGCCGCTTACTTTTATCCCCGCATCCTGCATAAGCTCGGCCAGGGCGCAGACCCCGGAGCCTTTTATCCCGACAAAGTAAACTTGGGAGCCGGCCTTAAACAGTTTTTCCATAGCGATTTTGTCCATATTCAATTGTCATACGAAAACGGATTTTTTTCAAGCGATTCCGCGCGGCATTCAATTATAAATTTGAGCGTTTTTTACGAAGAAAGGCTTTCACGGAGGCGCAAGAGGCACAAAGGCAGTAATTTTCACAACGGAGGGCTGGCAAGCGTGTGCTTTCGTAGTTAGGTTGTACCGGCAGCCGGGCGGCAGACGCGGCCTTATCTTATCAAAACCCCGCCCTCTCATCTCTCCCTTTGTACAGCGAACGGCCGTTTCGTGCCGTTCATGTCTCTGCCGGGGTATATACGCTTTGCCGCAATCTATGTAAAATACCTTACGAGGGTTGTATGGTTCTCTATGATATTTTCCGCTACGCGCACGGACTTTTTTTTGTAACTCTGCAAACCGCGCTTATGTTCGGCTTTTTTCTGGAATGGCGGCGGGACAAAAAAGCTCTGGCCACGGGGGGGCTTTCAAGCGCCGGCGGCGAAGCGCGGGTTTCCGTCATTATTCCCATTCACAACGAAAGCCTGCGCATGGCCGGCCTTTTAACAAGCCTTTTGGAGCAGGACTTTGACGAGGGCGCGGAGATTATTTTTGTAGACGACCGTTCCCAAGACGAAAGCCCGGCCATGTTGCGCGATTTTGCAAAAAAAGCCGAAGAGCGAGGGATGAAGGAGTGCCGAATTATCACCTTGAAGGAAAACCCCGGCCCCAACCGCAAGCAATACGCGCTTTCCCAGGGGATTGCGCAGGCCAAGGGGGATTTGCTTCTTTTGACGGACGGCGACTGCGAGGTTCCCCCCGGCTGGGTTCGCGCTATGGCGGCCAGAATGCGCGACCCGAATGTGGGTGTGGCGATAGGGCCTGTGTTCAAGAAAAAACAGGGGAAGGGTTTTTTTTTCCTGTACCAGTGTTTTGATCATGTTATTCGCTACAATTTTCTTGCCGGCTCTATCGGCTTGGGTGCCGCCGGGGGGGGCTTTGGGAACAATCTGATTATCAGCCGTGCGGCTCTGCAATCCGTTGGCGGCTACGATGCCATTCCGCCTTCGCCCACAGAAGATGCCGAATTGATTTCGCAGATTCGCAAGGGGGGCAAATATACGGTGCGGGCTATTTCCCTGCCGGATGCGGCCGTGGAAACGGAGGCGGAAAAAACATGGGCTTCTTTTATTAACCAGACTTTGCGCTGGAACAACGGCGGGCTTTTTAGCCCGGAGCGCATTACGCGATTTAACTACAATCTGCTTATGCTGGTTATTACGACAGGCTCTCTTGCGCTTTTTTTGCTGCCCTTTTTTCCCAGCCTGTGGCCGCTGCCCCTTGGGGTTTTTATCGCGATTACGCAAAACACGGTGGCCGCCTTCGCGCTTTTCCGGACAAAGCTGCCGGGGGGGGGCTTTTCGACAAAGTTCTGCTATGTTCTGCTGGTTTTTTTCACCCCGTTTTACTTTACGCTGATGACCCTTATGGGTTACTTCCGGGTAAAGGTAAAATGGAAGGGCAATCAAATACCGAAAACTTAGGGGAGCGCCGGCTAAACGGCAAACACAAGCTGGACGTTTTCGTGTTCTTTGCCGTTCAATTCCAGCATTTCCGGGACGGCCGCCCGCACTCGCTGTACCAAGGTTTCCAGCGCGTCATCTTCAAGGGCTATGGGGATAGCGTCGTTCAATGCATACCATCTGCGGGCTTCTTCGTCAAAAGCCACTTTTATTTTATAACCGGGCATACCGCAATTATACCCCGCCCCTTCTTTTTACGCAAGCCTTTGCCCGTTCATTTGCACGACAAACGCATGAATGCTCAAGCCTTTGAATTTACTCCCATTTTAATCACACGGAGGCACAAAGGCACGAAGGCACAAAGTTAAGATAAGGAAGAAAAAGCCGCTTTATCATACTTTATACCCTTTTTGTGCTATATTGAGGCAAGAAGAAGACTTAGGCGTGTCATAGTTCCGCCCGAACCTTAGTGCCTTCGTGCCTTTGTGTGAGATATTTCCGGGGTTTGTGCCGTTCACCTGTATCCGTAGATTTTGAAGCCGTTTTCGTCAAGGTCGTATTCAAATTTTCCCAGGCCGTCAACCAGCAGTTTAAGCCGGGGAAGATCGTTCCCGTAAAGCGCGGGGACAAAAATCCACTCGATGTCCTTGTACGCCGCAGGGCCGCCGCCGGCACCGTCGCGGGTGGAATACCTTGGGCCGAGGCACTCGCTGCCGTCTTCGTATCTGAAAACGGTCTCGCAGTAAAGCCCGTCGGTTTTTATGCTGAAGCGGCCCCGGATTTGATCATCGCCGATGTTTTTTATCGTTTCGCCGCTAAAGGAAAGATCGCTGCTTCCGACGGCTTTGAAGAGTTTTTCCCATTTGCTGTTGCTCATGCAGCTAACCTTGCCGGCACGCGCTTTCGCCTGGCGTTTTTCGAGCATCTGCAAATGTTCAGCCTTAAAGCTCACGCGGCCTCCCAGTTATTCTGTCGTATATTTCTTGCCAGTCCGTGTTTTCCCCCCGGAACAAGCTGTCATAGTTTTCCGTGTAGAAAATTATCGAACGCTCGTATTCCCCGGCCGTAAAATCTTTGCGCTTGATTTTGTTGTGAAGTTCAGCTATCAAAATCTCGTAAGATGCGACGTACTCATCCGCCGCGATGGTTTTGCCGGCAAACATTTCTCCGTGTTCCAGCTTGAATTTCTCGAAGGCTTTTTCCAGCGCATCGCCGCCGGCAATTGCGGCCGAGTGCATGAGATGCGTCATCGCGCCGATCAGCCCCGTGTCTTTTTCCACGGCAGAAAGGCTGGATGCGTATTTTTCGCTTTCCAGCCAGCACATTTCAAACAGCAATTGGGCGCAAACAAGCGGGTTTTTGCCGCAGTGTGTTTCAAAAGCCTTCTCCAAGTATTTTGCGTTTTCCTTGACGGACATTTTCCCAATGGTGTATGCCGTTATGTGCTTTATCGTGTAATAATCGCTGTACAAGTATTTTTCGATCGTCTCGAAAAAGCCCAGCCGGGCAAGCTCGCCGGCAAAGGCTTGTTTGCCGCTTTCCGGCAAGTCCGACGATGTCGCCGACAATGTCGCCGTGTCCCGGACAAAGGTTGCGGCCGCCATAAAGCTCTCGAAATTCAAGCTGTTTTCGCCGGCCGCCCGCTCCATAATTTCCAGAACGGCGCGTATCACGTCCCCGTAACCGAATTTCGCATAAAGGCCGGCCAGTTTTCCGTCAAAATTGTACGATAGAACGCTTTCGTAAATTTCGTCAAAAAACATGGCCGCACCTCCTAAAACCTAGCCCAAAAGCCTGTTCAGTCGCTTGACAAAATCCGCCGGGTCTTTCAGTTTTATGCCTTCTACCAGAAGCGCCTGATCGAGCAAAACCCCGGCGATGTCGGCTATGCGGGCCTCATCCTCGGTGTGTTTTAGGCCGCTGACAATCGGGTGCTCCCCGTTCACTTCCAGTATCGGCTTAATGTCCGGCATCTCTGTCTGTCCCATCGCTTTTAGCATTTGCGCCATTTGTATCGACGGGTCGTTGTCATCGCTTACAATGCACGAAGGCGAATCGTGCAGTCGCCGCGACAGTTTTACATCCTTTACCCGGCCGCCAAGGGCTTTTTTCAGTTTTTCAAGCACAGGCTCCGCTTCTTTTTCCGCGCCCTTGTCCTGGTTTTCGCCAAGCTCTTCGTCGGCCCCGGCGCGGTTTACCGCCTTCAGCTCCCAGCTTTGGCTTTCATCCCCAGCCGCGCCTTCTTTGCGGTAGGAATGCAGGGCGGGGATCACTATCTCGTCGATTTCATCGCTCATCACAAGGACTTCGATTCCCTTTGCCCGGTAAGCCTCCAACAGGGGCGAGGCTTTGAGTGTTTTTTCATCGCCGCCTGTAATAAAATAGATGTACTTTTGCCCGTCCTTCATGCGCGAAACATAGTCGGAAAAACTTGTCCAGCCTTCTTGGGCACTGCTTTTAAATCGCACAAGTTCCTGAATAAGCCCCCTGTTTGCAAAGTCCTGATACAGCCCCTCTTTTAGCGGCCTGTTGAACTGGCTTACAAAGGTTTCCCATTTTTCGCCCGCCGCTACGTCGGCGCCCGCTACCCCCCCGGAGGGGGCGTTATCTGCAATGGACTTGAACTCGGAGAGCAGTTTTTTTACCGATGCGTTTTTTATGTTCGCAAGGATTTTGTTCTGCTGCAAAATCTCGCGGCTGACGTTAAGGGGCAAATCCTCGGAGTCGATCACGCCGCGCACAAAGCGCAGCCATGTGGGCATAAGCTCTTTGTCGTCATCGGTTATGAACACGCGTTTTACATAAAGTTTTACGCCGGGTTTGTAGTCCGCATTGTACATATCAAAGGGCGCTTTTTTGGGAATGTAAAACAGGGTGGAGTATTCCAGTGTGCCTTCGGCCGCTGTATGCACATAATGCAGGGGGCCGCTTGAATCGTAGCCGAACTGGTTGTAAAACTCGTTGTACTCTTCTTCGGTTATGCTCGATTTTGCGCGTTTCCAAAGGGCGACCCCGGAATTGATCCGCTCGGTTTTTCTCACGCTGCCTTTTTCGCCGCCTTTGTCGTCCCATTCTTTTTCGTCAAAGGTAAGGAAGATGGGAAAGGCGACGTGGTTCGAGTAACGCTTGACGATGTCTTCGATTGACCAGCGGTTCGCATATTCCAGCCCTTCGTCGCCCAAGTGCAGGAGGACGGTGGTGCCATGTCCTTCCCGGCTTGCGTCTTCGATTTCAAAGCCTTCTTTGCCGTCGCTTGTCCACTTCCACGCGCCCTCTTCCCCCGCTTTGCGGCTTATGACCTCGATTTTTTCGGCGACCATGAAGGCCGAATAAAAGCCCACTCCGAACTGGCCTATCAGGTTGGAGTCCTTTTTGGCATCCCCGGCGAGTTTTTCAAGGAAGGCTTTCGTGCCTGATCGGGCTATCGTGCCAAGGGAATCGACAAGTTCGGCCTCGTTCATGCCTATTCCGTTGTCGCTGACGGTGAGGGTTTTCGCCTCTTTGTCAAAGGATAGGTCTATCCGGGGGTCGAACTCGATTGTCTTGTAAGCGTCGTGGGAAACGGAAAGGTATTTTAACTTGTCCAATGCATCCGACGCGTTGGAAACCAGCTCCCGCAGGAAAATCTCGCGGTTGGAATAGAGGGAGTGGATAATAAGGTGCAGCAACCGACTTACTTCGGTCTGAAACTGGTGTTGTGCCATAGGTGGCTCCTTATTGAAAAGATTTTGGTTTTCGTATAGATTGAGGCTACCACAATTCGGGGAAAATGTCAAATGGCAAGTCTGTTCGATGAAAAAGAAGCTGTCTCTGCCGATCTTTCGGATCAATATGCCAAGGGTTTGCTCGGCATGGAAGATTTTGAAAGGCTTTTGGGCGATGTTTCCAAGGCCGGCTCTGTTAAGGAGCTTGGGTGTGTCAAGAAGGCTGTTTACTCGAACTTGGCTTTGGGGCGGGTGCCGGCGGCTGGCAAGGGGAAAAAGCGCCGGTACGAGACGTTTTTTTCTTCCAGAACGATAACGGCGGAGTCTGCAAATGGTCATGCGGGTTGTTTTTCCTGTGTGTTCGGCGCAAACCGGATTTTTATTATCGATTTGCCGCCGGGCAGAACGATTTTAGAGGTGGAGACGGTTTTCGGTTTTACCGAGGTTTTCGTTGCGAAAAACATTAAGATAGAAAATGAAGCGAGCGCGATTTTTGGCAGCGTGTCCACGGACGGCGCGCACGCGGGCGGCTTGGCGGGCGAAGGGCAGAGCGAGCTGCACATAAAGGGCGATGCCGTTTTCGGAAATATTACGGTTAGAAGTGTATGAAGCGGGCTTGCCGGCAAGATGGTTTGCATTTAAGGCAAGGTTGTTTCTTTATGCAGTTTTTCAGCATACGGATTAGGCATTGCATCTGAAAAATCGTACTCTTTAAACACCGCTTGCGTTTTCATGTTCCGTTCCCTAGCCATAGCCGCAAATTCGGCAAGGGCTTGTGGGGGGGAAGGCGGGCATTCCGGATCGTATACAGGGGGCAGTTTTTTTGCCGCCTTAATTTCCTCCTTCATTTGCCTGCGTTCTTCTTCAGTCGGTTTTTGCCCAACCCTGATTGTCGATACTGTAGTACCCATTGTAACTTCTCCTTTCCGCCTTGGTAGCCAGCCGGGCAGTGATTATGCGCGTCTCGCTTATGCTATCTGCTTCGCTCTCCGTATACACAACAAATAGAATGCCTTCCGCCTTTCCCAAAACCTGCCAGCGTTATTTTATTCTATTACTTTGAAGTATTACCGTCAAGCGATATTTGCGTTTTTATCACGACAATCGCATGAATGCTCGAGCCTCGGAATTTACTCCCATTTTAACCACACCAAGGCACAAAGGCACCAAGGCACTAAGGGGGTTAAGGCCTGAGCCTTCCTTTTGCCTCACAATAGAGCATAATAGGAGATAATGTAGGGATGAAGCGGCACTTTCTAAACTGAACTTTGTGCCTTTGTGCCTTTGTGTGAGATACTTCCGAGGTTCATGCCGTTCATGCGTTTGTCGTGGCGTTTTTATGCCAATGTGCAAAAAAACAGGCTTGCCCGGAAACCTCCCGGTTTGGTTTCCAAGCAAGCCTTTGCGGAAGGCCTTTATGGGGCGGCAGCCCCAGGTTGATAAAATTTTTTAGTTAAGCCTAAAGCCGATGCCCAAAGTAAAGTCTAATCCGTGGCCAAGCCTGCACTTTCATGTCCTATAACGTTCAATTCTGCCTTATTACGGTACCTCTTACAATAACCGTTGAAGGCGCCCATATATTCAAGGTAAGTGTATTCACAAACCACTGTAACGGATTATTGCGATGCTCAATTTCAATATTGATCACTGCGGTGCCTCCGTGGCTTGCTAAATTTTGTTGAATAGCCCGCAGAACAGCTCCTTCGGTCGCCCCAGACGTTATATTCAGAAAATTTGTCCCGGCTGACCTTCCAAAAAATTTGTTCACCCATACACGTTCAGTGAAATTTCCCACGACTTCCCAATCTGAAGCTGCGGGGCTTACCCCGCTCTGTAAGCCAATCGCACTAAATGATGTACATGAGCCTAAAAGCAACATAAACCCTATGCCAAAAACCAATAAACTTTTTTTCATTTTGCCTCCACAGCAAAAACATCAACCGTGCGGGAAGCCCCCGCACGGTTGACAGAAATTGACAGCCCGTACGGACTGCCTTTCTATATTAAAACCTGCATAAAAGCCGGACGGACATTTTCCGGGTGCTAGGGAAACTCGTTTCCCAGTTGACCGAACCTAAGCCTTTATGCGGATTTTTCCTACCCGCCTTATTGAGAATTTTGCCTGTATTGTGATTTTTGTAAAAAGGCCTGAAAGACCTAGAATGCCGCTTTAGCGGCAACCGCTCTAACGAAAGAGCACGGGGGGGGGATAAGCTATTATGTAGACAGCACTTACGCCGTAAATGGCGCAAACCGCGCTAGCGTTTTTTGACACTTGAAACACCCTCTTTTCCCCCTTTTTCTTACGTTCCCACTGTTCCCGCTTGGCCGCACGGCAAATCGCCGCACGGCCGCAACCTCTTAAAATAAGCATAACATTTTCCGCAAAAAGCGTCAAGCGTTTTTTTGCGGAAAATGCCAAAAACAACCCCCCCACGCCGGCCTGCCGGCGCGGGGGTGGAAAAACTACTTTATGTACAGCGGACGCTCCGTGTAAGTCGTGTGCAAAAGCTCGTGCGCCTTGTGGCTGCCGGGACTTTCCAGAAACTCCTTGTAAAGCTGCTGAATGAAAGGATTTTGATGCGAACAGCGATGCTTGGATTTTTCGTCAATCGAGTAAATCCCGGCAGTGCGCTTTTCGCGCTCCTCGTCCGTAAAGCCACGCGGCTGGCCGCCGCCGCCGACACAGCCGCCGCGACAGGCCATAACCTCGATAAAATGATACGGCACATCGCGCCCGGCAGCCTTCGCCTCCTTAATCCGGTCAAGGACCGATGCAATGTTGGCAAGCTGGTGAGCTACCGCAATGCGAATCTTCGTGCCGTTGCCAAAATCAACCTCGCCCTCTTTTATGCCTTCAAGCCCGCGCACGGATTTAAGATTAAAGTCCGGAAGCTCCTTCCCAGTAACGTTAAAGTAGGCCGTACGCACAGCCGCTTCCATAACGCCGCCGGTAACCCCGAAAATCGCGCCCGCGCCAGTGTGCGGCCCAAGAGGACTGTCAGCCTCTTCCTCGTCCAGCTTTAGAAGCTCAATACCCGCCTGTTTGATCATGCGGACAAGCTCCCTAGTGGTAATGACAGTGTCCACATCGTAGCCGGTATCCTTGCCAAGGAAGCTGCCCGCGCTCTTCATGTCGTCGTTGCGGTGAATCTCCCACTTTTTGGCCGTGCAGGGCATAACCGCCACCGAGTGCACCTTGGCCGGGTCAAGCCCCGCCTTGGCCGCCCAGTAAGCCTTGATCATCACGCCCATCATCTGCTGGGGCGACTTCGCAGTGGAAAAATGCGGAATCATATCCGGGTAGTATTTTTCCATGTAATCGACCCAAGAGGGACAGCAGGTCGTAATAAGCGGCAGGGTGCTGCCCTTTTCGGTAAGACGCTTCACAAGCTCCGAACTTTCTTCCATTATAGTAAGGTCGGCAGAGAAGTTCGTGTCAAAAATCGTGTCAAAACCAAGGCGGCGCAAGGCGGCGTAAATCTTGCCGGTGAACACCGCGCCCGGCTCAAGACCGAAAGACTCGGCCAACGCCACGCGCACCGCAGGGGCAATCTGCACCACGGTGTGAACGCCGGGGGTTTGAATCGCCTTCCAGACTTTTTTCGTGTCGTCGCGCCCGTAAATGGCCGCCACCGGGCAGTGCGCCGTGCACTGGCCGCACTTTACGCAAGGCCCTTCGCCGAAGGTTTCGCTCGCGCTGGCAATTTTGCTGTGAAAGCCGCGCCCAAGAAACTCCAAGGCCCAGACATTCTGCATTTTTTGGCAAACCTCGACACAGCGCCCGCAGTGGATGCACTTTTCGGGGGCAAGCACGATAGCCGGGTTGGTGTCGTCAATAGCCGACTCCAGAATCTCTTTTTTGAAAGGCGCTTCCCTAATGCCGAAATCCGCCGCCATTTTCTGAAGCTCGCAGTCCCCGTTGCGCATACATTGAAGGCATTCATCCGGGTGGTTGGACAGAATAAGCTCCAGCACCGTGCGCCTTACCGCAATAATTTCCGCATCGTGGGTAACAATGTTCATGCCCTCCGTGCAGAGCGTCGTGCAGGCGCGCAGCATTTTGGGCGAGCCGGCAAGCCTTACAATGCAGATGCCGCAGGAACCCCAAGCCGGAAGATCCGGCGTGTAACAGAGGGCGGGAATTTCCACGTTCACCTTTCTTGCGGCGGCAAGAATTGTCGTTCCCTCTTCAACTTCAACGGTTTTGCCGTTTATCGTTATGTTCATCATTTATCTCTCCTTTTCGGCCTTAAGCCTTTAAAATCGCGGCAAACTTGCAAGCCGCAACGCATTCGCCGCACTTGACACAGGCGGCCTGGTCGATAATGTAAGGCGGCTTCTTTTTGTTCGGGTACTTCGAGGCCGGCTCGGCGATAATGCAGTTCGCCGGGCATTTTTTCGCGCAAATGCTGCAGCCGATGCACTTTACAGGGTCTACCACAAAGCTCAAAAGATTTTTGCACTTGCCCGCCCGGCACTTTTTCTCGATAATGTGCTCCCTGTACTCGTCGTTGAACTTGTGCAGGGTGGAAATGACCGGGTTCGGAGCCGTCGCGCCAAGCATACAGAGCGAAGCCTTAACCATCGCGTGGCCAATGTCTTCCAAGTTTTGCA
The DNA here is from genome assembly GCA_009778155.1 of Spirochaetota bacterium. Classification (GTDB taxonomy): domain Bacteria; phylum Spirochaetota; class Spirochaetia; order Treponematales; family Breznakiellaceae; genus WQXQ01. Next base: position 10,239 of record WRKI01000306.1, read on the forward strand.
AATCCGCCTCTTCGCCCTTGCCGTCGCAAATTTTTTCCAAAATTTTCAGGGTTTGGGTCGTGCCGATCCGGCAGGGCGAGCATTTGCCGCAGCTTTCCTCGGCGCAGAACTCCATGTAAAAGCGCGACACGTCCACAACGCAGTCGTCCTCGTCCATGACGATAAGGCCGCCGGACCCCATCATCGAGCCGTTTTCCGTGAGCGTTTCAAAGTCGATGTGAAGATCGAGCGATTCCTCGGTCAAAATGCCGCCGGAAGGCCCGCCCGTCTGCACGCCCTTGAACTTTTTGCCGCCCCTTATGCCGCCGCCGATCTCAAAGACAAGCTCGCGCAATGTAATGCCCATAGGCACTTCCACAAGGCCTGAGTTTACAATCTTGCCGGTAATGGCGAAAACCTTCGTTCCCTTGGAGTGCTCCGTGCCAATGTCCGCCAAGTACTGCCCGCCCTTGGTCGTAATGACGGGAATGTTGACCAGGGTTTCCACGTTGTTAATAACGGTGGGCATACCCCACAAGCCCTTGTTGGCCGGAAACGGCGGCTTGGGAACCGGCATACCCCGGTTGCCTTCCACCGATTTTATAAGCGCGGTTTCCTCGCCGCAGACAAAGGCCCCGGCTCCCAGGCGGATTTCAATGTCAAAGTCGAAGCCCGAACCGAGAATGTCCTTGCCCAAAAGCCCGTATTCCTGAGCCTGAGCCAGCGCGATTTTTAGCCGGTCGATAGCCAGCGGATACTCGGCCCTTATGTAAACATAGCCGATATGCGAGCCAATCGCCTTGCCAATGGTGATCATCCCTTCGATAACCGAGTGGGGATCGCCCTCGATAAGCGAGCGGTCCATAAACGCGCCCGGGTCGCCCTCGTCCGCGTTGCAGATGACGTACTTGGTTTCGCCCTTCGCCTTGCGGGTCAAGTCCCACTTAAGCCATGTGGGGAAGCCCGCCCCTCCGCGCCCTCTCATGCCGGAGATTCTGACCTCTTCGATGATTTTTTCGGGGGTCCACTCAAAAAGCACTTTTTCAAGGCCGTGATAGCCGTCCCGGGCAATGTACTCGTCAATGTTTTCGGGGTTAATAAACCCGCAGTTGCGAAGAGCAACGCGCATTTGCTTTCTGTAAAAGCCGATGTCTTCTATTACATTGGCGGCCTTTTGGTGTCCCTCTTCCTTGTACAGAAGCCGGGAGACCTCCCTGCCTTTCAAGATATGCTCGGCGATGATCTCCGGCGCGTCTTCTGGCGTTACGTCAACGTAGAAGGAGTCCTCCGGCAGAACCTTTACGATTGGGCCTCTTTCGCAGAAGCCGAAACAGCCCGTTTTGATTATCTGCACCTCGCCGGAAACGCCCAGCCTTTCCGCCTCGGAGTTCAGTTTTTCGAAAATTTCTATCCCTTTGTTAGACTCGCAGGCTGTGCCGCTGCAAACAAGGACATAGTGATTGTATGCCATTTTTTCCCACCTTTATTTTGATTTACTTTGCGCCCGCAACCGGCTGCGCAAGAACCCGGTTTTCCACAATTTTTTTCCCGACAATGTGCGAATCGAAAATTTCCTTGGCGGCGTTTACATCCACGCTGCCGTAAGTAATTTCGGGCATTCCCGGAACGACTACCTTTACGGTCGGTTCAGAGTGGCAATGCCCCATGCAGCCGACCTGCCGAGGCAACACGGAGTCCACAAGTTTGGCCTCGTCAACGCTTTTAAGGAAAAACTCAAGCGTCTTTTTGGCACCGGCGGCAATGCCGCAGGTTCCCATGCCGACGATTATCTGAGTATCCTTGTGCTCCCCTTCCCTTTTGCGCATATCGTTCATTTTGATTTCCCGCAATTTGCGCAATTCTTCAAGGCTTTTTTTTCCCATTTTTCACTCCTCCTAGTTTGCCCGAAACTCTGCCGGGCTTCTTTAAATCTTCGCTAAAACTTCGCTTTCCCAAGCCCTAAGCCGCCTGTCAAGCGACACCAACAACCCGGCATCCTCATGCGGCCGCCGGCTCGCGCCGCCCTTGCCGCCGCGCCCGAACATCCCGGCCAAATCCGATCTCTTAAAATCGATTTTTTCCTCGCTCTTTGCGCCGCTCTTCGCGCCGCGCCGCGCCGCGCCGCCCCCAAGTTTCCAGACTATGCGTATGTCCTTTGGCTGGGGGAACATCATGACAGACGCGAGCGTGAATGGCATATCCCCCGCAGGGGGGGTGTCCCAGTGCCCGGTGTCAAAACTGCCCGACACCAGCGTCCCCTTGCCCTCTTCCGATTTTAGCTCCCAAACGCCGCCTGTCTGCTCGGCTGTCTGGGCTAAAAACGCCAGCCCCAGTCCGACTTTCCGCCCCGGATGCTTGACCCCGTCCGTTACAAAGGGGCAGGCCGCCGAAAGAAGCCGCTCGGCGCTCATGCCTACGCCGTCGTCCTTCACATGGAAGCGAAAAGAGCCGCCCCCCTGCGCCACTTCGACTTCCAAGAGCCGGCAGCCAGCTTCGGCGGCGTTTTGAGTTATGTCTGTTACAAGGTCGGCCAAGGTAAAGTGCATACGCAGGTTTTAAGCGTTTTGGTATATGGCTAAAACGCCCGCTATCATGTCCTTGGTTAGCTTGCCGTGAGCCACCGTCCCGACGGTAAGCACCGGGGCAAGCCCGCAGCAGCCAATGCAGCGGACAGGATCGACGGAGAAAAGACCGTCTTCGGTAACGGCATTAGGCTCCAGATTGAGGAGCTTGCGAATTTCATCGAGCAAATCCTGAGCGCCCTTCAAGTAGCAGGCCGTTCCCATGCAAACCGAGATTCTGTTTTTGCCCGGTTTGGTAGTTTTGAAGAAATGATAGAAGGAAATAACGCCGTAAATGCGCGCCAGCGGAATTTCGGTAAGCCTTGCCAGCTTTTCAGCCGAAGGCCGCGAAATGTAACCGAATGTTTCCTGGGTTTTATGCAAAATCATGATGATGCTCCCGGGTTTTACCTTCCACTCGTCTATGAAACTGAGCAGTTCTTGGGGAAAATCAAAGTCCCCTTCTTTTTTGTCAGCCGTCTGTGCCACAAAAACCCCCTTGGTTTTAGGTTCTGTTAAGGAAGCGGTGATTAGCGTCGAGTTAATCACCGCTTCCTTAAGTATTTTTTATCGCTAATCTCATTGTAACCGAATTCGCGCCCTATGGCAAGTGCCTTTTGCCGCAATTCTGCATTTGTCCGTGAAAAATCTCACGCAAAGGCGCAAAGAGGGCGGCCGCCTAGCGGGAAGGCCCCTGCAAAGCGCCCCCGGCGTTAGAAACCGGCGGCTTTTTTCCCCAGAGCCTGCCCCGTTTCCAGAGCGGACAGCCGTATGCTGAACTCCGTGCCGCCGGCGGGGATGCTTTTTGCGCTTATCGCCCCGCCGTGCGCCGCCACGATTGCCGCCGCTATGGACAGCCCGATGCCTGCGCCGCCGGTGTCGCGACTGCGGGATTTGTCCGACCTGTAAAACCGCTCGAAAATGCGGGGCAGGTCGCTTTGGGGAATGCCTATCCCCGTGTCGCTTATCCTGACAAGACACTGCCCGCCGGCACTTTCGGCGGCAATGCTTATACTGCCCCTGTCCGTGTACTTTACCGCGTTGGATAAAATGTTGGCGAAAACCTGCTTCAACCGCTCGTAGTCGGCGGCAACCGGGGTTTCCCCAAGCGCAAGTTTTATCTCTATCCCCTTTTCCATCGCCTGCGGCATGAACTGCCGGGCGGTAAAGTCCAGCAGCTTGGACAGGTCAAACTCGCTTTTGTTAAGCTCGATTTTATTCCATTCCAAACTAGTCAGCGTGCCAAGATCGCTTACAAGCCCGGCAAGACGGGTGATTTCCTCGTGGCAGCTTTCAAGATGCTCGCGGTCGGCCGGGTAAACATTGTCGATCATCGCCTCGATTGTCCCTTGCAGGCAGGAAAGCGGCGTGCGAAGCTCGTGGGCAATGTCGCTTACAAGCTGTTTCTGCCGCCTTTCCCCCTCTTCGATTTCTGCCGACAGGCTGTTGATCGACTGGGAAAGCTCGGCAAGCTCCGTCGTCGCATAGTCCTCGTCAACGCGGACAATGGGGCGGCCGGCGGCAGCCTCCTCGAAAAACGCGCTCCTTTTGCCGCCGGCATCCGCACAGGCGGCCGCAATCTGGCGAGCGGCCTCCTTCGCTTTTAAGATGGGGCTGGCTATGGTGCGGGAAAGCGGCACCGAGACGGCGAGCGAAAGAATCGTCAGAATGATCCATGTGAAAAACAAGAGCCGGCTTAAAGACTCCAAAAACATATACTCGCTTTCGCTGTAGAAAAAGGGGCCGTAGGTTTCGATGTTCACAGTCCCCGTGCGCCCCTGGCCGAGAAAGAGCGGATAGCTGGCGGTCTGCAGTTCCACCGGCACGCCCCGGCTCCTCATGCGCTCGCGTATCTCGCCCATGACCTCGTAGTAGAGCTGGGGGTTGCTTTGGCGCGCGCTCCAGATTGTGTTGCCGGCGGCATCTTGTATGCTTATGATGTGTCCCTGCTGGACGAAAAGATCGCCGATTGCATCGAGCGTCTGCGCCGGCGGGGGGTTAAAGCCCGCGCCCATGCCACGGCCGCCGCCCCGGCCGCCCCACTGCCGGCCGCCGTGCCGCTGGCCGCTTACCATACGGACTATTTCCATGTTTGTATCTTCGATGTTTTCTTTTACCAGCGAGTTGAACATGAGGGCGCTAAAATGGTTTATGGCAAGGATTAATAGCCCCAGGGTTACGCTTATGAAGACCGCGTAAGTGAAGGCCAGCCTTGTTTTAAGGCTTATCGAAAATTTCTGTTTCATCGTTCTACCCCTGCCCCCGGCCCCGGCTAATCGGTGTTTCCCAACCGGTAGCCCACGCCGTAAACTGTGGAAATATAGGCGGGCGACTTGGGATCGTCGCCGATCTTCGCCCGCAGTTTTTTTATGTGGCTGTCTATAGCCCTGTCAAAGACGTAGTAGTCGTCCCCTTTTACCGCCGCAAGGATTTCTTCCCTTGTAAAAACCTTGGCCTGTCTTGACATAAGCAGCTTTAGGATGTTGTACTCGTCCTTTGTAAGGTTAAGGTTCTGGCCGCCCCGGTAGGCGGCGCGTTTTTCCGTGTCCAAAGCCAAGTCCATGTAAGCAAGCCCGGCCGCTGCCCCGGCTGCTGCCGCTGCGACTGCCGTCCCTGCCGCTCCCGCGCCGGCCGCATCCGCACGCCGCAAGACTGCCTCTATGCGTGCCATAAGCTGGCGCGGGCTGAAGGGTTTGCAGACATAGTCGTCTGCCCCGATGTTCAGCCCCTGGATTATGCTTGCCTCGTCTGCCTTTGCGGTAATCATGACGATGGGCACTTGGGAAACGAGTCTTACCTTTTTGCAAAAGTCTTCGCCGGAAAAGTCCGGCAGCATTATGTCCAAAAGGATGAGCGAAACCTCGTGCCGCTCGAAAAGGTTCATGCCTTCCCGGCCGCTCTGGGCGCAAAGCGCGGCGTATCCGCTGGCCTCAAGGTAAGATTTCAAGAGGCCGAGAATTTTAGGCTCGTCATCAACGGCCAACACCGTCCGCTTTTCACTCACCCTTCTATTATAATGGAAAAACCCGCTTTCGGCAAGCCGGCTTTCCCGGAATAGCTCACACGAAGGCATGAACGGCACAAACTTCGGAAGTATCTCACACGAAGGCACAAAGGCACAAAGGAAGAGGAAGAGGAGTTTTCACCACGGAGGGCTGGCAAGCTACGCTTGCCTAGGAGTTCTACGGAGAAGATAAGAAAGGATGAGAGGAGAGGGCAAGCGTGTGCGTCCAAAAGTTAGCTTATACCGGCAACTGGGCGGCTGGCGCGGCGCGATCTTATAAATCCCCGCCCATCTTCTCCGTGAGACTCCTAGGCAAGCGCAGCTTGCCAGTCCTCCGTGGTTAAATTCTCCCTCTTCCCCCTTTGTGCCTTTGTGCCTTTGTGTGAGTTTTTCCGAATCGCGCCCGGTGTGCGAAAATTTTTCTGACAAAAAACTGGCGGATTTTGGATTTTTCGTGTATAATTAATAGAATGCGGCATGACGATCGCAAAGCTTGCACGCACAGGAGCAGATGTGACAAAACAAGATTTTCCGAAAATACACTTTTACGATCAGGATTTTGTCGATATTTACGACAAAACTTGGGCGTGGATAGAAGACTGCTGGAGATCGGCCGGCGAAAACAGCGGCATAGAAGGCAAATTTTTCTCGTATCCGGGGTCTGACTGCGTTTACCAGACAGATGCCGTGTTCTCCTCGTTCTTTCTGGTGTACTCCAACAGGATTTATCAGGCGCACCATACCTTGGACTTGTTCTACAGCCGGCAGGAGCCGACAGGCGCCATTCGCGGGGCATACAGTCTGGAAAGCGGCCTGCCGGTGGTGGACAGCGGCAATCCGGAGGGGCTGGGACTGCCTCTTTTCGCCTGGGCGGAGTTCAACATTTACCATAAATCCGCCAACAAAAAACGCATAAGGGACGTGTTGCCCGTCTTGCAAAGGTACACCGAATGGATCGACTCGATTTTCAAAAGACCGAACGGCCTTTACCACACCCCGCCGGGCGTAACGGGAATGGAAAACGCGCCCCGGGAAAGGGCGTATTACTCGCTGGACTTCAACGCTATAATGGCGATCAATATGCTTTACATTTCCGCGCTGGCCGACACGCTGAACGACAAGGAAACGAGCTTCCAGTTTAAGAAGCAGTACTTCGCCCTGAAAACCAGAATCAACTCGCTTATGTGGGATGCCGACGACGGCTTTTACTACGACATAGACGAAAACGAACAACGTCTGCCGGTAAAAACAATAGGGGGCTACTGGCCGCTTTTGGCCGAAATTCCCAACGACGAAAAAGCCGAAAGGATTGTCGAAAAACTTTCCGACCCAAGGTACTTCGGAACCCCCCACCCCTTCCCCTCCCTTGCCGTGTGCGAGGATGCCTTCGACGAGTCCGGCGGCGGCTTTCGCGGGTCGGTCTTTCCACACATGACCTTCATGGTGATAAAGGGGCTGGAACGCTACCAGCGGTGGGAGCTTGCACGGGAGTGCGCCATAAGGCACTTGTACTTCATGCTCGATTCCATGAACCCGGATGGCAACACGCAAAAAGGCACGCTTTGGGAGGCCTACCGGCCAACAAAAGAAGGGCCTGCGCAGTGGCACGGGAAAGAGGGTTTTCCGCGCCCGCAGTATTTGACCTATGACGCTCTTTCTACGATAGTGCTTACAATCGAAAACATCGTGGGGCTTTTTATTTCGCTTCCAAGAAAAACCGTGGACTGGATTATCCCGAACTTGGAAGTGATGGGTGTGGAAAACCTGTCGCTTAAAAAAAACATGATAACGATTCTGTCAAACAAAAGCGGCAGAGGCTGGGAGATACAGATGGAAAGCGAAAAGCTGTATTATTTTACGATTAACATTTTGGGGAAGAAGAAAAAAACCCTGCCCATTCCGTCGGGAAAATGTTCCATGCTTATAGACAAGTTGTAAGGCCATGAAAAATTCCCTTGTCGCAGTTTTGGAAATTGGCTCTACCGGCATAAGGCTCATTGTCGCCGAAATTATAAGCGAAAACGAATGGCGCGTATTGGACAGGGCTGTGCGGCCTGTCATGCTGGGACGCGATGTTTTTACATCGGGGGAACTTTCGCGGGAATCGCTTTCCGAGTGTCTTGCCGTTTTGCATAACTACCGGGAGCTTTTAACCGGCTGGAATGTCGCCGACAGCGACATTCATGTAATCGCGACAAGCGCTCTGCGGGAAGCGCGTAACAGGAACATTTTTATCGACCGCGTATGGCAAAAAACCGGGTTCCGCCTTGCCATTGTTGACGGGGTGGAAGAAAACCGGCTTATCTATCTTGCCGTGCGCGCCGCCTTAAAACAGGACTTTCCCCTGTTCTGGCGCGGGAACTCTATGGTGATAAACATAGGGGGCGGCTCCACCGAAATAATGCTTTTGCGCCGGGGGCAGATGGTCGCGGCGCGGAGTCTTAAACTGGGCGTGATCATTATCGACCGGCGAACCCGCTCCGGGG
>WRKI01000307.1 GCA_009778155.1 Spirochaetota bacterium
CTAATCTGTACTTTGTGCCTTTGTGCCTCCGTGCCTTTGTGTGAGTTAAATTGGGAGTAAATTCATAACCTCTGACCTTTCATGCGTTTGTCGTGTCTTCTTCGCCGGGGGCCGCTTTTCTCTTTGCGAAAATTGTGCTATGCTGTGGCAATCAGCTTTGCTTGCATTTTTTTTAGGAGTTTTTATGGCTTTTACATTGAACAGCTTTCCGGTGGTTTATAAGGCGAAATTTGAAAATGACGGATGGAAGGGGGAGTTTGTCGAAAAACCCCACAAAACGCCGCAGGAAGAGGCGCAGATGCCCGGCGCCGAAAGGGAGGCCTTGGTCGAGTCGCGCAATTTTTACAGCGACCTTCCGCTGGTCAACTACAGCACGCAGTACGGGAACTCTTGCTTCGAGGGGCTAAAGGCCTTTCCGCAAAAAGACGGGGGGCTTGCCATTTTTAGGCCGGAGCAAAATGCCGCCCGTTTTGCCAGATCGATGAAGGGGCTTTATATGCCGGCTTTTCCAGAGGGCGATTTTGTTCAAGCCGTCGCGGAAACCGTCAAAAAAAATGCCGCCCTTGGCTTTTGCGTCGGCTACGATGCCCAGTGGGAAAAGGATTCTTTTGCCAGCGCTCTTTCGGTATACATTCGCCCCTTTACTTTTTCCGAGGCCGGCTTTACGCCGGAGGTTTCCCGCGAGCCTTGGGTCTTTGTTGTTACAATGCCCATGAGCGCGTATTTTTCAAGCGAAAACGCCAACGCTGTCGTTACCGATCGCATTCGCGCAACGCCCAAGGGCACCGGCTGGATAAAAACGGCTTCCAACTATGTAATTTCCACGCTTGCCAAGCACGAGGCACGCCAGCAGGGTTTTACGGAGTGCATTTTTCTGGATGCGGCAAACAGAAGGTTTGTGGAGGAAGGCTCGTCGTGCAACATTTTTTTCTATCTTAAATCTGGCGAGCTTGTTTCCCCGGCGTTAGGCGACACGGTTCTGCCGGGGATAACGCGGGCAAGTATTGTCGAGCTTGCCCGCGACCGTGGCATCAATGTTTGCGAGCGCGAGATTTCCATTGAAGAGGCGCTTGGCGAAACGGCGGAGTGTTTTGTATGCGGCACTGCCGCCGGCGTAACGCCGATTGGCTCGCTTTCGCATAACGGTAAAAAGACTGCTTTTAACGATGGGAAAACGGGCGATGTTACGGCGCAGGTTCGGGACACGCTAAAGGGTATTCAATACGGCACTGTGCCGGACGCAAAGGGCTGGATGCTGAAGGTTCTTTAAGCGGCGCCGGCATAACAATAGGAGGAAAACATGAGCGATAAAATGAGCAAGGCGGAAAAGGCTGTAGAGATATTTGACCAGGGCAACAATTGCGCCCAGGCGGTGCTTCTCGCTTATGCCGAAGATTTAGCCCTGGACAAAAACCTTGCGCTTTCCGCAGCGGCCGGGTTCGGCGGAGGGATAGGCAAGAGCCAGGGGATTTGCGGGGCGGCTAGCGGCGCGGTTATGGTTCTGGGTTTCAGGAGCGATTTTAAGGAAGGCGACGGCCGGCCGAAAATAAACTCCGTCTACGATAAGTCGGCCGGCTTTCTGGAGGGTTTCAAAAAAACAGCCGGCTCGGTAAACTGCCTTGAGATTCTCGGCGGCTGCAATCTTTTTAGCGAAGAAGGCCGAAAGTTTTTCACGGAGAACAATCTGCGCGACCGCTGCCGCAGTTGCATCCGCCTTGCCTGCGATCTTCTGGACGCTCCGTAAGGGCACGGGGGTCTCCAAGAATTCAGCTTTTTGGAGGCTCCCAAGTTTAAGCCGGTGAAAACGGCTTGACAAAAATTTGAATTTGAATTATACTAAAATTAAGGTTCTACTTTTAAACTTACGGAGGAGATAACAATGCTAGAAGCAATATCGCTGGATCGCAAGACATTGATAATTAGGTCTGATGTGGAAACAGATTTTTCTGAAATAATAAATTTCGTTGTAAAAAAAGATAAAAGCAAGGAGATAGATTCTTTCTTGGAATTCGCCGAAAAAAACAGAAAAATTGACAAAGAGTTTAAATTTAGCCGGGAAGAATGTTATGATATAGAAAATATTTTTGAAAAAACATCCAGCATTACATAACAGAATTGTTTGGAAACTATATGAATATAAATTACAGCGAAGAAAATGAGATAACAAACTTCCGCGAAATTTGCATGGGGAGTATGAAAAAGGGGGTTCTCTACAGAGGCAGTTACCCGGTGTTTAAGACCGATAAAGAAAGGGATCGTTTGTACGAAAAGCTGGTTTTAGAAGCGGGTATCGGCTGCGTGATAAACTTAGCCGGCAATGCGGACGATTTAGAGGTTCTTGCAAGGTTAGCTCCTTGGTATAATTCCCTGTTACGCGACAATAGGATTATCGGCCTTGGCATAGAATTTGAGTTTGATTTTTTGGATCAGTTCCAATACGAAGTTTTTAACTACAAGTTAAGACAGGCGTTTGAGTTTTTGATTGGCCACAGCGGGCCTTATCTTGTCCATTGCAATGCCGGGGTTGACAGAACGGGTTTTGTCGCGGCGATTGTGGGGTTGTTGTTTGGCGCAAATCTAGACGATGTTATCTACGAGTACCTTCTTTCTTATGGGGAAAATTTTGCACAGGCCAGGCATCTTGAATTGCGCCATATCACTGGCAGAAATATTTACGGCCAAATAAACGCGGTTGTAGATCGGGAGATCGAAGACAGCAAAAATCTGCAAGCAAATATAGAAAAGTATTTTTTGAAAGGTATTGGTTTGTCAAAGGAACGGTTAGAAATGTTAAAGAAAATACTGGGCGGAGCACCAATCTAGCCCGCTAGTTAGATTTTTAAGACAAGGAGACTCGACATGGAAAAACATTTTTGCACTTGCCAAACAACGGACTGCCCCAGTCACCCCGGCAATCACAACGAGGGTTGCGATTTGTGCATTCAAAAAAATTTAAAGCTTGGCGAAATCCCGGCTTGTTTTTGGATCAACATAACCAACGGCGTAATCGGCCAGACAGAATACAGCGTTGAAAACTTTACCAAATTTTACTTGGCAAACAAAGCAGGGGGCAAACAATAAAGACAAGCTCCAAAAACCCCATCTGGGTTTTTGGAGCTTGCCTACAGCCAATGGCTTTGGAACAACTCCAATCGTCCTGAAAAACCCTGCCCTGCGTGTCAATTTGAAAAACGCGTCAAGGCGTCGCGGTAAAGAGTTATTTCGCCGTCATCGCCTTTTGCACGCTGCGAAAAATAATCTTTCAAAAGCCGCTTCAATTCGCCGTCTTCCATGTAAAGGGGCAGCAATTCAAGCAGCATTTCATCGTAGTCCTCGTACTTTACGCCGCCGGCACGCCTGTTATAACATTGCAATGTTACCTTGGGCTTCGCTTCCCCTGGGTTTTCCGCAAGCCGGAAAAGCCACCTTTCGTCAAGCTCTACGGGGGTAGAGAAAATGAAGCGGGTATCGAACAAGCCGTAAGAATAACTGCCCCAGCTAAATGACGCGTAACGCCCTTCTTTTTCGCCCTCCAGCATATATTCAAAACCCTTAAACGTGTCCAAATAGTACAATGCGCCAAGAGCGTTGTACAGAAGAGAGGCCGTTTTGCCGTCTTGCAAATACGGCGAGAATTCATCGTACACTTCTTCTTTGCTTTTTGTCAAAATCGCCTGCATAAAAACAGGCAAAAGCCAGGCGCCCCCGTGCGCTTCAAACAATTCCCGCGCCAAATCCGCAAGCCGCCTGTCTTTACTTCTTACAATCGAAGCCGTTAAAACCGCCGGAAATATTTTTTCAAGCTCTTCTGGAGCGGCATCCCATATACGAATATAATTGTTGAAGTGCCAAAACTTTGGCTTATCATCGCCGGAATACATTTTTTCTTTTTCCATGCGCCTAAACCACTCGCTGTTTTTCGCGGCAAGGCGATAAACGTCAAGCATACTGTCTGTCGCTTTTCCCAACATCAGCGAAATGGAAAACTGCAATTTTTCAAATTGCTCCGAGTTCAGCTTAGCGCCGGCCGGCAGTTCAAACAAAGCTGAAAGGTTTTGCAGAATAACAGGCGCCACCTGATCCGACACACAATCGGAGCAGGACGGCATCAAGATTCTTTCCCCCATGTATTTTCCGACTGCAAGCTTTTTCCACATAGGTGCGGCCGGCTTGTAATCAAGCCGGGCAAGAGCCGTTTGCGCCGTGCTTTTGGCTTTTCCCTTTTCGGTTTCGACTAATTCCATTAGGGCTTCGGCGTTTGCCGCATCGCTCCCCAGCTCTAAAATTGCATCCAGCCGCTTTTTTCCGCTGTCCGGCAAGCCTGCGATAATGTCGCTCATATATTTCTCCTTAGCTTTATTGATACAGCATATCACGGTTCAAGGCAAAAAACAAGCGGCGCGGCTTGCATTTTTACGGGAATCGTGCCATAATGTTTTATGCGGCGCGGCTGCTTTGCGGTTGCGCCCGGCATTTTTTAGGGGGTTTTATGTATCAGGTGGATTTAAACAGCGATCTTGGCGAGGCTTACGGTCTTTACACGATGGGTATGGACAAAGAAATTATCGCCTTAATCAGTTCCGCGAATATTGGCTGCGGCTGGCACGGCGGCGACCCTGTGGTTATGGACGAGACGGTCAAGGAGTGCAAGGGCAGGTCGGTTGCGGTCGGGGCGCATCCGGGCTTTCCCGATTTGATGGGTTTTGGCAGAAGGAATATGGCCGTAACGCCGGCGGAGGCAAAGGCTTACGCGAAATACCAGCTTGGCGCGCTTTGGGCTTTTGCAAAGTCGCACGGTGTTCCGGTTCAGCATTTTAAGCCGCACGGCGCGCTTTATAACATGGCGGCGACAGACGCGAAACTTGCCGCCGCTTTAGCGCAGGCTGTGCACGAGTTCGACCGGGAAATTATTTTTCTGGGCCTTGCCAATTCCTGCATGATTACGGCCGCTCTGGAATGCGGCTTGGCTGTCGCCAGCGAAGTATTTGCCGACAGAGCCTACAATGCCGACGGAACCTTGGTCGCAAGGAGCCAGCCGGGGGCTGTCATTCACGACACCGAACTGTGTATATCCCGTGTTATACGCATGGTAAAAGAAAACAAGGTGCAGGCGATAACCGGCGAGGATGTCTCTCTAAAGCCGGATTCAATTTGCGTCCACGGCGACAATGCCAAGGCGGTCGAGTTTATCAAGGCGATACGCGAGGCTTTTTCAACGCATGGTATTGCGGTAAAAAACCTAAAAGCAATGTAAGGGAGCGCGGGGGGAGGGGGGCCGGCTTTGGCTATCCCGCCCTGCGCGGGCGGCGGCGGCGGCCTGCGGCGGCCGGCGGCCTTGTAAAAAGCGATGTAGGCAAGGCTTAACAGAAGGACAAACCAGAAGGTAAAAAAGCGGAACAGAACCGTTATTACAGTCGCGTCTCCTGTAGGAAAGCCGCCCGCCAGTAACAGAGCTATCATAGTTCCCTCGAAGCCGCCTAAGCCGCCCGGGAAAACCGGAATCATGGCGACCATGTATGCTGCAAAGGCGATTGCGGCAGTCTGGGGAAAACCGGCGGCAGACGCAGTTTGCTGTGCAAGTTGCGGCGCAATTTGCGAAAGCAAAAGCTGAAGTTTTACAGGATAAAGCAGCCAAATAACAAGGGAAAGCAGGGAAAGCTGCGCCCAAGCCGATTTGTTTTTGCGCAAGTCTTGAACATGGCTCAATAACGCCAGCAGAAAATTATTCGCACGGCCAAGCCATGAAAATGCCGGCTTTTCCCTTGCTTGCAAAAATGCCGCAACCCGCCGGGGCGCGAAAAAAAATACGGCAAAGACAAATAGAAACAGCGCCGAAAGCGCGTAAAACAAAAGTTGCACATAACCCGTTTGCAATGCCGGCAAGACTCCCGCAAGGCGGCCTGCGGCTAACAATTGAATAAAAAACAAAGCGCAAAGGCTAAAGGCTTTTTGCAGGGCGACAATGGCTGCGGCCTTTTCGCCGGGGCAGGCGGCAATGCGGCTGATTTGCACGGCGCGGGTAATTTCGCCGCCAACCTTTACGCCGGGGGTTATCGAATCCATAACAGCCCCTTGGCAGTTTATGTAAAACATATCCGCAAAAGATACCGGCGTGCCGGACAGCGCGGCGACCTTGCGCCATTGCATCGTTACAAGCGCCTGCGTAAGACACTGCAAACCGGCAAGCAGAAAGACAGACAGCGCGGAAACCCGGCCGATACTGTGCCGCAAAGCTTGCGCGTCAAGTTGAAACAGCGCAAACAGAACAAGCATCAGCAATAGGAGAAGCAAAAGCGCCGATATTATTCGTTTTTTCCTCATGCGCCACCACCTGTTTGATGTGCAACAGCGTGCTGCCTATGTTGCGGGACTTGTGGGCGACGTAGGGGCAACAGGCAAGGGAGCTACTCGGCAAGCTGCCGAAAAACCCGTACAAAATTTTCTTAGGCACGCGCGCCAAAAGTCTTGTCCCCGGGGCGGCCTGCCTTTCAATCTGCGAAAACACATAATCCATAGGGGCAACCTGCAAGGCAAGATGAATAACGGAATACTGCGTCAAATCTATTTCCATGTTGCCGCCGTCCTGACACAGCGCGAATACTTTGTCGCCCATGCCAAACCGGTCAATCATTTGCCTGGCCTTTGGAATGCAGGCCATGTTGTTGTCAACAACCGTAACATTCGCGCCTGTAATTTGGTGAAACAGTATCGCGCTAAAAGGGCAAAGCCCGCCGCCAATGCAGAGCATATTGTCATCGCTGTTGACATTCGCCAAAACAGCTTCCCTTTTAACAACATCCCGGTAGTAATTGGAAACAAAACGGTAAACAGCCATGTCGTCCGTCGCCATATCCTCGATTTTATAAGTAAAGTCGGTCAACCAGCGTGTCATTGCCCCTCCTACAAAAACAACCTTACGGCATGATTTATTAAACCCCCGGCAGTAAAGGCCAGGGCTATTGTTGAAAGCGTAATCGTCAAAGCGATTCTGATATTAAACTCCTTTGCAAGAATTGCAAACACGGACAGACATGGCAAGTACATAAGAGACACAGCCCCGCCGACAAAGGCTTGCAAAGAAGTCAAGTCCAGCGCCAACAGCGGGGCGACAGACATTTCCCTGCGAACAATCCCAAGAATCAAAGCGGTAACAGCCTCGGCCGGCATCCCCAGCCAGCCGCTAACCAAGGGCTGGGCATAAAGGGCAATCATGGCAAGCAAGCCGGATTCCGCCAAGAGCGCGGCAATGACAATGGCCGCCATCATAGGCACTTCGGCATCTTTTAGAAAATGCTTCATCCGCGCGGCCAGTTTTCTGCCGTAAGCCCGGGAAGTAGGAATGAGCAGCTTGGGCACTTCCAGAAGCAAAGGCTCCACAGTCCCCTTTGCGACTTTTCCGGCGACCAATGTTACAGAAACAAACAACAGCAAGGAAAACAAAATCATAGAAGGCATCATCCACCAGCCGAAGCCGGAAAGAAGCGCGATTAACGCGCCTGTTTGCGAAATGCAGGGCACGGCAAAACATATCGCGGCGGTGATGACAATCCGTTCTTTCCGGCTTGTGGCGGCGCGACTGCCTATAATGGCCGGAACCGCGCAGCCATAGCCCATGACCATGTGCAAAAGACTGCCGCCCTGCACGCCAAGTTTTCGCATAATGCTGTCAAAAAGCACGCTAATTCTGGGCAAGTAGCCCGTGTCTTCTAAATATGTAAAGGCGACATAAAACATCAATACATAGGGAAAAATCAAGGCCAGAATCCACTCGAAACTTATGACAAAAATGCCAAACTCGCCGACAAGGATGTTCAGAAAAACGCCTTCCGGTAGAAAGCCGCCAAAAATTCCCCGAAAGAAGGGGACAATGAGATCGTTCACAAGGGGCAGAAGCAAAAATGCGCGTAACGCCCTGCCGCCGCCCATGACCACGCCGATAGTCAGCGCCATTGCCAAGGCCGCAATGGGAATGCCCGGAAAAGGCCTTATCATATACTCGCCAAGCCTGTCGGCAAAGCTTTCCGCGACGGTATTTTTCGCGCTTGACCGGCGGGCAATCTCCCTCGCCGTAGCCCAGAGGTCGTAGTTGCCGTTCTGCTCGCTGTGGCGGCAATAATGACATTTGCCGCAGGAAGCGCAAGTGCTTTTCCCGGTGGGCACTCCACCGGGAACCCCGACGGGAACCCCGCCGGAGCCACCCTCCCCCCCATCCAGAAGAGCCTTCAATTTATCTGCAAGCTCCGCGAAGCCTTTGCTCTTTACCGCCACCGTTTCGACAACCGGGCCGCCAAGCTCTTGCGCCAGAACCTTTGCGTTGACGTTTATCCCCTGGCGTTCGGCAACATCTATCAAATTTAGCGCGTACACAGTCGGGACATTGTAGGGGCGCATTTCCAGCGCCAAAAGCAGATTCCGCTCCAAATTGGAAGCATCCAGCACGCAAATAACAGCCTTCGCCCCGCTTTCCATAAAACGGGCGGCAACAGCCTCCGCCTCGGAGGTCGCGGACAGGGAGTAGGTTCCCGGCACGTCGATCAGCGTGTACTCCGTTTCACCTAACGCAAGCCGCCCTTCCATAAAACTGACAGTGGTGCCGGCATAGTTGGAACTCATCGCGTGAATGCCTGTCAGCTCTGTAAAAAAAACGCTTTTCCCCACGTTGGGGTTTCCCATAAGCAGGATTTTGTTCGGCTTTTTTAACACTTGGCTGTCTGCTTGAACATTGTGGCAACTCATGAAGCTGCAATCTCCTTTACGGCAATTTGGGTCGCTATGTCTTTTCCTATGGCGACAGAGTACGCGCCTTCCACGCTTAAAAGAACCGGCCCCCCCAGGGAATAGCGCGTTTTAAGCTCCACTTTTGAGCCGCTGCGCAAGCCTAAGCTTTTCAATAAAGCGATGTTCGGCACGGAAATCACTTCAAGCTCGCTATTCTTGCTTGCCTCGTATAAATTGGTCGAAAAGGTCATCGTTTCGCTTCCTCCTTCCTGCTGAAGCCGCGTTTCTTGCCGGGGCGCGAAGGAATCACTGATTAACTCGAAGCTAATCAGTGATTCCCGCGGACTTTAGTCCGATGCATTCTGCTCATTTCATTGCGCAAAATGCGGTTAAGAACGATGATTCGGACTTTAGTCCGCATCCTCGATGGGATTTAATCATCGTTTCCCTAAAATGCCGCCGCCCGTCGGCTTTCAGCTAGTTGCCACTAACTACTATAAGATTAGCAAGAGCTAACCGTTTTGTCAAGGGCTTTTTTCATTTTAAGCGAAAATCGCATTTTTTTTAGAGGGAGCGGCTCTTTTTTGGGTTCGGGGGTTCAGCCAAGGCGATTTTCCGCAGCTTTTAGCAGCAATTCTCAGTTTAACAAAGCAAAGAAGAGGTTCAACCACGGAGAACCACGGAGAAGAAGCTTTATTTTTCAACAAAAATTACGGTGTGTGTGAAAAATCATACAGATCACAAAAACATGAAAGGTGCACGATGCGTTATCTTATCAAATCCCGCCCATCTTCTCCGTGAAACTCCGTGTCCTCTGTGGTGAAAATTCTTCCTATAACTTCGCCAAACTGAGAATTGCTGTTTGAAAGCCGCCGCGTCTAGCTCTTTTTCAAAATTTGCGCTATACTTAACCTTGTGCGGCGGTGTTTGCAAGTTAGGATAGCGCGGCCAGGCGAGGAACGGTTATGGGTAAGCGGTACAGAGACGAAATAGCGGCGGTTTGCCACGATATTATGAAAGATGCCTACAATGCCGGCGGGGTGAGCGATGCTGAAATGCTTGAATTCGAGGCGGACTGCTTTGAGCAGGTTCCCCCTCCCCCCGAACCGGATGCTGTAAAAACTCACGATTCGGCTACGGCTGCCTCGGCAACAGCTACGGCAATTGCCCCCGCCTAGCGGTGAAAAAAAGGAGGGCGAATGAAAACAATTTTTGTGGTGGACGACAACGACACGAGCCTTTTGGCGGCCAAAGCCGCGCTGGACGGCAGGTACAAGGTCTATGCCTTGCCGGCCGCCGAAAAAATGCTTAAATTGGCCGAAAAAATTTTGCCCGACCTTATTCTGCTGGACGTGGTCATGCCGGAAATCGACGGGTTTGAAGCCATGCGGCGGCTTAAAGCGGACGAAAGGTTAAAACAGGTGCCGGTGATCTTCCTATCCGGAAAAGATGACGAAGAAAGCGAAAAACAGGGTTTGGAACTTGGCGCGGCGGGCTTTATACACAAGCCCTTTTCCCGCTTGGCCCTGATAGAACAGCTAGAGGCGCATTTATGAGCGCCGCTTTCGGGGCGTGCGCCGCTTTCGGGGCGTGCGCCGCTTTCGGGGCGGCGAAAAAAAGAAAGAGGAGGGCGAATGAAAACAATTTTTGTGGTAGACGATAACGATATGAGCCTTTTCGCGGCCAAAACCGCGCTGGACGGCAGGTACAAAGTCTTTGCCTTGCCGGCCGCCGAAAAAATGTTTAAGTTGGCCGAAAAAATTGTGCCCGATCTTATTCTGCTGGACGTTATGATGCCGGATATCGACGGTTTTGAAGCCATGCGGCGGCTTAAAGCGGACGAAAGGTTAAAGGAGGTGCCGGTTATCTTCCTGACCGGAAAAAATGACGAAGATAGCGAACTGCAGGGCTTTAAGCTGGGCGCAATCGACTTTATTAACAAGCCCTTTTCCCGCCCCGTTTTGGTAAGGCGGCTTCAGACGCATCTGGACATTGACGAAATGTTAAAGGAAAGCCGGCAGGCGTTACGCGATATGCACAACGCGATAATAAGCGTAATTGCGGACACGGTGGAAAACCGCGACCATATAACGGGCGGGCATATAGAGCGGACGCAAATCTATTTGGAAATCCTGCTGGACGAGCTTTCCCGGCGCAGCATCTACGAAGAAGAAATAAAAACCTGGGACAGAACCCTGATTCTGCCGTCGGCGCAACTGCACGATGTCGGCAAAATTACGATAAGCGATCTTGTGCTTAACAAGCCGGACAAGCTTTCCGACGAAGAGTTCGCATTGATGAAACGGCACTGCAGAGAAGGCGAGCGCATTATAGACCAAATCAGCCGCAAAACAAAAGACGACGGCTTTTTGCATCACGCGAAATTGTTCGCCGGCTATCATCACGAAAAGTGGAACGGATACGGCTACCCGCGCGGGCTTAGGGGCGAGGAGATTCCGCTTGAGGGCAGGATTATGGCCGTTGCGGATGTCTACGACGCGCTGGTTTCCGAGCGGCCGTACAAAAAGCCCATGCCGCACGAAAAGGCGGTGGAGATTATCAAAAACGACAGCGGCACGCATTTTGATCCGAAAATTGTCGATGCCTTTTTGAATGTTTCAGAGAACTTCCGGGAAGGCGGCTGACAAACAAAAAAGGGGGCGGGCATGATTAAACTAGCGCGAAACATAAAAGTCGGCGCAAAGCTAAAAATGATATTCGGACTGCTGTTGATGTTTGCTATCGTCAATACATATTTTGGCTATCACCGCATTATGCACATAATCCGGGACTACTCCTACGAAATAGAATATCCGAGCAGGCGTTACTCTATTTTGTACAGCGCGGCCCGGCAGTTGGACATTATTCAGCGCATTGTTACAACTGCCGCATTGCACATTGGAGAATATGATGAGCAAGAAACGGCGGCCGGCCTTAGGGAGGAGCTAGCCGCTGTAACAGAACTTCTGCGAAGAAGCATTGCCGATTACAAAACATCGATACAGGGCGATTCCAGAATCAGCCCGCAGGAAGAGGCCTTGGGTATGTCGCGCATACTTGCCGTAGAGCAATCTATTGAAGATTATATCAATATGCTCAACCCCGGTATTTTTTACCTTGCGCAAATCCAAGACCGGGAACAGGCCGTCGATCTGGTGCGACGCGGCGGCGTTTTGCACGCCCAGCTTCAGTCGCAGTTAAGAGCGATGTACTGCGATTACTCAGGCAGAATGGGCATCTTGGCTGCCCGCATTAACAGAGGCGCGATATTTGCAAGATGGGTGCTTTTAGCAATAGCGCTCCTTATTTTGATAACCTGCATTATTGCGGCCGTAAAAACGTCAAAAGCCATTGTCCTTCCTATAAAAGATGTCGCGACAGCTTTGGACAAGGTGTCGGCTGGCGACTTTGACGTAATCCTTAACCCGGTGGAAAACGAAGACGAAACAAACCAGCTTGTAAGAAGCACAAAAAGAATGGCGGAAACCTTGCAAAACCTTATAGTCGATTTGGAGCGAATGTCAACAGACCACGACAAAGGGGAAATTGACACCTATGTAGAAGCCGAGCGTTACACCGGCGCGTACAAGAGCGTGGTCGGAAAGGTGAACTACATGGTAAGCCAGCATCTTGCAATCCAAAGCGAAGTCGTAGAAGTTCTAACAGAAATGGCGCACGGCAATTTTGAAGCCGAACTAAGACCCTTGCCGGGCAAAAAAGCCATGCTTAACGTGGCTGTCGAAAACACAAGAAAAAACGGCAAGGGGGCGGTTATGGCGCGGCTGGTCGCGGAAGAGGCAAACAGGAGCAAGAGCAATTTCCTTGCGATGATGTCGCACGAAATAAGAACGCCGCTAAACACCATTGTAGGCATAGCGCAAATTTATTTGCAGAAAAATGATTTGCCGGCAGAATACGCGCTTGCGCTGGATAAAATCTACAAAAGCAGCGACAGCCTTTTGCGTATTATCAACGACATTTTGGATATGTCAAAAATCGAAATGGGAAAGCTGGAGCTTGTTCCGGTGGAATACGATGCGGCTAACATGATAAACGACACGGTGCGGCTGAACATCGTGCGCATAGGATCAAAACCGATAGAATTTTTTCTTGACGTCCGGGAAGACTTGCCGGCAAAACTTTGCGGCGACGACTTGCGGGTAAAGCAAATTCTGAACAACCTGCTTTCAAACGCGATAAAATACACGGACAGCGGCCATGTAAAACTTTCCGTATGCCACAGCCGGCAAGACTGCGACATACTGCTTCACTTTACCGTAAGCGACACCGGGCAGGGCATGAAGGATCAGGACAAGGCCAATCTGTTTTCGGCATATTCGCGCTTTAATGCGGCCGCAAACCGCTCCACAGAGGGAACCGGCCTTGGAATGAATATAACCCAAAACCTTGTCGGAATGATGGACGGATCGATAGAGGTCGAAAGCGAGTACGGCAAGGGGAGCGTTTTTTCGGTAACGCTGAAGCAAAAGGCCGTAAAGGATTCTTCCGATGTAGGCCACGGCATAGGCCACGGCACAGGCCGCAGCATCGGCCGGGAAACAGCGGAGGCGCTTAACACTTTCACCTTTATCGGGGACAGCCAGGAAGCAAAACTGCAAATAGCCCGCTCGCTTATGCCTTACGGAAAAGTGCTTGTAGTGGATGACACTGAAACAAATTTGTACGTCGCCGAAGGTTTGTTGGCCCTTTACAAGCTCCATATTGAAACGGCAACCAGCGGCTACGAGGCTTTGGAAAAAGTCAACGGGGGGAAGTCGTACAATATTATTTTTATGGATCACATGATGCCGCACATGGACGGCATAGAGGCCGTGCAAAAATTGCGGGGGCTGGGTTATGCCGGGCCTGTTGTCGCATTGACAGCTAACGCTCTGGCCGGTAACAGCGAAATGTTTAAGCGGGCCGGCTTTGACGATTTTATCCCCAAGCCTATCGACATAAGCGCCTTGGACACGGTTTTGAATAAATTTATCCGCGACAGGCATCCGGAGCAGTCAGCCGGGCCGGAGGCGTTTTTCCCGTCGGGGATTGATCTTAGCCCGAAAATGCTCGAAGTGTTTAAGCGCGATGCGGAAAAAACAATAGCCACACTGCGAAAAACCCTTGCCGATGGCGATGTAAAACTTTTTACCATAAGCGCCCACGCGATAAAAAGCGCCCTTAAAAATATAGGCGAAGGCGAAAAATCCCGGGCGGCTTACGCGCTGGAAGAAGCCGGCGTAAAGGGCGACTTGACCTTTATTGCGGCTAACACGGATTCTTTTGTAAAATCGCTTGAAGAACTTATCGCAAAAATCAACGCCCTGCAAGCGGAAAATGACAAGGCCGCGCCTTCTGACGCGTCTGAGGACGAGCCGGAAAACGCGGCATACTTGGCAGAGCAACTGCTTAAAATACAGGCCGCCTGCGAGGATTACGATGACTCATCCGCATACGCCGCCTTGGACGCGCTTAAAACAATGTCTTGGAAAAAAGAAACTGCCGGCGCTCTGGAAAATATTCGCGACACATTGTTTTTGCACAGCGATTTTGAAGAAGCGGGCAGGCTGGCCGCGGAGGTGCTGAATGAAAGGGGAAACGAAACTTAGCCAAACAGGGACGCTTGTCCTTGGGGGTAAAATCACGCTGGAGCAGTTTGTGGCGGTTGCCCGGGGGAACGTGCGCGTCGAGTTTTCCGCAGAGTATGAAGAGCGGGTTGCCAAGGCGCGGCGGCTGATCGAAAAAGCCGTTTCGGAAAATCGCGTAATGTATGGCGTAACGACAGGTTTTGGCGCATTAAGCGCGCAGGTTATAAACCGGGATGAGTCGGCGCGGCTTCAGCGCAACATCATCATGTCGCATTCGGTTTCTGTCGGCGAGCCGCTTGCAATCGAGCAGGCGCGGGCGGTTATGCTTATGGTTTTGCAAAATACCGGGCAGGGTTTCAGCGGCATACGCCTTGAAGTGTTGCGCCTGTTACGCGATATGCTTAACAAAGGCCTTACCCCCTGGATGCCCTGCGAGGGTTCTGTCGGTTATCTTGCGCCCGAAGCGCATATGTCGCTTGTTTTAATCGGCGAAGGCAAGGCTTATTGGAAGGGCAATCTTCTTCCCGGCGCCGATGCGATGAAGCTGGCCGGAATTCAGCCTGCCGAGTTGAGCTTTAAGGAGGGGCTTGCCTTGATTTCCGGCACGACCTCGGCGACCGGCTTGGCATCCCTTGCGCTTTACGATATGCTGAACGCGGCAAACACGGCGGACCTTATCGCGGCGGTTTCGCTTGAGGCGCAAAAAGGCGTTATGCGGGCTTTTGACAAACGGGTTATGGATATCCGGCCGCACGAACATCAAGGCGCGACAGCGGATGTTCTGCGCCGGCTTCTTTCGGATTCTCAAGTTTTGAAGCATTACGAAGGCGGGCGTTTGCAGGACGCGCTGTCGCTCCGCTGTATTCCCCAGCTTCACGGCGCGGCGAAAAAAACGCTTTACGATGCAAAAAAAACGATCGAAATAGAAATCAATTCCTGCTGCGATAATCCTGTCATATTTGAACAGGACGGCGCAGCCGACATTGTTTCCGCCTGCAACGCCGACTCTTCTTATGTCGGGCTTGCTATGGACTGCTCTGTTATCGCTTGTACGATGATTGCAAAAATGTCAGAGCGCCGGAACAACCGTTTTCTCGACGGCAATCTTTCCGGCTATCCGCATTTTCTTGTTAAAAACCCAGGGCTTAACTCCGGCTTAATGATTCCCCAGTATACTCAGGCGGGGCTTTTAGGCGATATGCGTATTTTATCTACGCCTTCGGTGATCGACAACACCCCGACTTGCTGCAATCAAGAGGACTATGTCGCGATGGGCTACAATGCCTCAAAAAAAGCGCTCAAGGCGGCCGGGTATCTTGAGTACATTTTGGCGATAGAGCTTTTGTCCGGTTATCAAGCCCAGCAGTTTATCGAGGCGGGTTTGAAACGCAGTTCCGCTACGGCAAAGGTTCTGGAAAAATTGTCGGGGGCAATTCCTATTATGGAAGAAGATATGTTTCTGCACCCGCACATTGAACATATCCGGGGCCTTATTCACGAAGGGAGCATTCTGGAAACCTTAAAACCGGAAACTTAATCGCTGGATTGGCGAAGGGCCTAGCCGCGCAAGCGTTTCCCGGTGTGTCTTTGTCGGATAGCCTTTGTGTTTGTCGTAACCGTAGTCTGGGTAAAACAGAGCGGCCTTTTCCATAAAGTCATCCCGGGCGCATTTTGCCAAAATAGAAGCCGCCATTACCTCCTGAACTGTCGCATCGGCTTTTACAAGGGCGGTGCAGGGGGGGGGTATGGCGGGGGCATGAAGGCCGTCAACGATTACGCTTATGTTTTGCGCAAGCGGCGTGTTTTTTTTTGCGGCTTTTTTCAATAAATTTTCGTAAGCGCGTTTCATGGCCAAAAGGCTTGCCTGCAAAATGTTGATCCTGTCTATTTCCTTATGCGACACCCAGCCTATGCCCCAAGCAAGGGCCTCTATCTGTATCACCCGGTTCAATTGCTGCCGTTTTTTTTCGCTGAGTTTTTTAGAATCGTCCAAGGCAAGGGCAAGCCCGTTTTTCCGCAAAAAATCATCGCCCAGAATTACGGCGGCGGCGCAAACGGGGCCGGCTAAAGGCCCCCGTCCGGCCTCGTCTATTCCGCAAAGCATCGGAACCTAAGAAGATTGGCCGCCGCCGGTGGCCAGCTTCAGAGCTTCATGCAAGTCCGGGTGATAATGTTTTTGCGCTTCTTCCCATGTAAGGCCGGCTAGCTCATGGCTCATATAATGAATCCAATACGGCTCGTCGTGAACGGACAGGTCGTGCCTGCGGCAAAAGTAGTCCGGCTGCACCGGGTGCTGTTTTTCTTTATCCGTAAAATACTTGTAGTCGTGAACCGCGATTTTAAGGTGGTCTCTTGAAATGCCGCGATCCATGATAAGCCGCGCCAAATGATTTATCGTATTGCCGGAGTCAAAGATGTCGTCGGCAAGCAGTACTTTGTCGCCAATCCGCAATCGCTCGGGCGGGTAGCTCCAGCCCTCCATTTTTATTTCGCCGGCCGTCGCCACTCCCGAATATGAACGGGCTACAACGGTGGCATAATAGACGGGGTGCTCCCGCTTTAGGACGACCTTAAAATACTCGCTTATAACGTTCCCAAGGGGAGCGCCGCCGCGCATTGCCACATAAATTACATCGGGTATAAAGCCTTCGCTGTAAATTTTGTGGGCAAGTTTTATCGCGTTGTCGCGCACCGTGTCAAACTGCAAAAATTCTTTTCTCATAAGTCCATTCTCCTGTCTCAGCTTTTTTTAATGCTACCAGAAAAAGCCCGCAGTTTCAAGCCCTGCGCGGCAACGTTATTTTATCAGCATGGCGTCTCCGTAGCTGAAAAAGCGGTAGCCTTGGGTTACCGCTTCTTGGTAGCTTTCCAGAATCAGCTCCCGGCTGGCGAAGGCGGAAACGAGCATAATCAGGGTGGATTGCGGCGTGTGGAAGTTCGTAAAAAGCGCGTCGGCAACCTTGAACCGGAAAGACGGGTAAATATAAATGGAAGTAGTTTGCTCCCCCTTTTTAAGCCCCGCGCCGTCGCTCCACGCGCTTTCAAGACAGCGGATGCAGGTAGTGCCCACTGCGATAATTTTTCGATTTTCCGCCTTGGCACTTTCGATTTTTGCCGCGCTTTCCTCGCTAATGACAAAACGCTCTGCGTGCATGACATGGTCTTCAATGTTTTGGGCGCGTACCGGCAGGAAAGTGCCTGCCCCCACATGAAGCGTGATAAACGCGCTCTCGATTCCTCTTGCGCCAAGCTCGCCTAAAATCTCGTCAGTGAAATGCAGCCCCGCAGTAGGCGCGGCGACAGAACCTGTGTTTTTTGCATAGACCGTCTGGTAACGGGCAGCATCATCGCCGGAATCTTCGCTAGAAGATGCGGCAGTGCTGCCGGCGGCAGTGCCGCCGACGGCATCGCGCTTTATGTAAGGCGGCAGGGGAACATGGCCGTAGCGATCGAGCCAGTCGTCGTCGATGAGCCGGTCGAACCGAATCGAGCGGAAATCTCCGCCTGTGGCATCCCCTGTGATTTGCGCGGCGGCGATTTCCGCGCCGGCATCGTCGGTAAACACATAACGCTCGCCGGGTTTTTTGCGGGCGGCTTTTTTCACCATAACCTTCCATGTGTCGCCGCCTTCGCTTTCTAAAAGAAGAAACTCGGCCAAGCTGCCTGTCTTTTCGCACTTGCCGATCAGCCTTGCCTTGCGAACCTTTGAATCGTTAAAAACAATCAAGGGCGCGCCCCCGTGTGGGCTTAAAAAATCCGCCCCGCCAAGTATCGCCGGCAGTTCCGCAACCATGCTGTGGGAACGCCCCCCCGTTATGCGATCCAGCACCATAAGGCGGCTCTGCCCCCTTTCCCTTGTCGGGTGCTGGGCGATCAGCTCTTTGGGCAAATCGAAGTTAAAATCGCTAGTCTTCATCGTCATAAAAAAATGTAGCATGATTCGCGCCCTAAGGCAAGAGCGCAATCTTCGCCCGGCACGACAAACGCATGAATGCTCGAGCTTCGGAATCTACTCCCATTTTAATCACACCAAGGCACAAAGGCACTAAGGCACAAAGGATTAGGGAAGGTGGGCGGATTTCGGCTTTCGCACCTAGCTTTTGCCGGCAACCGGGCGGCAAGCGCGGCCTTATCAA
>WRKI01000308.1 GCA_009778155.1 Spirochaetota bacterium
ACTGGGCACGTCAGCCTTCCGCCGGCTCCCTGATCCCGTCAGACCAGAGTACCACTTTTCCCCGATAATTTAAATCATAGTTTCTCCGTGGTGAAAAATCTTCCTATAAATTCGCTAAACTGCGAATTGCTTGCCAGCCCTCCGCTTTGAAATCCTTCCCAAATTTTGCAAAAGGCGTAATTTTTCGCTTTTTTTGGAAAAGTTAAGAAATTTTTGCATTTTGTTTGAAACCTCTTGACAAAGAGACGATTTTTTGCTAAACATTACATTAAGGAGAAACCTTATGAAAAAAATCTTTTTTGCAGTGTTGGCAACTTGCTTTGCCATTTCATCGGTCTTTGCCGGCGGGCGCAGGGATGCAAACGTAGTCCCTATCGGGGCTATCTTTCCGCTTTCCGGCCCGGTCGCTTTTTTCGGCACGGAGTCAAGGGACGGCGCGCTTCTGGCTCTGGAGCAGATTAACGCCGCCGGCGGCCTTTTAGGCAGGCAGTTGGCTTTTATTGCCGAAGACGACCAAAACATCCCCGAAGAGACCATTCTGGCTTTCCAGCGGCTTTTTACAAGGGACAACGCCCGGCTTATCATCGGTTCCAGCACCTCCGGGGCGACGATGGCTGTCAGCACCTTGGCGCAGGCTAGTCAAGCGGTTTTGATTTCGCCGTCGGCGACTAACGTGAATGTAACAAACGCCGGGGACTTTATTTTCCGCGCTTGTTTTATCGACTCTTTCCAAGGGATTGTGGGGGCGGAATTTGCCTTTTACAATTTGGGAAGCCGCAGGGCGGCGGTTCTTTACGATGCCGGCGCGGACTACAACACGGACTTGGCCTTGGCTTTCCGCCAGCATTTTGAATCCCTTGGCGGGGAAGTGGTCTCTTTCGAGGCTTACATGACAGGCGATGTCGATTTTAACGCCCAGATTACCCGCATGGCGGCGACAAGCCCGGACCTTGTCTTCCTTCCGAACTTTTTCAACGACGTGGCCTTGCAGGTTATGCAGTTGAGGGGCCAGGGCGTGGACGTTCCTCTCTTGGGCGGCGACGGATGGGGCGGCCTTACCGACCTTATCGGCACGGAGGCCGAAAACACTTTCTGGACAGGCGCGTTTGCCGCCGACACGACGGCTCCCAAGGGCGTGGCCTTTGTCAACGACTTCCAGGCGCGTTTCGGCAGGGTTCCTTCCCAGTTTGCCGCGCTTGGCTTTGTCGCCATGCAGTTGGTGGCGGAGGGCATTCTGGCGGCCGGCTCTTTTGACGCTCCGGCTGTCCGCGACGCGATGGCGCGGATTGACGGGGAGTTTGTTACCGGCAACATCCGTTTCGACGCAAACCGCAATCCCATTAAGGGCGCGGCGGTGCTTCAAATCGTAAGCAGGGACGGGGTGATGGTCAACGCTTACTACACGACGATTAACCCCAGGTAATGGGGCGGGGCTGTCCCGGCCGCTTGCGCGGTTTGGGGCGGCCTTATAATTGGAAGGTCTTGGAACCGGGCGGCCAGCCGGGTTCCAAGGCTGGCCTTCTTGCGGTTTGAAAAGCTCGCCGCAGGAAGGCTCTTTAAAAAACCTTGTGGCGAGCTTTGTGCCGGATGTCGCCAGTTCAATGGCCGTTTGCCTGCCAAGCCGCAATTCCCTTAAAGATGAAAGAAAAACGATGATATTCTTACAGCAGCTTATTAACGGGGTTTCCCTTGGTTCGATTTATGCCTTGATAGCTTTGGGCTACACAATGGTCTACGGCATAGTCCTTTTGATCAATTTTGCCCACGGCGATCTTTTAATGGTGGGCGCTTATGTGGGCTTTTTTGTCCTAAGCGCAATCGGGGCCGGCCCTGCCGGGATGCTCTTTGCCTTTGTCCTTGCCATGATCTCCTGCGCCGTCTTCGGCCTTTCTATGGAACGTTTCGCTTACCGGCCCTTGCGCCAGGCCCCGCGTCTTAACGCCTTGATTACCGCAATCGCGGTCAGCCTGCTTTTGCAGAACGGCGCGCGGGTGCTTCCGTTTATAGGAGCCAGCCCGCGCACCTTCCCAGGCCCCACAATGTTCAGCATTCAGCTTGGCGGCGGCCTTCAAATTTCAAACATCCAGTTGATCGTTATAGTCGTCTCGGCGCTGCTCATGCTGGCCTTGAACTATATCGTAAGCTACACGAAGCAGGGAAAGGCCATGCGGGCGGTTTCCTTTGACAAAGAGGCTGCAAGCCTTATGGGGATTTCGGTGAACGGTATCATCGCTTTTACCTTTGCAATCGGCTCCGTCTTGGCGGCGGCCGGCGGCATACTTTTCGCCTCGGCCTACCCGCAGGTAACGCCCACAATGGGCATGATGCCGGGGCTTAAAGCCTTTGTCGCGGCCATTCTGGGCGGGATAGGCTCGATTCCCGGAGCGATGCTGGGCGGCTACATCCTTGGCATCGCCGAAACCTTGACGCGCGGCTTTATATCGACTCAATATGCGGACGCGATTTCTTTCGCGATTTTGATTATCGTCCTTTTGATCAAGCCCACCGGCTTGTTGGGCAAAAAGCCCAGGGTGAAGGTGTAGTATGGCCACGACATTTCCGCTTAAATCGACTTTGATTCTTTTTGTCTCCGGCGTAGCCGGGGTCTTCTTGCCCGTAGCCCTGTTAAGACTGGGCGTGATCGACGCTTTCAGCGCGCGCGTCCTTACGATGGGCGGGGTGAACGCGCTTTTGGCGATGTCGGTGAACATGATCGTCGGAATTACCGGCCAGCTTTCCCTTGGGCAGGCGGGCTTTTTGGCCATAGGCGCGTTTTCCTGCATTTTTTTCCATGCGGACATGGGGCTTTCCCTGCCGCTTTCGGCCTTTCTGGCCATGCTGGTTACGGCCTTTGCCGGCTTTTTGATCGGCTTTCCTGTAATGAAGCTTTCCGGCGACTACCTTGCCGTCGTTACGCTGGGCTTCGGCGAAATTATTCGCATTGTCTTTATCAACTTGCGGGATTTGACCGGCGGCCCCAACGGCAGGCAGTTCATTACCCCGATGATTCTCAATATTGAAATGTCCATGATCGTGGTGTTTTCCGTGCTGGTTGTAACGCTGGCCATAACCCAGAACCTTGTCCGTTCAACCTACGGCAGGGCGATTATGGCCTGCCGGGACGACGAAATCGCGGCCAACGCCTGCGGGATCAACATCTTCCGCTATAAAATGGCCGGCTTTGTGGTTGCCGCCGCAATTGCCGGGGCGGGAGGGGCGCTCTTTGCTATGGTGGTGGGGCTGGTTCAGCCAAACGTGGCGCAGTTTATCCGCTCTGTGGACTTTCTCATTTTTGTCGTTTTGGGTGGCATGGGTTCCTTCACAGGCTCGATTATGGCGGCCTTTGTTCTTACATACTTGCAGGAATTCCTGCGTTTTTTGCAAGACTTCCGCTTTCTCGTCTACCCGCTCATTCTGATTTTTATCATGATTTTCAGACCGCAGGGGCTTTTGGGGGTAAAGGAGTTTTCCTTTGTCAAAACATGGGACAGCCTTGCCGCTCGTCTGACGCGCAAAGGTAAAGCCGCCGGGGGCCAGCCATGAGCGAGGCGCAAAACGGCTTTCTCTTAAAAATTGACGGGCTGTCAATCGTTTTCGGCGGGCTTCGCGCGGTGGATGACTTTTCCTTCAACCTTTACCGAGGCGAGCTTGCCGGGCTTATCGGCCCTAACGGGGCGGGAAAGACGACGGTTTTCAACATGATTTCCGGGGTTTACACGCCCACCGGCGGGCAGATTACCTATTGGGACAAAAACGGCAAGAGTCATGCGATTGGCAAAAAAAGCCCTGCCGATTTGAACAACATTGGCATTACCCGCACTTTTCAAAACATTCGGCTTTTTTCCAAAATGACTGTCGAAGAAAACGTGCTTATCGCCCTGCACGGCCAAAGGACGATGGGGGCTTTGGATGCGGTTTTTCGCACAAGGCGTTTTAGGGAAAACGAAAAGTTTATGCGGGAGCGGGCCGGCGAGATTCTGACTCTTTTCAAGATTAAGGGCAAAAAGGATGAGCTTGCCCGCAATCTGCCTTACGGAGAGCAGCGCAAGTTGGAAATTGCGCGCGCGCTTGCCGGCAGTCCCAGCCTGCTTTTGCTGGACGAGCCTGCCGCCGGGATGAATCCGCAGGAAACGGTCGAGCTTATGAATCTGATTTCTTTTATTCGCAAGGAGTTCGACCTGACGATTCTGCTTATCGAGCACGATATGCGTCTTGTCATGGGGATTTGCGAACGTCTTATGGTGCTGGACTACGGGCGGCGCATTGCCGAGGGTCTGCCCCAGGATGTGCGGAAAAACCCGGCGGTGATCAAGGCCTATCTGGGGCAGGATGCCTTGCAAGAGATAGAAGGTTAGGCGGCATGGCTAAAGTTATTCTTGAGGTTAAAGACCTTACGGTGCATTACGGCGCGATTCAGGCGCTTAGGGGTATCTCTTTCGAGGTGCGCGAGGGCGAGATTATCACCCTTGTCGGCTCCAACGGCGCGGGCAAGACGACGACGCTTCACGCTGTTTCCAACATTTTGCGAAAGAGCGGCGGCAGTGTTTTTTTCAACGGGGGCGACATAAGCGCGATTCCGCCGGACAAAATTGTCGCAGACGGGCTTGTCCAAGTTCCCGAGGGCCGGCGGGTTTTTGCAAATCTTTCTATTAAAGACAACTTGGAGATGGGGGCTTACACCCGGAGCCGCAAGAGCGCGGAGGAAAAGGCCGCGCTTGCCGGCGACTACGAAAATGTTTACAATACTTTCCCCCGTCTGCGCGAGCGTATGCAGCAGTTTGCCGGCACGCTTTCCGGCGGGGAACAGCAGATGCTTGCCATCGGCCGCGCCCTTATGTCAAAGCCCCGGCTTCTTCTGCTGGACGAGCCTTCGATGGGTCTTGCCCCGATTCTTGTCGATGAAATTTTTTCGGTTATAAAAAAAATCAACGATGCGGGGGTAACGATTCTTCTTGTGGAGCAGAACGCTTACAAGGCGCTTGCGCTTGCGGACAGGGGCTACATTTTGGAAACCGGCAATATTATAAAAAGCGGAGAGGCTGCCGATCTTATGAAGGATGACGCTGTAAAAACCGCGTATTTAGGAGGATGATTGTGCTTGTAAAAAGAGTGATGAGCGAAAATCCCGTCGTTGTCCACCCGGATGCCTCCATTAGCGAGGTTCGCTCGCTTATGGAAAGGGAAAAGGTCGGGCATATTCCAGTGTTGGACAAGGCCGGCGCTCTTGCGGGGATTATTACCAGAAAGGACGTGGCAAAGGCGGAGCCTTCCGCAGCGACGAGTCTTGACGTTCATGAAATCGGCTACCTGCTTTCCAAAATAACGGTGAAAACGGCGATGCAGAAAAACGTCGTTTCCGTGGATGAAAACGAGGTTATTGAAGAGGCGGCCAGGATTATGGCGGATAGGGCTATAGGCTGCCTGCCTATTATGCGCGGGGGGCTTCTTGTGGGCATTATTACCGACACGGATTTGTTCCGCATTTTCGTTGACGCTTTGGGCGCGCGCGAGGCGGGGGTGCGGATTACCTGCGATATTGAAGAGAAGCCGGGCCAAATTGCAAAGCTTGCCCAGACGATTGCGGAAAAGGGCGGAAACATTGTCTCGTTTATAACCTTCGACGGCCGCGACCGCAAGTGCCGCCGGGTAACGCTGAAAATCCAAGGGCTTAGTCTTGCGGAAATCGAGGCTGTCGCAAAATCTTTCCCCGGCCTTGTCTGCGAGGATATCAGGGAGTAGTTTTGCCGCCTGCCCTGCCGGCGGGGGGTTATACGCGCCAGTTGCGGATTGGGAGATTGACAAAGGTTAAAAAATTGTGTATGTTTAGAACAGTGCTGACTGCGCTTTTTCATTTTTAACGCCGGGTTGTTATGGAAACACTGATTAAACACAATCGAGGATGCGGATTAAAATCCGAATCAGTGTTCTTAACCGCATTTTGCGCAGGTGGAATGAGCAAATGCGCGGGGCTTTAGGCAGCCTCTAAAAACTTCAGTTTTTAGAGCTTGCCTTTAAACAGAATAGCGCACGTATTCCGGTTGGGCAGGGGTATCCTGCTTTCAAGGGTTGGCTTTTAGGGCGGAGAGCTTCTTTAGGGAAGCTCTCCGTTTTTTTTTATTCTGCCGCCATGCGGCAAGCGACAGCGAAGGAGTGTTATCTTGAATTTCGAGCTTCTAAATCAAAAACTCAAAGAGGCTTTGCAAGCCGTTTTTCCCATGGTGGCGATCATCATGCTCTTGGGTTTTTCCATCGTGCCTATGCCCGTAGAAATAGCGCTGATGTTTCTTGTCGGGGCGGCTTTCATTGTTGTCGGCATAGCGATTTTTACGCTTGGCGCGGAAATGGCCATGACCCCTATGGGAGATTCGCTTGGGGATTATGTGGCGAAGAAAAAAAATCTGCCTTTCATGGTTATCATGGGTTTGATAATGGGATTCATGATAACGATTGCCGAGCCGGGGCTTATCGTCATGGCGGAACAAGTTGCAGACATTCCGCCGTTTGTGCTTATCGTTACCATTGCGGCAGGGGTTGGCGTATTTCTTGCTATCGCTTTTTTGCGGACTGTGTTTAACATTTCTTTACGCGTAATTCTTTTTGTGTTTTACGCCTTTTTGTTTGCCTTTGCGTTTTTCGTGCCGGACACTTTCCTGCCTATGGCATTCGATTCCGGCGGCGTTACGACAGGTTCCATGACTGTGCCTTTTATCATGGCTTTGGGTGTGGCTATCGCCAGAAACAACGGCAAAGCCGACAGTTTCGGACTTATCGCTATCTGCTCGATAGGGCCTATACTGACTGTGATGATTTTGGGGCTGTTGTACACTCCGGCAGGCGAGCATTTTATAAACTTTGAGATTCCGCAGATTGGATATACTGGCATTTTGTGGGCGCAGTTTATGGGAATTTTGCCGACTTATACATGGGAAGTAAGTTTGTCGCTTGCGCCGATAGTCTTTCTTTTTCTCGCGCTCAAAATTTTTGCGATGAAGCTTAAAATTTTTGCGATGAAATCATGGAAAGTTGGAGCGCGGCAGGTTTTGGAAATATTTGCCGGCATTGTCTTTACCTTTGGCGGTCTAATTTTGTTTCTTACCGGCGCAAATGTGGGCTTTCTTCCTGCCGGAAATATTTTGGGGGGGCAGTTGTCTGCGCTTGAGCACAATTGGCTTTTGCTTCCTATTTCTATGATCATCGGCTTTTTTATTATTGCGGCGGAGCCTGCCGTAGTTGTTCTTAACAAACAAGTTGCCGACATAACGCAAGGCGCTATTTCAAGACGGGCGATGAATTTGTCGCTTGCAATCGGAGTGGCGGCGGCAGTGGGGCTTTCCATGCTGCGCGTGCTTACAAGTTTGCCGATTATGTGGCTGCTGCTGCCGGGTTACATTATTGCGCTGGGGCTTTCGTTCATTGTGCCGAAGGAGTTTACGTCCATAGCTTTCGATGCCGGCGGCGTCGCCTCGGGGCCTTTGACATCGGCTTTTCTTTTGCCTTTGGCCATTGGCGCATCTGCGGCTTTGGATGGCAACGTTGTCAAAGACGCTTTCGGCATTATAGCTATGGTTGCGCTGACGCCTTTGATCACGATTCAAATTTTGGGGTTCTGCTACAAGATTCGCTCTAAGAGCCAGATTTAAGGGGCTTCCCCGGATGTCGCGGCCGCCGCCAAATCCTTACCCGGGGCCTGCCCGCAAGGATATTAGGGGACAATCTTGCCCATGCAGTCTTGCCTGCAAAGCAAACAGGCAAACTTTAGGCAACGAAAAAACCGGCCAAGTAATACCCCGCTCCTCCCCCGTTGCCGGCATGGACGCTAGCTACGCTGGCCAAAAATTAGAACAAGATGGATTCAAATTAGTGAAAAAATCAGACCTGCCTGGTAAATAGCCCATTTTTTTACGGGTTTGGCTATTTGGGGGACTTGCGTTAACGCAAGAACGCAAGTAGGGGCTTGACGGCGGCGGGGGTTATAATGTAGCATGGATCAAGCGGGGAAACCCCAAAGCAGGGCAAGCCGCGCAAGATAGCTAGAATTGTCTGTTTTAGTGGACATATAGGAGAATCTGATGATAACCGTGGAAGCCAAAAAAGACACTGAAGTAAGTGCGGAAACTGTAGGCCGCATACCCAACGCCGTAACCTTGGCGGCCATGCAAGAAGCCGAAGCGATGATCACCGGGGAAAAGCCTTGCGTTTGGTATAAGTCGCCGGAAGAGTTTATCGAAGCCTTGAAAAACGAAGTGGACGCTTTGAACGATGATTGAACCATCTTTCACAAACCAGTTTGTAAGAGATGTGCGGCTTATGAAAAAGCAGGGTAGAAATCTGGACGATCTCTTTGATGTTTTGGTAGAAATTATTTGGGAAGAGCCTTTGCCAAAGCGTAACAGGGAACACAATCTTTCTGGCGACTATAGCGGATACACGGAATGTCATGTTAAAGGCGACTGGTTGATCATATATCGATTTTCCCCCGGCAAAGTAACATTTGTGCGAACTGGAACGCATTCCGAGCTTTTCTGAATTAACTTCATTTCAACGCGTTACGCTACATTTATCGTAACGCGCTCCTTATCTCGGCTTAGGGAAGCACTGATTAACTCGAAGCTAATCAGTGCTTCCCTCTGCATTTGCTCGTTTCATTGCGCAAATACGGGGGAGGTTGCCTTTAATACTCGCCGTTGTATTCGAGGTAATCCACCTGTTTGACGCAATCGACATGGTGGTAAACGGGTTCGATTTCCGGGAAAAGTTTTTCGGCAAAATCAACCGCCGCTTCTGCCATTTCGACAGACGAAAAAACGGCTTTGTCCAAAAAGCCGCTCAACAAGCCGTACCTCCCCTTGACCCTTAAACACAGAAAGCCGTAGCCGGAATCGACTATTACCAAGTTTGTAATTTCCGCCTCGTTTTGCTCTTTTGATTTATCGAAAAAACGCAATACGGTGTCTTTGCCGTTTTCAAAAACTTCGACATCGCAGGAAAACCGGCCAAAGTTAAACTTCATGCTTCCAGCCGTCCATAATTTTCAAAAAATCGGCCCGCATAAGATCAAAGTCGTAGGCGAGTTTTTTCTTTTTTAGCTTGTCCGCAACAACCCCCAGGGCTTCTGTCGCAAAAAAACTTATTTTTTGTTTTTGAGCGGCATAATCCAGTTCGTTCAAGGCCT
The DNA here is from genome assembly GCA_009778155.1 of Spirochaetota bacterium. Lineage (GTDB taxonomy): Bacteria > Spirochaetota > Spirochaetia > Treponematales > Breznakiellaceae > WQXQ01. The sequence continues at coordinate 9,173 of WRKI01000308.1, forward strand.
TTTCAAGGTAAATGTCTGTTCGTATAACGCCAGCCCGGAAAGTTCCGTATTCGTACCGGTTTCTCAAATAATAGCCGTTTTTTTGGATTTCGGCCTCTGAGTGCATTTTTAAGAGGGCGGTCGGAAAATCCTTTTCCGTCAAGTTTAGCCCTGCATCGGCAATAATGTAATTTGTCTTGACAAACCCCTCAAAGCTGAAATTCAAGTTGAAGATAATCAGGTGAACCGCCTTGCCGTATTTTTCCGGGGCCATGTTCGCATCCAGATTCGGCTGCAGGCTGCCTATTATGCTTTCGACTAACGCTTCGCAATTTTTGTCGCAATTGCTCACCGTACGGCTGAACTTTACCGGGTTGCGCTCTATCCAGTTGCGCTGTTCTTGCAGTTTTAAGTCTTCGATACATTCGCTTACCGGATATTCGTCTGAACCTTTTTTGTCCGGCAAATCCGGGCTGTGGAAATATGTCGTGCCGCGCGGCTCCATAGTTAGCCCTGTTTTTTTCTTAGCCCAAACCGCATTGACAAAACGCTTCTGCATAAATTTATTGTAAAAACTGGTTTCCGGGCTTCCGTTAAAAAACTTTCCCCTAACGGCTTGAACCGCTTCATGCCCGCCCCAGCCGGTAATCGCAAGGCATTCGCACAGGCGCACCGCCTTGTTCCAATCGGAAGCATTTTTGTAATCGGCATACCTTAAAAATTCCGCGAACAATTCTTCCCGTACTTTTTCCGAATCGCCCCCCACAAGGAATTTTTCCAAATCATTCAAGTCGTCAATCGAAAACACATCGTTTATGTTCATGCGATGCCTCCGTTATTTTTCCGTCATGGTAGTCGTCGTGTCCCAGTCCGCAGGCGGCGGATTTACTTGGTAGTCCGCAATGCGGTGCAGGTAAAGCTCGCAAAGATAATCCTCTTTGCCGGCCGCTCGCGACGCTTCCAAAGCGTTGTTGAAGTATTGCTTGGCAGTTTCCCATTCGCGCATATAGTACAGTTTAAGCCCCTTGTTGTATTGGTCGAGGGTTTCGCGGGAAATTACAAGCGACTGCGGAGTGCCTTCTTCGGCTTCGCCCTGCCAGGCTTCGTACACGGTGTAAAGACCCACGGGGCGGTCTTTGCCCTTTACGCGCACGCTGTCGGCCTTGCGGAAAATAAAATCGTCTTTGGAAACATTGTAAACAAACTCCGAAACAATAACAGGTGCGCTGTAATACTTTGTAACGCCCTCAAGACGTGCGGCAAGGTTGACGGTGTCGCCGATAACCGTGTAATCAAGCTTGTTCTGAAAGCCGATGTTGCCGACAACGCACTCCCCGTAATTAACGCCGATGCCGGTTCCAAGGCCGGGCTGGGGCAGAAAAATGCCGGAGGTGTCAACAGTCCCAAGGGTTTTCACCATGCGCAAGGCCGCGCGGACTGCGCTGGTAGAAGCGTTTTCCAGCGTTTTGGGCGCGCCGAAAATCGCCATAATTGCGTCTCCTATAAACTTGTCGATATTGCCGCCTTCGCTTATAATCTGGCGACCCATCAGGTCAAAATAGCCATTCAAAAATTCCACAAGCTCCTGCGCCGGGGTGTTTTCCGATATTGTCGTAAAACTTCTAATATCCGAAAACAAAACCGCCACAAGCCTTGTCTCCCCGTGGGTCGCCTGCGAGGATGACTTTTTTATAATTTCGTCCATTACGTCTATCGGAACGTAACGCGCAAAGGCCGTCATGGTTTTCTTTTGCCTGTTTTCCATAAGCCTGTGCCGCAAGGCGTTTGCGACAAGGCCGGATGCGGCAGAAAGAAAAACATTTATAGCCTGCAAAACCACAGGCGAAAAATATTCCTTTACGGAAGTTCCGATATGAACCGTGGCGAAACTTTCCCCGCTAGCTCCGCTAGCGCCGGCAGCGTCCCCGTTTTCCAAAGAAAGCATGATGTACGATTCGATTCTTTTGTTTTTTTCCCCGGCAGGGTAAAAATCTTTTAGCTCTTTGCCGACAACCTTGTAGTCGGAAAAACGGGTGTTAAAATCGGCAATGGCAATGGCCTTAAAATCCTCGGCGATTTCCCCTGTGTACCCGGCGTTGTTTGCGTTGTATACCAAAAGGCCGTCGTCGCCGTCCTTTATCATGATAGAGCAAATTTCGCAATTGCACACATTGTTCAAAAGCGAAAAAACCCCCTGCACGGTATCGTCTAAGGGTTTGCCTGATAGCCGGGCGAGCATTCCGCTTAATGTCGCCGCAAAAAGTTTGCCGTCCAAAAGGCTGTCCAGCGTCTCCACAATGGAATTGTCGCTTATTTTTTCCCCTTCGCGCTTAATCTGTTCAAAGTCAATGCCGGCGTTTTCGTCTAACAGGCGTTGCAATTGCGGCAAAAGCCCGTCAAGGTTTTCCGGGGATTTTTCGGCGTACAAATCCACGCCAGCTTGTAAACCCCAAAACTCGTCCCTTGTTTCGTTTATCGTAGAAAACATAACAAGGGGAATTTTCCCCGTGGAAGGCCGCGCCTTCAAAAGCCGGGCAAAGGAAGCCCCCCTAAAAAGCGGCAGTTGGGCGCTTGTTATAACAAGATGCGGCAAAAAACTGTAAACGCTTTTTATCCCGGCAAGGCCGTCCGGCGCAAGATGCGTTTTATAGCCCTGCGCGCTCAAGTATTCCTGCAATATTTGCGAAAAAGTGTCGGAACTTTCGACAATCAAGATACGCTGCGCATTGGTAGCATTTTTACTCATTAGCTTCCCCTATAAGCTGGCGGACGGCGGCTACCAAGTGGTGGTCGTTGAACGAAGACTTGTCCATGTAGCGGTTCGCCCCAAGAGCCGCCGCCCGGTTTTTATCCTCGTTGTCAACCCTGGAGGACACGACAATAATCGGTATGTCCTTTAAGGTTTCGTTTTTTCGTATGTTTTCTGTCAGCAAAAAGCCGTCCATGTTTGGCATAACAAGGTCTGTGCAAATCAAATCGTAATGGGCGCTTTTTGCGGCGGCCAGAGCCTCCGAGCCGTCTGCGGCAGTGCCTACCTTGTAGCCTTCGGCCTCGAAAATATCCCGCACGATGTCGCGTGTCGGCAAAGAATCATCAACTACCAGAATAGATTTTCTTGTGCGCTCGTAATCGACATGGCGTTTTTTCATGTCGATTGTTTTTGTGCGCCGCGCCATTTTTATAATTGTGGGAATGTGAAGCGCCGGGATCATCTCGTAATCTTCGCTTAACACAAGGCCGGAAAAAACGGCCATGCGTTCCATAAAAGAGGGCATATTTTTTAGAATAACCTGCCTCATGCTGTTTATCTCGTTTACCGCAATCGCGATTGTCTCTTCGTAAGCGTGAACGATTGCGACAAAAATCGAAGGGCCTTGCGCCGTTTTTTTTTCGTCTATGCCGATTTTCAAAATATGGTGCAGGTAAAAAAGTTTGATGATGCGCCCGTTAAACTTTATCCCAGGGCGGTCTACGATTGTGATAATTTCCTTTGTGTCGATTAACAAAACAGTGTCAACAAAGTTCGCCGGGATTATAAACTTCATGTGGCCGCAGGTAATGGGAAAGCCCATAAGGGAGGCCAGCGAAAGCGGAACGGAAATAGTAAAAACCGCGCCTTCGCCGGGCTTGTTTTGCACCGTAATGCTGCCCTTCATGCGCTCGATGTTGTTTTTCACGGCATCCATGCCCACGCCCCGGCCGGATATGTCGGTAGCGTCGTCTTTGGTGGAAAAACCGCTTTGGAAAATAAAATTGATAAGTTCCGCCTCGCTAGCGGCGGCCGCAACTTCTTTGGAAACAAGGCCTGTTTCCCCAATTTTTTTGCGTATTTTTTCCGTGTCAATTCCCCTGCCGTCATCGCTTATCGTAACCTTCATGCTGCCGCTTTCCCGCACGCAACGGATTAACAAAGATGCGCTTTCTTTTTTTCCGGCGGCGGCTCGCTCCTCTTGTGTTTCTATGCCGTGGTCTATCGAATTTCGTATCATGTGAATAAACACGTCGGATAACAGCTCTATTATGTTTTTGTCGATTTCGTTTTCCGCGCCTTCGACTGTCAGCCTTACCCGTTTGCCAAGCTCGCTTGAGATGTTAAACACATAACGGGGGTAAGCGTCAAGGATTGTGGAAAGCGGAAGCATTCGCAGGGATATTACGCTGTCATAAGCTGAGCGAATGTGGTTGCCGGCATCCAGCGCGTAATTTTTTACAAGCGAGCCGAGCTTTACCGCCGCAATTTCCATCGAGCGAAATTCGGCAAGCAGGGGGGAGTTCCAGGCAAGCTCGTTTTTGGAAAGCCGGGAAACCTGCCTTGCCGCCGTGTTTAAGGCTTCAGTGTCTTTTGCGATGTTTCTTGCGGCAATTTCCAGCGATTGAAGCGCCGCCATGTTGTGAATAATCCCGTCAATTTTTTCCAGCGCGATTCTTATGCTTTCGGACTTCGCTTCTTCTGACCTGTCCCCGCCGGCAAAATCCACGTCGCTGTCCGCTGTCATCGCCGCTTGCGGCGATGCCGCCCCCGCGCTTCCCGGCGGCAGATTGAACTCCTCGTTTGCACATAACGCGGAAAGTTCTTTTTGAAAAAGCCCGCTGCGAATGTCGTCGCTTTCGCCGTGTTTTACCTTGTTAATGCCTTCTTTAATTTCGTCAATGGCGCACAATACCAGCCGCACTGCATTGTCGTTAAAATGCACGCGCTCTTCTTCCAGAGAGGCGAACACGCTTTCCAGCGAGTGCGCGATGCCTTCTATGTGCGTGAACTCCAGCATCCGGGCAGAGCCTTTCATCGTGTGCAAGGCTCGCATAAGTTTTGTGAAATCGCTTGAAACGCCGCTTCCCGCGCCGCCTGCCGCGCCGTCCCCATCCCGTATTTCAAACAAAAGGCTTTCGACCGTTTGTATGTTTTCAGCGGCTTCCTCGGCGAACTTGCTGATATACTTTGATCTGTCAATCGCCATGCCGGTCTTCCATAAATTGTTGCGGCGGCACAACAAGGAACCGCTCAAGCTCGCCTGAGCGTTCCGTCAAAACCTGCGCGTTAGCCGCCGCCGATTCGGAGGCCCCGGCAAGCTGTTTCACCTTACGCGAAATCTCGCTAATGCCGGCGTGAATCTGCTCGCTTGTTTTAAGCTGCTGCTGGGTGGAGACGGTAATCGTCTGCGCCTCGTTAGACGTAATCTCCGCGCCGCAGCGTATCTCCATAAAAATATCTTCCAAGTCTTTGATAAGCCTGTAGCCTTCGGCAATCCTGTCGGAACCTTCCTCGCTGTACACGATAAGAAAGGAAGAGGAGCTAAGTATTTCCTCTATCTGTTCCCGGATTTGCCGCGTAAGGCCTGCGATATTGTCGGCAAGCCTGTTCACCTCTGCGGCGACAACGGAAAAACGCTTTCCCGTTTCGCTGTCTCCGCCGCCTGCCCCGCCGGCGGCCGCCACGCTTGCCGCTTCAAGGGCTGCGTTAAAGGCGATAACCTTTGTCTGGTCCGTTATCGTGTTGATCACCCGCACAATGTCGCGTATCTTGTTCACCTTGTTGCTTAGCGAAATAATGCCGTTTATGACGCTGGAGTTTTTTTCCTTAATGTCCGCCATTTTTTTTACGTTTTTTTCCAGCACTTCAAAACCGCTCAAAACATCTTCTTCCATTTTGGACGCGATGACGGCGACGCTGTTGGTTTTTTTCGCAATTTCGGCGGCAATCCGGGCGTTTTCGTTGACCGTGCCTTCGACTTTTTCTATGTTGCCTGTTTTGTCAAGATCGCCGGCGCCGCCTACACGGAAAGAAAGCGCATTGGCGGATTCCGTTACGGCCGCCGCCAGCAAAACGCTTTTTTCCCGGAAGGCCGCCACCTCTTTTGCGGCGGCGGCGGCCTGCGCTTTGAGCGCGCCGATTTTCTTCTTATAAGAACGCAGGGCGAAAGACATGACGGCCCCGGCAAAGGCGGCCCCCAAGACAAAAAAGAAAATCGGTTCAGACATAAAACTCCCTTAGCCGGCTGTCCGCGCGGCTCTTAGGGAAACACTGATTAACTCGAAGTTAATCAGTGTTTCCCTCACTCACGGCCGGAAAAATTTCCAACCGACCCCTCGGTGCGATATTTCTCGACCTTCTCCTTTAGCTCCTCCGACATACTGTTAAGCGAGTCGGCCGTTTTGGAGGTGGAAGAGGTGGCGATGACAAACTGCTTAACCCCGGCGGAGATTTCCTTAAGCGCAAGGAAGATTTGCGAAGAGGCTACTTCCTGCTGTTTGCTCAAGTTGGAGATTTGCACGGAGCGGGTTGCGACATTTTGCGAGTTGCCGACAATCTGCTCAAAATCGCCCTTCTGCTCGCTCATCCTTTCGTAGCCAATTTCGATTTGCTTGGAGCCTGAGTTCGCCGCCGCGATCAATGTTTGCGACGCTTCGCGCACTTCTTCGATTCTTTGCTTTATCTCGTGGGTCGATTCGACAACGTTATCCGCAAAGCGCCGGATTTCAGATGCGACAACGGAAAAACGCGCGCCCGCTTCGCCGGATGACGAGGCCTCAAGCGAAGCGTTGAAAGCGATAAGCCTTGTCTGATCGGCAATGCTGTCGATGATGCGTATCGCCTCGCTTATCCGCAAAATCATGTCGGAAAGATTGCGCATTTCGCTTATCGTTTTTTGGTTGTGCTTTAACACTTCTTCCATCATCAATTGGTTCGCCTCGCTTAACTGCGCACCCTTAGCGCTTAAGTCCTGGGTTTCCGATGCCAAGTTTGCAACCTCCACCGTTTTGATAGCGATTTGTTCTGACAGGTTTTTGTTGCTTTCCATCGTGCTTACAATTTCCGACACGCTTGCCGACTGTTCGTTGGCCGTCGTCGAAATTTCTTTCGATGACGATGAAATGTCAAAAACGGAATCGGCGACAACCTGGGCGTTTTGCTTAAAACTGCCGAAAGTTCCGCGCAGTTTGTTAAGAAAACCGTTGAAGGCGTACATTAAATCGCCGAACTCGTCCTTGCCCCGGATGGGCAGCGACATTGTAAGATCGTTTTCGTGAAGCCCCTTGAACAATGTGTTAAGCGATTTTACCGAACGGCTTATGTCGCGGGTGATAAAAATCACAAAGCCGATTGCCAAGATTAGCGAAACAAAAACTATGGTCAAATACAGGGCGAGCGTCCTTTGCGCCCCGGCGGCGTTTTGCTGGACTTGCATATCAAGGTGTGCGAAGGATTCCTCCCACAGTTCGGAAAGGTTCGCGTTCAAAAGCGAGAAGGTATCCATAAAATCCGCGACGCTTACAAGGTTTGTTACCCCCCAGCCCCACATCCTGTCCATCTCGCCAAGAAGCTGCGCCATTGTTTGCTCGTAACTGCTGATTCTTGCGAACAGTATTGCAAGCTCGGCCTCGCTTCGGCCGCTTTCCGTAACGGCCGACACAAGGTTGCCCGTTATCCGTTCTATGTCCGACTGCAGCAAAACACGGCTGTTTCGTATGTTCTGCCTTTCCGCGCCGGGAACCACCGAAAAGTTTATTGCATCGGGCGCGTATTCAAAAAAACTTGTCCCAAGGCGGCGGCCTTCGGAGTGCGCTATGGCAAGCTCGATATTCCACAGCTCGATTATCTCTTCGCGGCGGTGGAAGGCTTCGCGCACTTGGTTGCCCACGCCGAAAAGACGCAGAGAGGCCTCCGGGATGGCGGTAAGCACCGAGGCGACAAGGTAGTAGTTGTTCATGTCGGAGACGAGGATGAGCCGGGACTGCTCCCTGACCCTGGCGATATAGTTTACCACGGAAAAGCTGAACTCGGTAAAACGCCCGAAGATTTCCTCGTCGTCCGCGCCGACTCTTTTTAGCTCTTCCCAGTCGGCAAGAAAGGAAGGCAGCGGCCGCTCGGCCGTCTCGAAATGCCTTGCCTGAATGTCCAAAAGGCGCAGAGCGTCGGTAATCCGCCCGTCAAGCGCGGCCAGGTTCCCCGGCTCGATTCCCATGTAAACGCTTACATATTCCGGCAAATACCGCATAACCGTAACGGCAGGCCGTATCGCGTAGATTCCCTCCTGCTCGTCGCGGCTTGCCTGTATTATCGAAATTGACATGGACATGATAAAGGCCAGCATGACCCCGATGGGGATTAAAAACACCGCGCTGGAAATAATCAGCTTGGTGGAAATTTTCAGGTTCGATAAAAGCATTTTGCCTCCATTAAAAGGGTTCCCCCTCGCGTAAACTTAACAAAACCCGGCGGCCGCCAAAGGGTCTGCCGCCGGGCGTGGGGTTTTATTCGTCTCTTACAAAGTTTGTAAAAGCCCGCTTGAATTTTTCCGGCATGGGGATTTCTTTTTTCGCCATCTCCATCGCCCTTAAAAGCCAAGCCATGTTTTGAGCGGCGTTTTTTACGATTTGGTTCCCTTCAATGTCCGATTCAAGCTCTTCCCTGTCGTTGCCGTGAACTACGCCCCAGTAAAAGGACGGCACGACAATCGCCCGCGAAAGGTTAAAGTAGTTGTTCAATTGGTGAAAGGCGTTTATTCCCCCCGAGCGCCGGCAGGACACCACCGCAAAGGCGGGTTTAAAGGCCAGGCTTAGGCCAGAGTAAAACAGCCTGTCAAGAAAGCACTTGAAGTTGCCGGCAATGGAGCCGTAGTAGACGGGGGAGCCTATGATCATGCCGTCCGCCGCGTTTACTTTTTCGGCGGCCTGGTTCACAATGTCGTCAAAGGCGCATTTGCGCGGCTGTTTTGCGCACTGGCCGCAAGCGATGCAGCCACGAATGTTTTCCGCGCCCACATGGATTATTTCCACCTCGATTTCATCCCCCGGCACTGCCGCAAACTCGTCGCGCATAAGTTCTAGCGCGCCCTGTATTACGCCGTTTTTGTGCGGGCTGCCGTTAAAAGCGATTACCTTCATTATCAATCCTCCGTTATTATGGCTCTTGCGCCCCTTGTTCTTGTCGTGCGGGGCTATTACAAAATACAACTTTTATGCTAGTTTGTCTATAGCGGCATGAGCGACGGCTGGTGCCGGCGGAAAAAACAAAGTGGAAAGGGGAAAGATATGGCGGAAAAAAAAAGCGGCTACAGGGACGAAAAGGCTCCCGCGTCTCTGCAAATAATCATAACGGACAGCGAGGGCAAGGAATGGGGGCGTCTGTACGCAAACTCAAAGGATTTTAGCACCGGCTCGGTCGGCTTTTACGCAAACGGCAAGATAGCCAACCCGAACAATCCCGACGCGCGCTACCAAGCAGGCCTTACCTTCACGCTTGTCGGCAGCAAGTAGGGAGAAGGCCTCACACGGATGCACAAAGAGTTGGGAAGACCTCACACGGAGGCACGGAGAGGTTTAACCACGGAGGAGGGGAAAACGGAATTATGAAAATTCACGGCGACAAAGTGTGAGACTCTGCAACTTTGCAAAATTTTAGAAATTGGATTTTGGAAATTTCGGTATTTTATGAGAGAAAAGG
>WRKI01000309.1 GCA_009778155.1 Spirochaetota bacterium
AAAAACATTCCGCAAAACCCCCGGCTTCCCCAAAAACGAAGACGGCTCGACAGTAAACGACCGCGACTATCAGGCGGACAGGGCCGCGCAGGAGACAGTGCTCTCCATAGCCGCCAACTTCAACGGCCACGCCCTCTCTTTTGACTCCCCGGTAGTCGTAACCCAGGACGGCGTGGTCGTCTCAGGCAACAACCGCACGATGAGCAGCAAGCTGGCCGCCGAAAAAGGCACGGACGGCGCGTACATCGAAACGCTGCGCTAACGCGCCGCCCGCTTCGGCTTCAGCCCCTCCGACATCGACGGCTTCAAACACCCCAGGGTCGTGTTCGAGATCGAAAACAAAGGCGGGTACTCCACTGCTGACTTCGCCAAGTACAACGAGCAGAGCCAAAAAACGATGAGCCCGCTGGTTCCCGATTCCGTGAAGCAGTACGCGAAGCGTCTGGGCAAAGCCGGCCTTGACTACCGCTGCATACGCGTAATGCGCACCGAGCAGGCGGCCATGCTCGCGGATGAGCAGATCACGCTGGCGATGGACTCCGACATCTGCACCGGCGAGCTTGACTGGGTAATGACGCAGGGGCGGGACGCATGGTCATGCAATTGCGAGAAGTACTCGAAGAAAAGCCCGTGGAAGGTTGACGACCCGGAGCGGCCTGAGATACCGCTGCACCCGAACTGCACCTGCCAGTGGTATCCGAGGCTGAAGACCGACGAGGAGATTCTTGCGGACGCTGAAGGCGAAGACTGGCTGGACGACGACGAGCTTGACGCGCTTATCGACGGGGACGAGGAGCTTAAAGCCCTGTTTGACGCTATAGACGGGGAAAGCGGGGGCGGCGCTCCGCCGGATAAGCCGCCGTCTGATGACAGCGGGGACAGCGGCGGGGATGACATTGAGGGACGCTTCGGGAAAGAATTCGCGCGGTTCTACGACAAGTCGATGGGCTATATCGATGCAAACAAGCCGATACCCGATAACGTGAGAAGAGAGCTTGAAAGCTATCTTGCGAACAGCGGCAAAACCGTGGACGGGTTTATCGCCGAGGTGAACGATTTTGTCAAAAATGGGGAAATCGTACACCATGACGACCTTGACAGCTTCCTTCGCAACATAGACGACTTTGAAAATGACCCCCGAGTAAAGTCGCAGTTTGAAACCGGGGATTCCAATGTGCTAGTTGCCCCTGAAGACAGAAACCATTGGGAACGCCGCTTGATAGGCGAGGCGGAAAGCTACGGCGCAGTATCAAGCCAAAGAGACAGGACAGGTTACGGCATTGAAAATGCCCACCGGCCAGTGTACGCCGTGGTTACGAACCCCAACGAGTTGCAGTTGCAGTTAAATGACGGCGGTTCTAGAAAAATAGCTTTTATTTTCAGCGGAAACGCGAGGGACAGGGCTTCATTTACATTGGGCAACTCTTCTATTGACGGCATGGGAAGTTTCAGAAACGATGCCGCTTCAATCTTTTCAAAGCCGCAGGTCAATGCAAGTAAAAACGCGAGAAGTTTTTTCAATAGTTATGTGGAAGCCCAAGTTTGGGGCGGCATAGACTTGAGAAGGAACGATGTAAGGGCGGTTGTCATTGACGAGTCCCTATATCAGGCCAGAGCCAGCGATTCCGGCTTTTTGCGTTTTTTGCGAGTATTGGAGGCCAACGGCGTATCCGTGGAAAGGGTGCCTAGCGGAAAAAACCAGTTGACAAATCGGAGCAAAAATGCTATAATAAAGTATAAGGGAGAAAGCAATATGCGTTTATTAGCAACGGGCGATGGGCGTGTTTATGATGCTGGCGATAACTGGTATCATGTGAGAATGAACCCGGACGGAAGCAAGCAAGAAATATACAAATCCAAAGCCGAAAGTCCTTGGTATCCTATCGCGAGGTGCATAAAATGGGGAATGAAGCCTGTTGACATCGGGTATCTGAACGCGTTAAGCCCTTCCAAAGGCGGCAGCGTCGAAGCCGCCGAAGAGTACGCGAGAAACAACCCGCCAATAGAACTGCCACCATTAGTCCTCCCGCAAGCCTAGCCCCAGCAAGCGGCAAAAACATGGCCAGCGGAAAAACGTTTGAGGAAAGAAAGCAAGCCGCTTTGAGCGCAGCCGCCGCGCTGGGCATCGTTGACGTTACAGCGGACGAGAAAAACGGAATCAGCCCTGAAACGGTGGAGCTTGCCGCCAAGCTGATGCGAAAGCACGGCGACGCGGCCTACGCCCGGCTGGAAGCCCGCCGGGAAGCTCAAAAGCAAGCCTAGCCCGCCGTCCAAAACGGCCATATTGTATCAAATTCTCCGTTTTTTCCATCTTGCGCACGGCGCAGTTTTTAGTTATATTTAAAGTCGATGGCAAAATCAGCTTTTACCGCCCAATAGCGGCAGCAAAAGCGTAAGGAGACGGAATGTACAACCCGATATATGTGTCCAATAACTTTCTAACCCGCTCTTTCGATCAGAAAACGCCGGTAACGGCCATGAAAATACAGAAAATGCTCTACTTCCTGTACAGAGATTATCTGAAGGAGACCGGGGTATCGCTGTTTTCCGAGCGTTTTTCCGCATGGAAGTACGGCCCGGTGCTTGAATCGGTTTACCACACCTATAAAAGGTTTGGAGCCAACAGCATCACCGACTACGGAGGCACCCCGGCCTATTCGATAAAGGAAGAGGGGGACGACGGCCTTCTGGAAAAACTTCTTGATAAAATCTGGGGCATAAGCAAGCCTTATAACGGGATATATTTATCCCAGTTGACCCACCAGAAAGAAAGCGCGTGGTACAAAGCGTGGATGGCGGAACAGCCGTTTTTGAATGACGACGATATTTCAAGCGATTCCGTCGAGTTAAAGTAGGCCGCCAATGGGAAGCGAAGAGCCGGACAAACCCGCGCAGGAAATAGCGGCTATCGATTTGGAAGAAGACAGCCCTAAGCCAGGGCGGCCCGTGTATGAAGCCAGCCCTAAAGAAGTGCAAGTAGAAAGGGAAGAGGCGAGAAAAGATGCCGATTCACACCATGCCAGGGACAGAGACTGGTGGGTAACAAAGGCCGCGGTTAAATTGGTTGTCGCTTTAATAATCATATACGCCGTTATTGTATTTGTTGAAGACCGTGCCAGCGTGTCGTCTTTGCTGTACCTTCTTAATTCGGTTATCATGCTTGCTATCGGATACATATTCGGCAACAGGTTTAAAAACAGCTAGCATTGATAAACCCTCCCTTTCGCGAGGTTGCCCTTAGCCTTTCGCCCGCAAAGCGGTTATTTCCAAAATGGAAACAACCACACCCGCAAGCCCGCTTCCCTTTTCAGCCGGTTAGCGGCACTAACCAACTGGTTCCCTGAACGTTTTGCCGGCTTCAGCAAAACGTTCAGCGCGTCAAGCCCGCCCGCAAAACTGCAACCGGCGGTTGCAGAAAACGCTTTCAATCCGCGCAGGCCACACCCAACTGTTTCCAAAAAGGAAAAAGTTCGCGCGAATTTTGCGCCGGACGCTTGACAAAACGCTTTTTTTAGCGCAGAATTAAAAATAACCAGCGGCGCAAGCCGATATGGTTATTGACAATAAAATAAACCGAATTTAAAATCGGCACTGCAAAACAGGCCGGATCGAGGCAATACCTCCGTCCGGCCTGTTTTTTTTTGCCTTCGGGCCGGGAGCGGGGTATGCGCGGATTGGACAGATACGAAGACCAGCTTGTCTGCCTTCAGATGGAAATCAGCAAAGGGAATTTCCAGACGGAGGCCGACGGCAACTTTTACTTTGACGTGGAAGCCAGCAACGAAAACCTCGACCTGCACGGGCAGACCGTGCTGCAGCGGGCGCTGTTGGAAAGCAAGGAATACTTTCTGACAAACGGGGTCATTTCCAAAGACCACCTGCACAAAAGGACGGAGAACGGGCGCACGGTCAACGACGAGGAATACGTCATAGGCGAGCCGCTGTCGGTTTACGTTGACGGCAAGTCCACAAGGGTAACCGGCAAGCTGTACGCCAAGAACAGGCACGCCAAAAAGTTCATCGAGCTTCTGGAGTCCGGCTCCAGCCGCGTGAAGGCCAGCGTCGCCGGCATCATGCCCAGGATAGTGAAGGCGAAAGACGGAACCGAGAAGGTGCTTTCCTTCCTCTGGAACGACCTTGCCTTCACCATAGCGCCGGTGAACCACACGGTAAGCCCCGCCTGCGGCATACTGGCGAAAAGCCTCACCGGAAGCGAGTTCGTGAAAACGCTCTCCGCCGGCGGCGGCACGGATTCAAGCCTGTTCGAGGGCGGCAGGGCGCTTCAGAGGGAAGATTTGGGCGCGGCAAAAGGCGGGCACGAAGCGGCCCTGGCGGGGCTGGTAAGCGAGATGAGCGAAGGGCGCGTGAACAGCCTGGAAGAGGCGCGAAGCTATCTGGAAGGGCGCGGGATAAACGGTTCAATAAGCCTTGACGTAGTCAGGGAATTGATAAAAAACAGAGACGAAATTGGGGAGGCATTACCAATGGCAAAGCAGAAGGAAGGCGTGTTCGAGGCCGTTCTCGGCAAGCTGCAAAAGGCGCTGAGTAGCGGCGGAGACGGCGGCGGGATCGCCAAATCGAGGCCGGACGACGACGACTGGGACGACGACGACGAAGACGATTACGAAGATGACGATGATGACGAAGGCGACGGCGCGGAAAAGATCGCGGCGACGGTAAGGAAGGCGCTGGAAGAAAACGCGGAGGCGACCGGCCTTGTCATGAAAGCGCTGGCCGGCCAGATCGAGTCGCTTCAAAAGTCGCAGGAAGAGATCGCCAAGGCCCTGCGCGAAATGTCCGAAGCGCAGAAGCGGGACGGCGAATTCAAAAAGTCGGTGGGGGAAGACCTGGCCGCGCTCAAGGAAAACGCGGAAAAGATAGCCGCGTCCCCCGCCCCCCGCCGGGGCGCGGCAAGCCTCAGCGAGGCGGGCCTGCAAAAAGGCGGCTTCGGGGACGGCGGGCAGATGAGGCTAAGCAGGCCGCTTACCTTTAAGGACAGGGACGACCTTTTCGACATCGTCATCAAGGCGGTAGACAACAAGGAAATGGACGCCTTTGAAGCGGGGAAGCTGGAAACCCAGATCAACAAGTCCGTCAACCACCCGAATTCCCCGATAGGGCCCGAACTTCTGGCGTTCTTGAAAAAGAAACTGCCGGACGGGATCGCTTAAGGAAGCACTGATTAACTCGAAGCTAATCAGTGCTTCCCTCTGCATTTGCTCATTTCATTGCGCAAAATGCGGGTAAGAACGATTATTAAATCCTCGATGGGATTTAATAATCGTTTCCTTAATTTTATCGCTTATTTTACAGGAGGAGACGCGATGAACGATTTATTTTTAATGACCGAATCCGGAGCGGAAACCGGAACGATGTCGGAAGAGCAGCTTGCAAAAGCCCTAGCCGCCGGAACCGGAACCGATTCCGCGCAGTTTGTCGGCGGGCGCTCGATGGTGCCGGAGAGCTTGGAAGCCACGATGGTCAACGCCATGCGCGAGCAGAAGGACGACTGCAAGCTGATGAACCGCATCAAGAGGCGGCCGGTGCGCTCCACCGTGCACGAGTACACCCGGCGCTACGACGTGGGCGACCACGACCATGTAACGGTAGGGGAAGGCCAAGGCTCGCCCAACACGAGGCAGGACTTGCGGCGCATCCCCGTGTCGGTCAAGTTCCTGCAAACCAGAAGGTCGATAACCGACCAGATGCTCGCCGTGGAAAGCCTTGAAGACGCGTACGAGTCTGAAAAAATGGCCGGAACCCTCACGATTTTAAGGGCCTCCGAAATGCTCTGCTTCCACGGCGACAGCGACGTAGTGCCTACCGAGTGGGACGGCCTGCCCAAGCAGATCATGAGGCTGCCCAGGGAGCAGCGGAACGTGAAGGACTACAGGGGCAGGACGATAGCCTCCATAGGCGAGCGCGTCCTCACCGACACGATGCAGGCCATAGCCGACGATGGCGGGCACGCGAACATCTCTTTCTTCCCGCTGGTGCTTACGCGCGACTTGCAAGACCTTGTCCGGGACAGGATAATCTTCGGTACCGGCGACAGCAGGATGTCCCCGGTCATGGAATCGTACCCGTCGCCTTTCGGCACGCTGAAGATCGGCGGCGACGTGGGCATGAACAGGCTTTTCCGGGTCAAAGGGCGCGTGAGCGAGAACGGCGACCCGGATATGCGCCCCAACGCCCCCGCCGCCCTGTCCGTAAACGTGTCGGCGGAAAGCGGGTCGCAGTTCTTCGCGGCGGACGGCGGGAATTACAGGTACACCGTCCACGCCGTGAACCAGTACGGCATATCCCCCGGCAGGGAGCTTGGCTCGCCCGTGGCGGTCGGCTCAGGCGAAGCCGTGAGGCTTACGATCAAGGCAGATGCCAGCAAGCCCGGCACCGGCTTCGTCATCTGCCGCTCGGCCAAAAACGGCGAAGAGGCGATGGAGATGATCAGAATCGGCGGCGGCGACGGGACGACGACGTTCACGGATTTGAACGAAGAGCTGCCCGGCACCGCGAGCATCCTGTTCCTCACGGAGCAGAGGCTCCAGACCGTGGTGGAATTCTACCAGCTTCTGCCCTTGAGAATGCGCCCGCTGTTCGAGTCGAACCGCGCGGAAAAACCCTTCTTCATCCAGCTTTTCGGCGCTCCCGACCTCAAAGTGCCGCGCTGGTGCGGCCTGGCGAACAACATCGCCTACAGCGGGGGCTTTGAATACTGATGGCGAAGAAAAACGAAGCGCAAGGCGAAAGCGAAGCCTTGAAACCGGACAATCCGGAAGCCGGCGCGGCGGCCGAGGCCAAAGCCGAGACAAAAACCGAGGCTGAGGCTGAAGCCAAAGCCGAGGCCAAAACGGGAACGGCCCCCAAAGCCGAAGCCGAAACGGTATTCTATGCCGAAGCCGCAGGAACCGTGCGAATCCGCAACGAGAGCTTGAAAGGCGGCAGGGTGCTGCTGGCAAACGGCGAGACCGCCGTTTTCGACAAAGACGGCATAGCCGGGATCGATTCCGCTCAGGCGGAAAGGCTTTTGCGAATCCCCGGCTATGAAAAAGCGTAGCGCGGCGGCGGGGGGAAACCCCCGCCCCATTCCGGGGGAAAGGTGATAACAGCGGCAAGCGCGAAAAACAACGTAGTCCTGCAATTCCGGCACGGGGGCAGGCGCAGGCTCGAAAGAAAGTTCATGGCGGACGGCCAGTGGCTCGCCCTGTCCGAAGGCGGGTTCGCCCCCGGCGGCAAAGCCAAGCCCGTGGAAGGCCTGCGCTTCCTAGACCCCGACGTGTCCGAAGGCGTGTACCAGTACCGCGCAAGGGACTTCGACGACCCGGACTCAAAATATGAAATGTCCGGCTGGGTAAGGTGCGGCGCGGGCGAGCCTGTGGGCTACACCTTCGGCAACTACAGCGCCCCCGAAGGAAGCTGGGGCGAAATCCTCACCCCCGACGACCTGCGCTTCACCTACTGCTGGGGAACCGATCTGCGGGCATCCAACGGCACGCCCTACACCGACGAGCAGATAAGGTTCCACATCAACTCCAGCATGGAGGAGATGGAAAGGCGGCTGAACATAACGCTGAAAAAGACGCGGGTGGCCGGCCAGCCCGGACTGCGGGGCCTGAAGCGCGGCGAGGACTACGACGAGGAAGAAGACTTTTATCAATACAGAAGGGAACGCATACAGAGGACGGGCTGGATAAGCACGCGGAAAAGGCCGGTAATGGAAGTGAGCCGGCTCGACCTTGTGGCGCGGCACAGCCCGATCCGGTCGCTGCTTAACGCTTGCACCCTGGACAAGACCAAGGGCGTGATAAAGTTTTTCGACCGCCCGCTGAGGCACAGCGATTCGGCAAGGGCCGTGCATCAGTCCGTGTTCCCTTACGGCGCGGACCAGTTCAACAACCAGATGTTTTACGCGATAGACTACGTCGCCGGCTTTGAAAGCGCGGACATGGTTCCCGCCGATCTGCGGGCGGCGATCGGCAAGATGTGCGCTATCGAGATGCTCAACATAATAGGCGACGGGCTAATGTCCGGCTTTTCGTCTTCGAGCCTGTCAATGGACGGCGTGTCCGAGTCGTTCTCTTCCACGCAGAGCGCGACAAGCGCGTTTTTCGGCGCGAGGATACAGCAGTACAACAAAGAGCTTGAGGGCTACATAAAGGCCAACAGGCTGAAGTTCGGCCACATGGTACTGGGGGCGCTGTAATGGAAGCGGCTTTGATTTTGAAGCACATACGGCTTCCTAAAAGAACGCTGAAACGGCTCGGGCTGCTGGAAAAGGCTAACCCGCACCATGACGTGCTGGGACGCTTCACATTCGCGCCGGATACCGGCGGCGGAGGAGGCGGGGGAGGGGGAACAGAGCCGGCGGGCTTTAGCGCGGCGGTTAGGAACATAAAAACCCTGTCGGGCATTCTTGAAAGCGGAAAGTCGCAAATCGTGAAGAGCAAAGAATTAGGGGATGTTACCGTAGACAAAGGTAAAACAGGCAATGACGGCTACGGGCTTTTGCACATAATAGAAAGAAGGATCGAAAGAGACAAACTTAACAGCACTGAAATAACATCATTGATTTACAAAGTAAATGACGCAATCGAAAACGGCTACAAAACAGACACTATCGACATCAAAGGCGGTCGCATCGGTTTGGAAAAAGACGGGATAATCGCAATTTTGGATCGCAAGAAAGAAGGCGGAAAAGATATATTTATGGTTTCAGGTTATATGTTGGATAAAAAGAAAGAAGAAGCCGCTAATGCCATAAAGACGGTGAGCGCCGATTACGGCTACACGCCTGAATTCTCTGGTTTCCGAAAACAGGTGGAAGCGGCCATTTCTTCCTTGCCTTTATCATCGCACAAACCCGTAAAAAAATCAATACAAAACAAGGGAGGCGCAAACATGAAACTGGAGATACTGAAGTGGATGGCGCGAGCCGGGAAAAAGAAAAAAGCCCCGCTTGCTACATGGAAGGGCATAGAGAAAGCCCTTGGGCGCGGCGGCGAAGGCGCGAAGCTGGAATACTTCAAGAAAAAAATACTGGCGCACCTGCGCGGCCTTCCGGAAGGCGACGTGAAAAAAGCCTACAACCCCGGCACGATAAGGACATGGAAGGGGAAAAAGCACATCAAAGGCGCGGACAAAAAATGGCGGCCGTACTACGACAAAGAAAGCCGGGGAGCCAACGCCGCGATAAAAAGCCTCATGCGGAAAGTGTCCGCAGCGGAAAGCGCCGAGGCCTTGCTTCAGCTTGTCAAGCTGCACCGGGACAGATTTTCGGACGCGGACGGCAGGCCGCTGCCCATAGTGCAGGAGCTGAGCAGGCACGTCAGGGAGAAAGGCGACGCGCTGGACAAACAGCCGGAGAGCAAAAAGCAGGAAACCAGCCGCAAGGCGAAAGAAAAGCGGGCTACGGAAAAGGAAAAAAAGAAGAGCCGCGAGCTTTCGCTGAAAGTTACAATGGGCAAGTACGAGCGGGGAGAAATAACAGCTTCAGATGCGTTCCTCATAATGCGGCAGAAAGGAGCCTCCGCCGATGAAGCGCGGGAGGCTTTCGGGCTTAAACCTAACGGCCCCGGTTCGTTCAAAGACGCGATGATGAATGAACTGGGCATCGACATTGACAAAAAAGGCGACGAAGCGAAACAAGCCGCGAAAAAGCAGGACGACATAAATCCGTCTCCAAATAAGAAGGAGTTTGAGGTAAACGGGAAAAAAGTCGTCGTGGAAAACGGCGCGGTTTCAATAAACGGGAAACTTGCCCATAAAGGGGTTCGCGCAAGCAGCATCACAGAAATCAACGATTTGCCGCAGCGTTTTAAGGATCAGTTAAAAAGCATGAAAGACTTTGACCCTACAGGCAGGGTGGCTCTTTCCGGCGGTGAATTCAGTATAGTTACAGTCCCCAGAGAAATAGCGGAAGAGGCCGCACGCCAAACGGAAAAAATACAGGCGGCGGCCGACCCCGAAAAACATATCGAAGGGTACAAAGAGATAAAAGCGGCTTACGCGGATGCCGCCCGTTACCGCCGGGAATACAGAAGAGTGGAAGATGACGACGTCGTAAGGCTGCCAAAACCGGTAGCGGCGAAGCCGGAAGATGTTGAGAAAAAATACCCCAGAGCGGCGGCTTACATAAAAATGGAAGAGTGGGCTGACAGCAACCCCGCAACGGATACCGGTTTCGCAAAAAGGCAAGCCGGGAAAAAAGCCGTCAAACGGTTAATCGCGGGCGACGATATGGACGAGGTTTTGGCAGAAGCGCAGGCGGCGTTAAAACTTGGAATAGACGAATTTCTTCGCAAGGACTAGGGGGCTCTCTAATGGCATTCGGGCTGGGCAGAAATTCACCCGTCGTTCTCTCCCTGGGCAGGGACAACTACGAGGCCATGCTGGAGCGGCACGCCCAGAACGTCCGCTGGAGGACGGCGCACAAATGCGCCTGCGCCCTTGAGACAAACCGCTCGGCAGACCCGCGCTGCAAAAAGTGCGGCGGCTCCGGGGAAACATACGGCTACCAGAAAGAAACTGTGCAGACCCTGCGGCTGGCCGTTTTCCAAGGCCTCGCCGAACTGCCGCCGGAACACGAAGGCGGCGAGATAACGGGCGCGTTTGACACCGGCGGGGACGCGCTCAAAGTTTCGCAGATGGGGCGCTACGCCAAACTGGAACACCCGGCGCGGGAAATGCGAAGCGGCGAAAGCGCGGACGTAACGGTAAGGCTGCAAACCGCGTCAATCATCGAAGAAGCCGCGCTGCAGCCCCTTGGGAACGGGTTTTACCGCGTGCCGGAAGCCCTTGCAAACAAGTCGCCTATAGAAGGCGTGCTCTTGCGCGAGCCGGCAGACCTTGTCGGCATAGACTCGGTAACGGACGGCGGCGGGCAGGAAGTCGAGGTGCTGGAATTCCGCCTTGACACCGTGCGGCTCAAAGACGGCGGGGCGCGGCAGCCGCTTACCGCCCGCGGCGTAAGGTTCGTGAAGCCCCACAAGTTTCTCATCTTGTCGCAGAACCTTGAAAAACAGGACGCGGCCATAGTAAACGCGCACGGCGGGGACGCGCTGGCGAGCTTCCCATACAAATACAAAGTGGCGGAAGGCGACATAATAACCGTGCTTGCCGGGGCCAACGTGCGGAAAGCGGTGATAAAGCGGCGCGGGGAAGGCTTTGACGACGTGCTGCCGGACTTTTTCGTCGGCGGCATCCTGCTCGTGTCGGGCCGGGAAAAAGAGTATGCCGAAGGCAGGGATTACGCGCTTGCCGGCACGAACAGGCTGCGCTGGCTGGGCGAAAGCCGCCCCGCCGAAGGCGAAAACCTCTCCGTGGCTTACGAGTACCTGCCGACGTACCGCGTTCTCAAAAGCGTTCCCCAGCTCAGGTCGAGCGAAAACCAGAGGATGCCGCGCAAGGCCGTGCTGAAGCTGTTCAGCGCGGTGCAGGAAAGCCGGGGAGCCAACAGGCAGAAGGGGGAAGCATGGTAAAGCTGGACGTAACCGTAAACAGCGAACAGTTGAAGGAACTGCTCGAAACGCTTTCGGCCTTCCACCCGGAAAAAATGCCCGGCACCAAGACCGCCGTCTTGCACGGCGCTTCATTGATCAGGGAAGCGTGGCTCGGCTACGCCAAAGGGGGCAGCCTTCCGGGGGTTGAAAGCCTTAAAAACCCCCAGGGCGGCTACGCCCGCAGCATAAAAAAGAGGCGGCTCGGCCCGCTGTCGTATGAAATATACAGCGAAGCCCCCATAGCCGAAATGCTGGAAAAAGGCACAAGCCCCTTCGACATGAAAAAAACGCACACGAAAGGCCCCAGATCAAGGGTATCCAAAGAAGGGCACGGCTACCTGATCGTGCCTTTCAGGTGGGGAACTCCGGGCACGGTGGGCTTCCGAAACGTCATGGCTGGCGACGTGCTAAACATAGTCAGAAAGTTTGAAAAGATGAGCACCGAGCGCAGCGCGGACGACGCCCCAGACAGGGACAAAACGCCTAACGCCATGGGCAAAATGGTGGGGCGGGCGCAATACAGCAAAGGCTACGGCCGTTTGAGCGGGGCGGGCCTGGCGGATCAGAACATGGCCGGCATGGTGAGGGCGCATGACGAGGCGGGCAAAAACAGGGCATCCGGCTACTTCACATTCCGGGTAATATCCGCGAAAGGAAGGCCGGGAAGCTGGATAAACCCCGGCATAAAGGCGAGGCCCGTAACGCAGACCGTGGCGGACATTACAAGAGAGCCAGTATCCAAACTGATAGAAACAGCGATGAAGGGGGATTTGGGAATATGATATTTTACCTTAACAAAGGCCGCATACTCGAAGAGGAAATAGTCCAAGCCGTAAGGGGCTATTTCGCGGCCATAGACCTGGCAAACGACTACAACGGCATATCCGTCAACGTTACCAACGAGCACCCGTTCAACACGCTGCTCGGCTCCGGGGACGAGGCGGCGGCCAGCCTGTTCCCCGCCGTGGTCATCACCACCTTGGATGAGTCCAAGCCGCCCGGCCTTGCGAACCTCCCGGAAACGGGGATAGAGCCGAGGGCCTGGGCCTGGGAAAAAGCCGACATGGACGCGCTTGCGGCGGCGGGCTACGAAGTAACGCCCGGAGTGGTGGAAAAGCTGAAGGGGCATTTCGAGGGCAGGGACAGGCTCTATGGCGTGGTCTTCGGGGCAGTCCGGCAGGATACGATCTCCATCGAAATATGGTGCGAGAACATAGCCCTTAAAAACCAGCTTTACGAAAAGCTGAGGGTTTTTGCCTGCGGCATGATGAAGCACGCCCTGTCGGGCGGCGGCAAGCTCACCGTGTTCGACGGCTCGGTGCGCGGCCAGCGCAGCAACACCTTCAACTACGACTTCGGGGTCAGCTTAGCCGGGGCGCAGATAACCTTTGAAGCTGATTACATTGTAGAACAGTCAATAATAGACACCGAGCTTGCCGGCGTAAGCGGCGATTTTTTACTGGAGGTGATGAACCATGCCAAAACGGGAGCGACCAAATCAACCGTCCGGCTCGGAACCGGGTAAAGCCGCCCGAAAGCCGGAAAAACAGCCGCCGGTTTCGGCGGATCAGTTTTTGGAAAAGACGGGACTCGGCGGGTCTGCCGCGGCAGGCCTAGCCGCGTCGTTGCACAGAACGGAATTTTTATCGCTTGAAGAGTGGCGGGCCGTAACGGCGGCGCTGCTCGAAAAAAAAGTTTGACAGGAGGGTCAAAATATGGGAGTACAACCGGCAATTTTTCAGACCGTGGGGCGGCGCACCGAGCACCTAGTCCCCGGAGCGTATTCGCGAAGCACGGCGGCAGGGGGCGCGTCCGGCGGCATTTCGGCCAACAACGGCGTAATCCTCGGCCGCTCAAGGGGCGGCCAGCCGCGCCGGCTTTTCGTTTTTTCCACGCTGGACGAGGCGCGGCAGACGCTGTCGGACGGCGAGCTTTTGAAAGCGGTGGCCCACGCCTTTACCCCTTCGCCGCAGTTTTCGCCGCAAAGGGTAATGGCGATGGCCGTCAACGGCAACACCCAGGCGGCAAGGCGGCTTAAAGCCGGGGGCGCGGAAGTGATCCGCGCAAGGACGGCCACATGGGGCTTGGACGCGAACAGGGTCTCGATGCAGATCGTCGACGGCTCGGAGCGGGGAACCAAAAAGCTGCGTCTGTCTTTCGGGGAAATGGAAGAGGCAATCGACAACATCGGCAAAAGGTCTATGCGGCTCCAGTACACCGGCGTTGGCTCGGCGGTGCTGGACATAGACAACCAAGGGCTTTACGTCAAGGTAACCGGAGGCGGCGGCCCGGAGGTGGAAGCCGAAGGCATGGAGCGGCTGCGGGTCGGCGAGGCGCGGGAAATAACCGTGAAAGCCTTCAACCCCGAAGCGGCGGGCGCGGTCGTTGCGAAAATCGAGATAGAAGGGATCGGCCCGGAGCTTCTGAACTTCGAGAGCCTTGAGGCTCCCGGCTCGTGGAAGCCGCTTGACATATCCGCCCCCTTCAAGCTGGAGGGCGGCGCGGCAAAGCTCCGCGTAACGCCGCTGGCCGGGGCCGGGGGGAAAACCGTCCGGTACAGGGTAGTCCTGCAAGAAGCCGCAACCGGAGCGGAGGCCGCCTGCACGTCCTACGGGCAGACGGAAGTCGCGGCGGAAGGGCAGCCCTTTTCGTCCTTCTTCGTTCCCGCCTGCGACGCGGGAAGCGGCAGCGTTTTCCTGCCCTTTGAAGACTACCCAACTGTAGAGACAATCGTAAGGCGGCTGAACGACACCGGGAAGTTCGCGGCCGCGCTGTTTGACGAAGACGACGAGTCCCCGTCGCGGGAGCTTGACGCGGTAATTTCGCTAGACCTGTCCGAGCCGAAGGTTCTGACCAGCGACTTCCACGCCCTTTTGAGCGCCCTTGAAAACAGCCCCTGGATAGGCAGGGGGAACGTTGAAAAAACGCGCGGCGCGCCCAACGCGATGCCGGACAACGACCCGGAACCCGTCTATTTTGAAGGCGCGTCGGCTGGAACCCACACCGTGGAAGACTGGGCGAGGGCGCTGGCCGCGCTGGAAACCGAAAACGTGCAGATCATCTCCACGCCCTCCACCGACCCCGCCGTGCACGTCTTAATATCGAAGCACTGCAAGGCCATGAGCGGCGTGCAGAACCGCAAGGAGCGCACCGCGCTTCTGGGCGGCCGGGCCGGGGAAACCGTGGCGGAAGCCGTGGAGTTCGCAAGGCAGCTTAACAACAAGCTGGTGTCGTACTGCCACCCGGCCATAACCGCAATGTCGCCTTTGACCGGGCGGCCGGAAGACCTGCCGGCATCCTACTTCGCCTGCAAGCTCCTGGGGCTGGAATGCTCCGTGGCCGTCAACGAGCCGCTGACATGGAAGACGGTAAGCGTCCTGCGCTTCGCCGCCAAGCTCACGGTTCCGGAAATGGAAAGGCTCATCGCCGGCGGGGTGCTTTGCGGCGGGACTACCGACGACAACCGCCTGGCGGTTATCCGGGCGATGACCACGCACAACGGGCCGCAGCTTCAGCTTGTCGAAAGGAGCATGGTGAGGCAAGACCTCTACATGAACCGCGACATCCGGCACCAGTACAGCCTGGGCATAGGGCGGCCCGGCGTTGACAAGGGGGCAGACATAGAGGAGACGCTTCACGGCGCGGCGCGAAAGTGGAGCGGGGAGGGGCTGATCATCCCGACGGACGAAGGCCTTAACGTCTGGGGCGTTAAAACCCGCAAGGTCGGGGACAAGAACTTCATCGAGTTCCACAGGAACCTCACGGCCCCCAACAACTTCTTTTTCATCACGGCGTACAACTATGTGTACGACTCCGGCACTTCGCTGGAGCTATAAAGCAGGAGGATTGAAAAATGTCTTTACCTAACGTAACCGGCGAGATCATCGCCCAAGGGTTCAACTGCCAAGTGAGGGTCGGCACCAACGCGGCCGACGCGCAGGCCGTCGCGCTGGTCGCGTCTTTCAGAGCTTCGGAGGATTTCCAAGTGCAGGACGCGGTGGTGATCGGGCACCTCGGCCCCGTGGCGATGGACCCGCAGGGCTACCAGTGCTCGATTTCCATGGACGGCTTTTTGCCGTTCAGACGGGTTTTGGATGGCGCGATACAGTACGCCGACGGCGGGCGCATCGCGCTCATGGACATAATGCCGACAAGGGCCAAGTTCATGGCCCCCGGCGCGGTGCAGAAAATCGCCTACATGGACTTTTACAACCGGAAGGCCGGGACGGTGCTTGGAGCCTATGAAGGGGTGCTGATAACCAGCGGCGAGATCAGCGTAGACGGTAACAGTTACGCGAAAAACAGCGTGCAGGCCAAGGCTCTCACGGCGGTAAAGCCGGGCGGCGGCTGAGAAGGCGGACGCGCCCGGCGGCCGCGCCTTTTTCCGGCGCGGCCTTGAATTAACAACAATTTTTTGGAGGATTAATAATGAAAACAGTGGAACGCATAAGCACGGAAAGGCAGGCTGAAAAGCTCGCCGAAGACAAAAAGGACGACCTTTTCACCCAGATGGTAATGGGCATGGACGCCACGGAGAAAGTCGAGACGAGCCGGGGAGTTTTCACGCTCAAATATCCCCGTGCGGCCGACCTCATGCTCATCGGCAGGATAGCCGCCCGGCGCAGGGACTACAAGCCCGCCGAGAGCTTCGACCCGCAGACGGAGGCGGTCAACATCATGGCTTCCACGCTGGACGTTATGGCGGTGTCCGGCCCTAAATGGTACGAGGACGCGAAAGCGCTCAACCGGGATTTTTCGTTTATGGAGGTGCCGAGCCAGGAGTTCCTTGCGGAACTCTATGTCAAGGCGCGTTCCTTTCGCGGCGAGGTCGAGCGCCGCTTTGGAGAGGAAGAAAAACCAGCCGCTAAGCGAGTACCTGCCGAAGAAAACGCTGATGAGGCTGTGGGCGGCGGTGCATTTGGGAACCTCTCCTACGAGCCGGACGGTGAGGGAGCTTGACGACTGGCAGATCGGGCTTGTCTACGAAGCCGCGATGAGCTTCCCCCTGGAAGGCATGAGGGAGAGCTTCAACAAGCGCCGCAGCTCCGCCGCAAACTTTGACGACGCAGACCTCTTGGAAGCCGGCTATTCGCCGGAGGAATTCTCCGCGATAAGGGGCGAGTGATGGGCAAAAGGGAAAGAATTCTTGCGTGCTTGCGCCTGCTGGCGAAGGCGGGCTTTGACGAAAGCAAGCACCGCCGGGGGGCGGACGGTATATATTTGCCGAAAAACACGTTAAAATGGTTAAATACTGCTCCCGAATCGGCGGCAAATAAAAAATTGATCTTGCAAAAAGGCGGCAAGCTGCCTGTCGGGAGCGTGCGAGTTTGGGGCGGCAAGGAATATGTCAAAGTAGCCCCGGGGGAGTGGAGACCGCGAGTGAAACATAAAGAAGACAGTACAGAACAGGCGAAAGAGTTAGCTTTAAGTATGTTCGGAACCCCGGAGGAAGTTCGGGAAATGGCAAAAATGGAGCGTAAAGCCGAATCATACGACGAAGCTCGGGAAATGGTTCTTGGGCTGGTAAATAAACCTTTGCAAAGCCGTAGCGGGCTTGTTGCTACGCTTTCAAAGAAATCAGTGGACAAGATTTTAAGCGGCACGGCGGTAGGAAAATCATTTGACAAAGACGCGCATCTGTTAGCCGCTGCCAATATTGACAAATTATTTTCTAATGCCGCAGAGCCTTTCAAATTTCCTCTTAAACCAGAAAAACATAATGAAAACTACCGTGCGGTAAGGCGGCTGTATTCGCCTATGCTTTTTGAAAAAAGGATAATCCCGGTTAAGTTTACCGTGTTGGAAATGCTGAACCCAAAAGACGGCAAAAGGCTTTATTCGCTGGAGGCAATAGATGTCGATCTGGATAAAAAATAAGGGATACCTTGCGGATATCCCTAAAATAATGGGTTGCAGGTATCTTGGCCCCGGGTGCCGCCTTATACAGGCCATTACGCTCATGCCGAGCTTAACACACAGCCTGTGGCTCTTCGGTAGCCCCTCTCTCATTTCATGGCTGTTCCTACGCGCCAGTGTGATGGCAACGTACAGCCATGAACGGATACATCCTCATTACTACAATAATAATGCTTGGCTGGAAAAAAATCAAGAGGGCGAAAAGGAGAAATAAATGATAAAAGCAGGCATAGAGCTGAGCGTTGAATCCGGCGGGTTCACCGCAGGCATGGCGGCGGCCGCGCGTTCCGTGGACACGTTTTCGCAGGCCATGGAAAAAGCGAAATCCGAGAAAGACTTCCACAAAGCGGCCAACCTTGACATAGCGCAGAGCCAGCTTAAAGCCAGCAGCCTGCTTTTCAACAATGACACAAAGTCGCTGCTCAACGACCCGCGCCTGAAAACGGTAATGGCCAACGGCGCTTCGGGCATAAAAGTTGACGCTGAAAAAGCCTCCCTGTTCAAGGACTTGACGCGCTCGATTCGGGAACTCAGCGGCAAAATAGAAGAGCAGATAGCCGCCGACGACATAGCCGGCGCGATGGAAACTACATCGCAATTGAAAGCGAAGCAGGCCGAATTCGGCAGGGCAGTCCAAGACCTGACAAGCCCGGCCGGGAAAAAGAACGGGCAGGCGGGCGCGGCCGGCTTTCTGGGGGCGCAGCAAATATCCACGGCGATAAACGAAGGCTTCAGAATCTGGGCGGACTCTTTCGACCGCGCCGGGATAGTCGGGCAGTTCGGCTCCGGGGACGTTTTCGGTGCGCACCTCTCCGAAAGGCGCAAAGACGACGCTTTGATCGGCGGCGGCGTGTCCACGCTGGGCAACATGATAGGCGGCGCGATGATGTTCAACCCCAAAACCATGCTTGCCGGCCTCGGCATAATGCTGGGGGCGAACATCTTCAACGCGGTAAGGCAGAAAAACACCAACGAGAAATCCACCCAGCTTGCCTACGCCGGCCTGTGGCAGCAGCGGGCGGCGGAGATGATGGAGCTTGCCGCGCTCAAGGGAACCCCCGGCGACCCTAGGGGCGCGTTCTCGGCCGCCGCCGGGGCCGCCAACCGTTTCGGGTTTTCCGCCGAAGAAGGCGCGGGGCTTCTGGGGCAGGCGCTGAGGGAAGGGCTTGGCGGCGGCCTTGCGCAGGCGGTTACGGAACAGGTGTTCAAACACCAGCGGGCCACCGGCGCGGACAGGGGCGCTCTGGCGGGGATAGCGACAATGTCCGCAAGGTTCGGCGCGGGCGATGCCCTTGGCGCGGGCTGGGCGGGGCTTAACGCTTCCGGCATGGAAAGCGGGCAGTACAGCGAGTTTTTGCGGGGAATGCAGCGGGTCATGGAAGACGGGATAAGCCGGGGCTTCGTGCGGTCGTCGGAGGAAGTGGCGAAGAACCTTACGATGCTGGCGGCCATGTCGGGCAACAGCCCGCTGTGGCAGGGCGAGCACGGGGCGCGGCGGCTGTCGGACATGAACGCCGGGCTTGCCAACGCCACGGGCCTGGGATCGACCTCTGACATCGTGGCGTTCCGGGCGGCGAAGTACCTTGCCGGGGAAGGGGCGAGCTACCTTGACGCGATGGAAATACTGGAAGGCGGCGTTACCGGCGACTTTTTGAACAAGTTCATGCGGCTGACCCGCGAGATAGAGGGCGGCGACGAGGCGGCCATAGTGGAAAGGCTCAGGCAGACCTTCGGCTTCAACTACACGCAGGCGAGGCAGTTCAACAGCGGCTGGAACTCCGGCATAAGC